>JAGNGI010000078.1 GCA_018002295.1 Fidelibacterota bacterium
GTTAATTTCCACGTTTTTAATGTCCACAGCTGATATAGGATAATCGGAAAAAGTCGGCTGTGTTTCAGCCCAAATCGGGATCGAAGTTAACAGTAACAGACAAAGGAATCGGTTTGGCTTATTCATTGTATTACCTCACATTAATTACGTGTAAATTTATTGTAAAAATACCTCATAAACTCAGAATATGAGAATTGAATTGACTCGCGCTGGAGAGTCTTTATTATCAGCCGTTAGGTAAAGGTTAGCAGATCATCTGAGGAGAAGCATTTTCCTCATTTCCTGAATGCCCATTGACGTCTTCAGCTGAAAGAAATAGACACCACTGCTGACATTCCTACCGATATTATCCTTTCCATTCCAAACTGCAAGGTGAGTTCCTGACGATTCTTCTCCTCTGGAAAGCGTCCGCACTAATTGTCCCTGAATATTGTAAATGGCAATTTCAACCTGAGCGCTCGTAGGAAGAGTGTATTTGATAGAAGTGGAGGCGTTGAACGGGTTGGGATAGTTTCCGATAAGTTCGAACGTAGCCGGAGCGGGATGAGAATTGCTTTCATCAATTCCCGTAGAGGGTGAGATAAATACCCCATAGACATCACCATCAGTGAAATCCTCATCAACTCTGGTAGTGATTGCGCAAAAACGATCAGAGGCGAAAGAGACCCCGGTAAGTAATGGAAATTTATTTTCTAATGGACCAAATATGGTAAATTCGAGGTCTAACGGAGTACCAGAGGTATTGAAGAATCTTCCTTTAGAACTTCCAGCTGATCCATCGAACCAGGTTATTAAATAGTTAGTTCCGTCAAAGGCTATCGCAGGAAACTGCTGATCTCCAGTCTCATCCGCAATGGCGATTCTCTCTGCAGCTGTACCGGCGGTAGTTACAAAGCGCCCATAAAGGTCCCATTCTTCGTTCTCCATTTCTTCATGAAAAACTATCAAATACCTTGAACCGTCAAAGCCAATAGATATTGGATTGTCACTGGGATAGGAACTGTCGTCAACGATGAAATTTCCACCTACCAATGCGCCTTGTTGACTTACCAACTGTGCGGAGATAGTTCTATCGGTGTCAGGAATTTCATCTACCCAAGCTACTAGATAACTTGTGCCATCAAAGGCTACTGCATTCTCACGGGCACTGCTGTTGATAGATATTTCTGTCCCTACGAGATTTCCTGATTTGTCTATGAGTCGTCCAATCAGAGCACCATTGTTAACCCAGGTTACTAGATAGGTGTTACCACCAAAGGCTATCGCCGGAGCCCTTAATTTGTCCTCTTCCTCAGCATTAGTCGTGGCTATAAGAAAAGCTGTTTCCACCAGATTACCGGAAGTGTCGATAAATTGTCCATAGACCTCGTAATTGGTTGAGGTAATCTCTTCCATCCAAACCACAAGATAATTCGTCCCGTCGAATGCCACTAAAGGCAATCCAGCAGGAAAAGAAGCCGTAGTGGCTTGTCCTAATGAAATTCTACTACCTGAAATACCAGTTTGAGATATCAACTGGGCGGTGATATTAAATCGGCTTTGAGCGTCACCAAGAATACCGATTAACCCATTGGTACTGCCGGAAGCACCACCACCGCAAAAAGCGCTTTCTTCACCTACTGCAATCGGAAACTCGGTGAGTCCTAAGTTTTGAGCCCCCGCAATAGAGACTGTCAAAACTGAAAAAACCATTAATCTTAAAGCAACTAATCCTTTCTTTAACATATTTACCTCCTCAGAAAACTATTTGCAATTTAAAAGTCTAAATTCTTATTATCAATGACTTTTTTACTCTTTCAATTACCGGTAGAATTTGTCATTAAAATGGCAAATTTTGGCTGAAGAAGGATTCTTGGATTTTAGAGAAAGCATTTTAAAGGTAAAGAAAACGGAATGTTTTTTAATAACCTTATCGTAAACTAATCCAAAACAGGTTATTAAGACTCAAGATATAAGTGCGATTTAGATTTTCTGCTTGGCGTGTTTTTATAATAAAGGAAATAAATGAGATTAGCTACAGTGTCAGGATAATAACGATCTGATTACATCCAGATAATCACAAAGCAGGCGGGTAATGAGGAAGTTACTTTTGATATGCTCTTTGCCGTTTTGCCCCAGTTTTTCTTTCAGTTTTTTATCTTTCATTAATTGAATTATCCGTTCGGCGAAGGCCTCTTCATCATTGGGTTCGCAAAGAAAACCCGTTTCACCGTCAATGACCTGAAGGGGTATTCCACCGACATTGGAGGCAACTACAGCGGCTTTTTTCCAGAGTGCTTCCGCTACTACCAATCCAAACCCTTCTCTGATAGATTTCTGGATTATGACGTCGGAATAACGCTGAAGAGAATTGACGAGAATGTTATTTTCGGAGGTAATGGGAATAATATCCCCGGATTGGATTAGATGATTAGAATAGTCCACAACTTTCTGATATATTTTCATACCTTCCGGGTCGTCAGTAGCCATACTGCCACATAAAACCAAACGGCAATCAACCTGTTTTTTGACTTTTTTAAAAATTCTTACGACGCCCTCCGGGTCTTTCCACTTATCGAAGCGCGAGATTTGAGTAAGAAGCGGTTTATCTATCGGTATTCCAAATTTTTTTAAAAATCGCTTGGTATCCTTTTCGGACAATTCTTTATTTTTAGGGCTAAGTGGGTCAATCACCGGTGGAATAACCTTTTGTTCGATATAAATATCGTCTTTTTTATAAGTTTCATGAGATACAATTGCTAAATCGTATTTGAGGATAAACGCCTTCAGAAAATCCCATAATACCGGATTGGGATGCGAAATATCAACGTGACAGCGCCAAATCCAGGGTTGTTGTTTGACGTAGTATCTAATCAGCGGGAGCGGTTGTGGGTCGTGAATAATGACACAATCGTGATCGAGATGAGTAAAAACCGAAAAGTCCTCGCTGGCTTTAATGTAAATTTCTTTTTTCATATCGCTCAGGTTGATCGGATCGCCCTGGAGTGCATTATGGAATTTTTTGGTTATGGTAAATAAATCGGGATTGCCTCTGATGATCCGCCAACCAGTATCGAGACCGACGTCGTTCATCAACGGTACGAGACTGTTTAAAATTTCAGCCACTCCACCGCCCATATAGGTAGAATTCAGGTGGATAATTTTTTTGCCATATAAGCCCCGTGCTTTTTGGAATATGCCAGTAATTACTTTATCGCCGACAATTCCTCGATAGTCAATTAATTTCGCCATTTTCTTATCCCCTTAATTATAGTTTAGGCTTATTATGAATTCCAATTTATCGAGACTAAACTTTAATATGATATTACTCTCCATTTCTTAGTTTCCATTGACTTTCAACAAGTTCTTGAGCAATTCAATAACTTCGGTATGATTATAGAGACTAAACCTGGCATGAGTTTCAACCATACCAACCTTGATTGAATAAGCTCTTTCGGGAAGTACTTCGAATAGGTTTTCGTCAGTCCAGTCATCGCCTATTGCTAATATAAAATCAAAATCCTTTTTTCCAATCCATTGAAGTCCAGCGGCACCCTTATTTATGCCTGCATTAGTAATTTCAACCACTTTTTTCCCCTGTTGCACCTGAATATCAATATTGGCGATAAAATTGAATAAGTAATCGGTGAGTTCTTTTGCCCGTAAAGAACCAAGTTCAGGTTCTGCCATCCGATAATGCCACGCCACAGAAAATTCCTTCTCTTCTATAAAAGAACCGGGTAAACGATCGGTATATACCTCAAGGAGCGGAATAATTTTTGATTTCCAATCATTGGTTAACGGTTTAATTATGTCCCAGTCTTTGTTTTTCTCCTTGAGCCAGACGCCATGCTCCGCTACCAAGCCGATATCAAGCTTGCCAAACCAGTTTTGAAGGGTATCTTTATCACGTCCACTTATTAGAACGATCTCGTTTTTTGGATTTTCCGCCAGCGATTGTAAAATCTCTAAAAGCTGCTCATCCGGGCTTGCCATTTGGGGCTGGTCGACAAAGGGAACCAATGTCCCATCGTAATCGAGAATGATAAGCCTGCGATTTGCTTGGCTGAAATCTTTGATAAGCCGATTTCTGATAGCCGAACTCAATAGTTTCGCATTGAAATTCTTTTGATTTTCTTTTAAGGATAGCAAATCTTGGATGAAATCATCTGCCCACTTGACCACATCATAGCGTTTTAAACGTTTCTGCATCACCTGGTTACGCTTTAACTGTTCTTCTTTAGGCATTTCCAACGCTATCTTTAAAGCATCTGTAATTTCTGGGAGGTTATTAGGGTTAATGATGATAGCCTCGCCTAATTCCTTAGCCGCACCCGCCATCTCGCTGAGGATTAAAACCCCGGCACTATCGGCTTTGGCTGAAATGTATTCTTTGGCAATGAGATTCATCCCATCTCTTAAAGGGGTGATTAAAGCTACATCGCTGATATTATAAAGGGCGACCAGCTGATTGAAAGGTACAAATTTAAATTGATATAAAATAGGCGTCCAGTTGATACTACCGAATCTGCCATTAATTTTTCCGATGAGCTCATCCATCTGTCTTTTCATCTCCCGGTAATGTTCTATCCCGATGCGGGAAGGGACAGCTATCAAAACGAGAATCACTTTCCTATGCCACTGGGGATTTTTGTCAAGGAACGCTTCGTAACCTCGTAGGCGGTTGAGGATACCCTTGGTATAGTCCAGACGGTCTATCGAAAGGATGATCTTAAAATTGCCTAAAGTCTTTTGAAATTCGTTTTTCTCCTTCTGAACTTCCGGACTATTTACGGCATTATAAAATTTTTGAAAATCTATTCCCATCGGAAATGTATCAGCTTTTATAATACGATCATTTATGATGATCTGGCCCATATTATGCTCGTAACCCAAAATGCGTAGTACACATCTTAAGAAATACTGAGTATAATCGTAGCTATGGAATCCAATAAGATCAGCGCCTAAAAGACCCTGTAATATTTCTCTGCGCCACGTGCCCGGGAGAAGTCGAAATATTTCAAAAGTTGGAAAAGGTATATGCAGGAAAAATCCGATAGGGTTGGATATTTTTAGTCTTAAAATCTTGGGAAGCAACATAAGGTGGTAGTCATGTATCCAGATAATATCATCCGGTTTAATAATTTCCATCACTGCATCGCGGAAAGCCTCATTTACCCGTTGGTAATGTTCCCAGCATTCTTCATCATATTCAACATAGGAAGTAAAGTAGTGAAAGAGAGGCCAGATCGTTTTATTGCAAAATCCGTGGTAGAATTTTTCCATCGTTTTTTCCGCAAGAAAAACAGGATAAGCATCGAAATCGTCTTGTAGCTTTGTGCTTAATCTCTTTTTTAATTTATCTTCGACTACTGTCCCCGGCCAGCCCACCCAGATATGATTTGCTCTGGTAAAAGATGAACCTTTCAAAGAATCTAGATAGGCACTTAGACCTGAAACTAAGCCTCCCGTACTATCTTGAAATCTTAACCGACCTTCCTTTTCTATTACTGTGATAGGCAACCTGTTTGATACTATTAATAATCTCATATTAGCCTTCTTCGTAATCTAATCTCGATGAATACAGTGTATTCGAATTTTTAAAAGTTCCGCTGATAACGGAATTTGGGTAAGATCGCCTCTGGCGTATGAACTTTTTAGGCTGTGTTAGGCGAAGGCGCTTCATATCTTTATTCTCCAAATAAATCTTTCTCTAACATTTTCATATAAGTATTCACATAAAACATATCAGGTTCATGTTTGGTGGGGCGGACTCTGATTTCAAATTTCGGATCACTTGGTTTGCTACTATCAAATAAAACTAAGCCTATTCCGAAAATTAAACATAAGGCATCGAGCTTTGAAATGTCACTTTCGGATGAGTTTTTGGGGATCACTATATAGGATTTGTGACTAAATAGCTTATATGAACAAGCTTGCCCAAACGCTGTAATTAAATCTCTTGTACCTGCCTTAATTTCTGCTGAAATAATTTCGGTAGGTGCTTTAACGATGTCACTTCTGCGCGGTTCTCGCTTTCCTATTACATCTGGTGTTCCCCATTTATCTTTAAATTTATTTCCTCCGAGTGGTATCGCTTTGGTACATTCTTCCACCTCATCAACAAGCCAACGAGCAAAAGGCTTGTAAAAATCCTCTTCTTTTATTTCTTCTTCTGATGGTGGTTTTTCTTCCTCTTTAATCTCTTTCTCTCTAAATGTAAGATGGCGAAAAAGTCCTCGTGCAGGTTTATAAACCTCATTAGGCATACGTGTCTCTAAATTCCAGACTGTTCCATAAATAGTATTTACAGGAATATCAGCGAATTCCTCAGTTATTTTTCTCACAAGGTCTGAATAGCGAACGCCATTTGGATTTGATTTGAGTATCTCTATCGCCTTTGCTATGATTTTTTCTCTTTTTGTTGGCATATTATTACCTCATTTTAGCGATTTTATCTAACGGACAGCGGTATGTTTTTGTTGACGATTGCGGAGCTCACCACTGTCAAGCCACGATGAAGTTTGAAGCGAGTCACAACCTTTCATTTTAGCAATAACTCGGCAATAAAATATACCGCCTGTTATACTTTCGGGCTTTTTTGTCATTGATATCTTGTCTTCAAATAAACTAATAAGTCGTTATATTTTTTCGAGTCAATACCATTTAACAATAATTCTGGTGATATTATTCGATATTTGGATTGGTCAATAAGTTGATTTCTCCATGTTTTCTCCATGTCGAGTCCACTACACTTATAGACTTTTTTCAATAGGTCTTCATTATTCTCTGGTATTACGTGCAAATTAATAAAGTTGTCTGCTTTTAGTGTTTCTCGATTTTTATTTTTTATCATTTGCTCAGCCCATAATGTCTGACGCATTAGCTGATAAAACGGTTCAAAAAAATAAACAGAGTTCCTATACTGCTCCACAGTTTTAAGGTATTTGGAGTCATCTATTAGTCTGCCTTTAGTATTATAGCAATATCTATTCAGTCTTTCTATTCCTTTTGCTTCATCTCCTTTTACATGTCCTACGGATTTTTTATCGCTGTCTTCGATTGACTTGTCTGCATCATTGTAGAATTCTGTATACTTCCATTCTATAGGGATTAACCATTTTTCTCCATTTTTATGTTTGGCATAAATCAAAGCATCAATTGAAGTACAATTGCTGCCACGAGTTGGTTGTCCTTCGTTTAAATAATCATTATCACTAACTGCCTCAAATTGAATATAGGCAGGTAAGAATTTGTCAGTATCTATTTGAAAAACATCTATGAAGTCTGGCGAAATGTTTTCAAGAATTTTCAAAACAGCTAACTTGTCATTTCTGATTTGGAATAAATGATTCAAATACGCAATCTGTGAAGATAAAACATGTCCGGTTGGATTTTTGCCTCCCCACCAAGAAATAATATTTTTATCAAAATAATCAACTACATCTTTTACAATTGGCTGATAAATGTTCTTCAAACTATCATATAGAACAAAATCTCGATTATTTCCTCTGAATTTTTTTCCAGCCTTAGCACCATAAAAAACTTTATTTCCAGATTTGATTAAGTCTACTGCTTTTGCTCTTTCGTTTTCTTGATATTTTGAAGCCATATTTTTAGTTATTAGTTTATTTTGTCGTCTTTTTTAGCCTGAAACATATCGGTCGGCGGTATGGTGTCGTAGGGGATTTCGTAGCTGCGAACCTATTCCCAGTTACAAATTTTGATGCGAATGATACCGCTTGCCTTACCGCTGAAACCCGTATGCACTATACCATATGTTAGCGGGCGTAATTTTTTATGGTTTTAATCATTGTTAATCTCGTCAATAAAACATTAATCAAAATCAATGTTAATCCACCTATCATAACAATTG
>JAGNGI010000016.1 GCA_018002295.1 Fidelibacterota bacterium
ATTTTGTTGATTTTTAGTCAATCGCATAATGACTATAGTCTGGGATAGTTATGAATCAATAATCTATTATATTTCATTCCGTAAAATTATACGTTCTTTTTATATCAATTTCAACAAATAAATCACGAGAAAAAACATAAAGTTTGTAAAAGCGCTCAATTAATTGACTATTTGATTATTACTATTGAAAGCGTGGTGTCCTAACCACCCTGCCCGACTAATGGTCGCATGACCAATAGGCGGGTAGACGATAGCGCCTTTAAAAAGAAATAAAGGCTAAAGAAAAGACTTGGAACGATTGGTAGCGCTACGGAGAATTCCTGCCCGCGTGGCTGGCACTGGCGGGTCAGGCGGGGAACTCCGGTTACCACATTGAAAGCGTGGTGTCCTAACCACCCTGCCCGACTAATGGTCGCATGACCAATAGGCGGGTAGACGATAGCGCCTTTAAAAAGAAATAAAGGCTAAAGAAAAGACTTGGAACGATTGGTAGCGCTACGGAGAATTCCTGCCCGCGTGGCTGGCACTGGCGGGTCAGGCGGGGAACTCCGGTTACCACATTGAAAGCGTGGTGTCCTAACCACCCTGCCCGACTAATGGTCGCATGACCAATAGGCGGGTAGACGATAGCGCCTTTAAAAAGAAATAAAGGCTAAAGAAAAGACTTGGAACGATTGGTAGCGCTACGGAGAATTGAACTCCGGTTACCACATTGAAAGCGTGGTGTCCTAACCACTAGACGATAGCGCCATTAAAAAGAGCGGGTGAGTGACGGGACTTGAACCCGCGGCCAACAGGGCCACAACCTGTCGCTCTACCATACTGAGCTACACTCACCATCTATATCACTCCCGCAGGAGGTTAGTAAGCCCAGATCAATTTCATGAATGGATCAATTATTTTAAAAAAGCTGTGAAATTTAAGTTATTTATAATCAGAATGTCAATACACCAAGCACCAGGATATCCCCTAATATTTCCCGAACTTATCTGCTAATATGCTGATAATCAGAATGATATTACTTTAACTGGATATTAAATTACATTTTTTTAAAAATTATTAAAATCTATTGTGCTTACCTATCTTAAAACGTGCAGGTCAGTTTTTGTGCGTTCATATTTTATCCCTTTCCTAAGACCGGATTCGGTATTTCGGAATTCACTATTATTACTTTCAGCGATGGTAATAAACATCTTTTTTTTCGTGATTCAATAAAATTGGATGATGAGGCGAAAACTAATCTGATAATCAAAAAGCGCGGGTATTTTTCTTAAAATTAGTGGAAGTCTTAATATCTGTGAGTATTTTTGAGATGAACAATTTTTATTTTAAAAATGCTTGGAATTCTGATCAGTATTTGTAATTTACCCCGCCTTAAGGAACGTAAAGTGATATGGAATTATTAATCGTCGAATCGCCATCTAAAGCCAAGACTATCAAAAAATACCTCGGTAACAATTTTAAAGTCATGGCTTCGGTTGGTCACATCAAAGATTTACCGGAGAAAGAACTCGGTGTTGATCTTCAACACGATTTCAAACCGAAATACGTTACAATCAAAGGCAAATCTAAAATTATAAGTAATCTGAAAGAGTCCGCTCAATCTGCTCAACGTGTTTATTTAGCCCCTGATCCAGACCGCGAAGGTGAAGCAATTGCCTGGCATATAGCCAATGTTATTGACGTTCCATCCGATCGCGTTCAACGAGTTCTTTTCAATGAAATAACCGAAAGTGGCATTCGTTATGGACTTAGCCATCCGCGCCAGATAGATATGAGCCTGGTGAATGCCCAGCAAGCCCGACGCGTTCTCGATCGGCTGGTCGGTTACCAAGTCAGCCCTTTTCTATGGCGCACACTTTATAGTGGATTGAGCGCCGGTCGTGTGCAGTCCGTCGCGGTGCGTATCATTTGTGAACGCGAAGTCGAAATCGAGCAGTTCATTCCTCTTGAATACTGGGAAATAACGGCACTGCTCCAGACACCCCAAAACGAAAAATTTTCTGCCAAGCTCATTAAAATTGATAATAAAAAAATCGCTATTTCGAACACCTCCGACGCCAACAAGCATTTAGCGATTCTGAAAAATGCTACCTATCAAGTCAGCAATATCGAAGAGAAAGAAGTCACCAAATCACCCGCGCCACCTTTCACGACCAGCACCCTGCAACAGGAAGCCACGCGCCGTTTTCGCTACTCGCCGGAAAAAACTATGCGCATTGCTCAGAATCTTTACGAAGGTGTCGAAATTGGTGGTGAGCCGGTCGGCTTGATAACCTACATGCGCACTGATTCAGTACGTATTTCTAAGGAAGCTATCACCGGTATCCGTGAATATATCGAAAAACATTACGGCGCAAAGTTTCTTCCACCTAACCCGCGCCATTTTAAAACTACTAAAAGAAACGTGCAAGACGCGCACGAAGGAATTCGCCCCACGCATTTTGAATACACGCCCGAAGTCGTTGCTCCCTACCTTTCGCCCGAGCAGAAAAAGCTTTATACTCTAATTTGGAATCGCTTCGCCGCCTGTCAGATGTCTGCGGCTGTTTACAAACAAAAAATTATAGATGTGACAGCCGATAATTACCTTTTTCGCGCTACTGGCAGTGATTTGATTTTTGACGGCTACTTGCGTGCCTGGCGCGAGGAAAAAGCCGAGGACGAGAAAAAAATTGCTCTGCCGATCAGTATACAAAAAGATGACCGGCTCACCTTGTTAGAGCTCCAACCGGAGCAAAAATTTACCGAACCGCCGCCCCGCTTTACCGAAGGTACGCTTATCAAGGAGTTAGATAATCTCGGTATCGGTCGCCCAAGCACTTATGCCACCATCGTTTCGACAATTATTACCCGTAAATACGTTGAACGTAAAGGTGGCTATCTGGTGCCAACCGATCTCGGTAAAACCGTCAATAAATTACTAGTGGAAGGAATGCCTGATATTTTCAATGTCAAGTTCACCGCTCGAATGGAAGCCGAACTGGATGACATTGAAGGCAATCGTAAAGAATGGCAAAAGGTCATCAGCGAATTCTATCAGCCTTTTCATAAATCGCTCGAAGAGCTCCAAGCCCAGCGCCGCGAAATCAAAACCGGCCTCCAGGAAAAAACTAATGAAAAATGCGAGATCTGCGGCGCTCCGATGGTCATCAAATGGAGTCGCAATGGGCGCTTTCTGGCCTGCTCAGCCTTTCCCGAATGTAAAAACACCCGGCCGTTAAATACCGCGCCGGTTGCGCCGACCGAATCCAAAACCTGCCCCAACTGCGGCAGTCCGATGACAATTAAAGATGGGCGTTTCGGCAAATTTTGGGCTTGCACCAAATATCCTAAATGTAAAACGACCGAACCATTCACTTTGAATATCAAATGCCCGGAACCAGATTGCGACGGGCAAATCGTTCAAAAGCGCACCAAAAAAGGCAAAATTTTTTACGGGTGTAATCGCTACCCGAACTGCAAGTTCGCTACCTGGAATGAACCGGTGGCTCGCCCCTGCCAGAACTGCGATAGCCAATTTCTGGAACGCAAGATTAAACGTGATGGCAGTGTTCTGCTGATTTGCCCAAAATGCAAAACTGAAACAGCAGACGAGTGAAAAATCACAAGTTGCTTAATTAGAAATTTCCTTCTGAACTATTTGTAAATTAAATATTGAAATGTGAAAATTAGGGAAAAAATGGGAAAACAAGTTAGTAACGAACAAATGGATAAATTAGTCTCGCTATGTAAACGGCGCGGCATCATCTTTCAATCCAGTGATATTTATGGCGGGCTGAGCAGTACCTGGGATTATGGACCACTTGGTGTCGAACTTAAGCGTAATGTCAAAGATTTGTGGTGGCATGATATGGTCACCAGTCGGGAAAATGTCGTCGGTATGGACGCCGCTATATTGATGCACCCCAAAGTCTGGGAAGCCTCCGGGCACGTCGCCAATTTTCATGACCCACTGATTGATTGCAAGAAATGTCAGGCGCGTTTCCGGGAGGATAAAGCTCCAGCCTATTTCAAATGCTCCAATTGTAATTTTAACTTTTACGTCAATGATGGTTTAATTGAAGTAAAAAAGGAATTCGCGGCGCATTTTCCCGATTTATACGCTCGCGAAATAGCGCATTATCGCGATTCCGACTGTCCCCATTGCGGCGGCCAGAGAACCATCAAATTGGAAAAAATCGCCTGCCCGAACTGCGGCAGTTCGGAACTATCACCCGCCCGCCAATTCAATTTAATGTTCAAAACCCACTTTGGTCCATCGGAAGATTCTGCTTCTGAAGTCTATTTACGGCCGGAAACGGCCCAGGGCATTTTTGTCAATTTCGATAATGTCATTTCCACTACGCGTGTCAAACTACCGTTTGGTGTCGGTCAGATCGGAAAGGCTTTTCGCAATGAAATCACGACCGGTAATTTCATTTTTCGCTCGCGTGAATTTGAACAAATGGAAATGGAATTTTTCGTCAAGCCGGAAGAAAGTGAACACTGGTATGTGTATTGGGTCAATGAACGCTTCAACTGGTATAAAAAACTCGGCGTCCGTGCGGAGAATTTACGCCTCCGTCCCCACGAAAAAGAAGAACTGGCTCATTATGCCAAAGCCTGCACTGATGTTGAATATAAATTTCCCTTCGGCTGGTCGGAACTGGAAGGCATCGCCGATCGGCAAACTTTCGACCTTGAGCAACACATGAAAGCCAGCGGCAAGAAGCTGACTTATTTTGATAGCGAAACGAACACGCATATCGTTCCAGCCGTTGTCGAAAGTTCTGCTGGCGTAGATCGCACCATTCTGACGGTTTTGTGTGATGCTTACTGGGAAGATGCTGAGCATGACCGCGTCGTCTTGCGACTTGATCCGAAAATAGCTCCGACCAAAGTCGCTATCCTACCGCTCGTCAATCGCGATGGAATGCCGGAAATCGCGGAAGCCATTTTTAACGATGTAAAAAAACAGTTTGCGGCTTTTTATGACCAAGCCGGTTCCATCGGACGACGCTATCGGCGCCAGGATGAAGCCGGGACGCCGTTTGGAATTACCGTGGATTCACAGACCTTACAAGACGGCAGTGTAACATTGCGCGATCGCGATACACTCGAGCAGATCCGTCTCCCCAAAGAGAATATTGTCAAGGTACTGCAGGAAAAATTAGCGTTGTAAGGAACCGTCGAGGTTCTTCGATCAGATTAACAAGACATCTTTTTCATTTATTAATTCGAGCTGAGCGGATAAAAATCTAAAAATTTAGCGCCATTTTCTACCCTGCTCAATTAATTTTCCGGCTCATTATTCTTAAGATTAATCTACTCGGTATAACTAAAACTTGAAAAAAAAGTCAATTCGGCGTAAACTTAGCGTTGATTTTTTACAGTTAATAGAATAACATGAAGAGGTAAAAAAATGACAACTCAAAAATCTAAAACCCCTAAATATGTCTACTTTTTCGGCGGTGGTAAAGCCGATGGAAATGAAAGTATGAAGGAATTGTTGGGAGGAAAAGGCGCTAACTTGGCTGAAATGGCTGGTCATCCCGATCTGCGCTTACCGGTGCCGCCCGGTTTTACAATTACAACCGAAGTCTGCACCTATTACTATCAACATAATCGCAAGTATCCGGCGGAACTGAAGGAGCAAGTCGAAGCGGCTCTAGCCAAAGTGGAAAAAATCATGGGCCGTAAATTCGGTGACCCAGATAATCCCTTACTGGTATCAGTCCGCTCCGGCGCTCGCAAATCTATGCCCGGCATGATGGAAACCGTTTTGAACATTGGTTTAACCGAAAAAACCATACCCGGCTTAATCAAGCAAAGCGGCGGCAATGAACGCTTCGTTTACGATGCCTATCGCCGTTTGATTATGATGTATTCCGATGTAGTTATGGAAAAAGCCGCCGGGATCGAGCCGAAAGACGATGAGGGAATTCGTCGTCAGCTAGAAAAAATTATGGACGATTTCAAAAAGGCAAAAAACTATACTAGCGACACTGATCTTACCGCCGATGATCTGAAAGAGCTATGTCGGGTGTTTAAAGAACAGGTTAAGAAAGTGCTTGGCAAAGATTTTCCGGACGATCCGTATGAACAGTTATGGGGTGGTATCGGAGCCGTGTTTGCTTCCTGGAACGGCAAACGGGCGGTTGCCTATCGTCGTATTGAAGGCATTCCGGACGATTGGGGCACCGCTGTGACTGTCCAGGCAATGGTCTTTGGTAATATGGGCGACGACTGTGCCACAGGCGTAGCTTTTAGCCGTAACCCCGGAAATGGAGAAAACCAATTTTATGGAGAATATTTAATAAATGCTCAGGGCGAAGATGTTGTCGCCGGCATTCGCACCCCAGCACCAATAAATAAATATTCGGCTTCTGAACATAATAAAGACCTTGTGACTCTGGAAGAATATATGCCGGCTATTTATAAAGAGCTCGTAGAATACCGGAATCGCCTCGAAAAACACTACCGTGATATGCAAGACATCGAATTTACCATTGAAAAGGGGCGCCTTTTTATGCTCCAATGCCGCATCGGTAAGCGTAATGGTCCCGCCGCCGTACGGATGGCATTAGATATGTTGAATGAAAAACTCATTACCAAAGAAGAAGCGGTCTTGCGAGTTTCTCCTTCTCAACTCGATGAATTACTGCACCCTATTATTGATCCGAAACACGAGAAAAAAATAGAACCGCTTGCCAAAGGTTTGCCGGCTGGTCCCGGGGCCGCCACTGGTCAAATTGTATTCTCTTCAGCCGATGCCGTCGAATGGGCCAAAGCAGGCAAAAAAGTAATTTTGGTACGCGAGGAAACCAACCCTGAAGATGTGGACGGTATGCGCGCCTCACAGGCAATTTTAACTGCTCGCGGTGGTATGACCAGCCATGCGGCGCTTGTTGCTCGCGGATGGGGCAAATGTTGTATCGTCGGTTGCAGTGCTATTCATATAGATTATCAGAAAAAAGTAATGAAAATCGGTGACCGCGTTTTTAAGGAAGGCGATTTTATTACTCTGAATGGGACTAAGGGTTATGTATATGCCGGGACTCTACCGATGATTGACGCTACCGAAAATCCTGATCTGGTAAAATTTCTTAAAGTCTGTGATTCTGTCCGCCGTCTGGCTATCCGTACAAACGCCGACACTCCAGCCGATGCTAAACGCGCTCGTCAATTCGGCGCAGAAGGAATCGGGCTATTTCGTACGGAACATATGTTCTACGGCGAAGGTAGCGACGCGCCACTATTTGCCCTGCGAAAAATGATTGTATCTAATACATTAGATGAGCGCCAAAAGGCTCTTGCTGAACTCTTTCCCTATGTTAAAAAGGATATAAAGGCAACTCTGGAGGCGATGGACGGCTACCCGGTGGTTATCCGTTTGCTCGATCCGCCGCTTCATGAATTTGTCCCCCGAGAAAAAGAAAAGCAGGAAAAACTTGCCAGAGATTTGAATATTTCCTTAGATGAACTGGAAAAGCGTGCCGCTGAACTGCATGAGTCTAACCCAATGATGGGACATCGCGGTGTTCGACTGGGAGTGACCTATCCAGAAGTTTCCCGAATGCAGATTAGAGCAATCTTGGAAGCTGCCGCCGAATTATTGAAAGAAGGCAAAAAACCTTATCCGGAAATAATGATTCCGGTGGTCAGTTTAACTAAAGAACTCGAACATCAAAAGGCAATTGCTGATGAAGTTTATCAGGAAGTACTCAAGAAGCACGGCCTGAAAGAAATCAAATATTTATTCGGTACAATGATCGAAATTCCACGTGCCTGCTTAGTTGCCAATGAAATCGCCGGGGTCACCGACTTCTTCTCATTCGGGACTAACGATCTTACTCAGATGGGATTTGGATTTTCGCGTGATGATATTGGCAGTTTTGTGCCGGATTATATCGAGAAGAAAATCCTACCGGAAGATCCTTTTCAGACCATAGATCAGGTCGGCATTGGCGAATTAATCCAAATTGGTATCGAACGTGGTCGCAAGACCAAGCCGAACCTGGAAATCGGTATTTGTGGTGAACATGGCGGCGAACCGAGATCCGTCAAGTTTTGTCATCGAGTTGGAATGGATTATGTTTCCTGCTCACCGTTCAGAGTGCCGATTGCTCGACTGGCAGCCGCCCAAGCCGTTGCCGAAGAAAAAACGAAGTAAAACGTTTTTTCAATATAGATAAATGAAGAGCCGCAGATTTTGGTCTGCGGTTCTTTTTTTTAGTAGAGCCGTTCTTCTTATTTTTGGCGTTTTCTCATTGCTGATTGCGACGGAATCGTAATCAAGAGGGAAATAATTTTATTATTTTGACTAATATATCTTTCACCACCGACCACCCGAAGTTATTTTAAACAAAGAAAGTCAGCCAATTGGTCGTGAGCTCAATCCAGAAATTCGATGAAAACTATTGGAGACTTCCGAAATAATAAAGATATTTGATAATCAAATAGAGAGACAATGATGAAACTTAACTTAAAGAGCAAAATACCAACGATTATCTGCAAATGGATAATTGTCTTCCTATTCGGGGCCGGTAACCTTTTATTTGCCCAACTGGATACTTTGATAATACCGAGCGTGGCTATGTCTAAGAATCCTAAAGCCGTAGTCGTTTTGCCGGATGTATATCCTAAATCGAATGATCGTTTTCCAGTTGTATATCTGTTACATGGCTGGAGTGGCTCATATCGCGATTGGCCGACTAAAATGGATTTGAAGCCGTTAGCCGACAAGTACGGTTTCATCATTGTCTGCCCGGATGGCGGCTATGCCGGTTGGTATGTGAATAGCCCGATTGTGAAAGACTCACAGTATGAGACTTACATTGCTAAAGAGGTAGTTGATTTTATTGATGCAAATTTCCGATGCGTAGCTGATTCCACCGGGCGTTTTCTTTGTGGACTGAGTATGGGAGGACACGGTGCTTTCACCTTACTGGCTAAATTTCCGGAACGTTTTGCCGGGGCAGGCTGTATGAGCGGCGCAATGACGATGTCCAGCGGCGAGCGCCGGGCAGGGCTGACAGATATCCTCGGTGATTGGGAAACGAACCAGCAAAGGTGGGAAGCAAATTCGGCTTTATTTTTAGCCGAGCGATTGGTCGGACACGATAAGGCAATTTTAATTGATTGCGGAGTTGATGATTTTTTGCATCAGACTAATTTTCTTCTACATAAAAAATTACTAGACCTGAAGATTCCACATGTATATATCGAACGCCCTGGCGCGCATACCTGGGATTACTGGACAAATGCTCTCGAATATCATCTGCTTTTCTTCAGAAATAATTTTTATAATGATGCGAAGTGAGCAATATAATTCCATTCAAAGCCCGAGCAATCAGTTCCCAAACCGCCTACTTTCTGGCAGAACTGGCTTCCGTAGCTTCGCTGAGCGGCCAAGAAGAAAAGGTCATCGCCCACCGCATTAAATTAACCGCCCCAGAAGTAAAATAAATGCATGTCCTGCCAGCCGACCGCGGCAAGAAGGTCACCGACGAGGTTATTGATGGACCGGCGGCGATAATTTATGACGAAGCCGAAAACCGCCTGCACGCCGCTAAAGCTGTGATGGCGTTGACAATGGGTGGCAGACCGTAAAGTTTAAACTCGTCACAAAGAGTGCAGAGCTCATCGAGTTTTAATAAAAATTGAAACCAATTTGTGAAAATAACAAAAGCAACGCTCTGAAGGCGAGAGGATTTGTTTAAATAACTGTCGCGTTCTCTGAGTGTTCTGTGTTAAAATATTTCTTAACTTTGATATGAATGAAATGACACTTCAACCCGCAATGATCGAAAATATCCTAGAAGGCATCTCTGATGGCGTTTTCACGGTGGATGAAAACTGGCGCATTACCTCATTCAATCGCGCGGCGGAAGAAATTACGGGTGTGAAGCGTAAGGAGGCAATCGGTCAACGCTGTTCGGAGGTGTTTCGATCAAGCTTGTGCGGCGCCGATTGCGCTCTGCAAAGAACCCTTAAGACTGGAAAACCGATCATTGGCAAATCTGCCTATATAATCAGAGCCGACGGCTCGCGGATTCCGATCAGTATTTCCACCGCCGTACTCAAAGATAAGAACGGAAAAATTATCGGTGGCGCCGAAACCTTCCGGGATCTTAGTGAAATCGAAACCTTACGACAAGAACTGCGCAACAAAATGGGTTTCGGAGATTTGGTCAGTCGTAGTCCACTAATGCAAAAAATATTCGAGGTATTGCCCGCCATCGCCGCCAGCCCTAGCACCGTGTTAATAACCGGTGAGACCGGTACTGGCAAGGAATTGGTTGCCCGCACTATTCACCAATTAAGTCCACGCTCCCGAGGGCCTTTTATAGCTGTCAATTGTGCCGCTCTGCCGAACGAGTTGTTGGAGTCGGAATTATTTGGTTATAAAAAAGGTGCATTTACCGGCGCTGTTCAAGATAAACCCGGACGCTTTGCCTTAGCCAAAGGCGGCACGTTGTTCTTCGATGAAATCGGGGAAGTCAGTCCGGCGCTACAGGTCAAACTTCTGCGCGTTCTGCAGGATCGAATTTATGAACCGCTCGGCGCTACCCGTTCTGAAACTGCCAATGTCAGGATCATCGTAGCTACCAATCAGGATTTAACCGAAATGGTCAAGACAGGCGCCTTCCGCGAAGACCTCTACTATCGCGTAAATGTTGTGCGGATTGACCTGCCGCCCCTGCGTCGCCGAAAAGAGGATATCCCCGTGATTATAGAACAACTGGTTGAGCGTTTCAATCTGCTTTGGCGTAAATCCGTAAGTGGAGTTAGTATAGAAGCATTGTCGTTATTGATGGCGCACGACTGGCCGGGAAACATTCGTGAACTGGAAAACGTCATCGAACGCGCTTTTGTGCTCTGCAATGATGGCGAAATTACACTGAAGCATCTGCCGGAAGAACTGACCGCCCGCCGCGTCACTGATTTGCCACCTGAAAGTATCCGCTCCGCAGTCCAGACCCTTGAGGCTCAAACCATCCAATCTGCGTTAGCCCGTCATAATTTTAATCGCACCGCCGCTGCTAAGGATCTCGGTATTCATAAAACCACCCTGTTCCGCCGCATGAAGAAGCTCGGTCTTTCTTTACCAAGAAAAGACGGTCGATCGCGCCCTAAAAAGTAGCGTATACGCTACTGTACTATTACGATTGAGTTGCAATATGGCTACTCTGCGAGTACAGTTAGCCCAGCACAAGAAATTCTTTACATATTGTATTTATTGTTGTTGTAGTGGAATAATTACAGTATCCGGATTGTGGCACGAAAAATGCACCTCGCATTAGTGAAATGTTTAGTTGAAAAAGAAAATAATGAAAGTCGCCTTTGCTATCTGGAATAATCGCATCGCACCCGTTTTTGACGTGGCAAGATTACTGCATATCGTAGAAGCCGAAAACAGTGTGATAAATGGATCGGTTGAAGAAATTTTACCGATTGATCTATTGCCAATTAAAAAAGCAGAACGCTTGAGTGAGCTGGGCGTTAAGACACTGATTTGCGGTGCCATTTCCAGGCCGTTATATGATACGATTGTAGCTAACGGTATTGATGTGATTCCATTTATAGCTGGCGAGCTGGATGAAGTTGTTCAAGCCTGGCTCAGCGGACGCCCTGATTGGCATCATTTTGCCATGCCGGGTTGTTGTGGTAGAAGAGGTCGGTGGCAAGGTGGTTTTCATACTAATTACCAGGAGATGTTTATTATGAGTGGGAAAAGACGTGGAATGGGAAGTGGTCAAGGGCGTGGTGGTCAGCGCTTTGGTCGTATGGGCGGAGGTTCAGCCGCTGGTCCAAGTGGTAATTGTGTTTGTCCGGAATGTGGGCACAAAGAGCCGCATCAACGTGGAATGCCCTGTTTTGAACAAAAGTGTCCACAGTGTGGTGCGGCTATGGCGAGAGAATAAATGACAACAATAAAAATAAGGAGAAAAAAAACTATGCCAAGAGGTGATGGAACTGGTCCCGCCGGAATGGGACCAATGACTGGACGCGCGGCTAGATTCTGTGCAGGAAACAATGTGCCGGGTTATGCTAATCCGTATATCGGCCGCGGTTTCGGCGGCGGAATGGGACGCGGCCGAGGTCGGGGATTCCGACATTGGTTTTATGCGACCGGATTGCCGAGGTGGGCAAGATTTGGAGGATTCAATGCTCTATACGCTTATCCACTCTCTTATCAGAAACCTAATCCGGAAACCGAAAAACAAGCTCTTCAGAATCAAGCTGAGTATTTAGAAGTAGAGTTGAATGAAGTGAAAAAACGGCTGGCGGCGCTCGAAGCCGAGTAAGTAAGCAGAGCCGCTACAGAGCACCTATTAAGCCGCATCGGTTAAGTAACTCATGTGGCTTTAGGTGCTCTAAAACTAATAAAATAAAAGGAGAAAATTATGGGTACAAAAGCAATTGAAATTCTTAATTTGGATGTTAAGCATCTTGTCGACCTGCTGAATCGGGCATATGCCGATGAATGGTTGGCTTATTATCAGTACTGGGTCGGCGCCAAAGTTGTCAAAGGACCGATGAAGGGTGCCGTCATCGCCGAGCTGGAAGAGCACGCGGCTGATGAATTGCGCCATGCCGACATGCTCGTGAAACGTATAATCCAGCTGGGTGGGACTCCATTGATCAAACCCGAGGATTGGTACAAACACACCAATTGTGGTTACGATGCACCGGATGATCCGCATGTTAAAGAAATCCTTGAACAGAATATCAAGGGCGAACAATGCGCTATAACGGTTTATAAAAAATTAGTCGACCTTACCGCTGGTAAAGATCCGGTCACCTATAATATGGTTCTGGAGATTCTGGAAGATGAGATCGAACATGAAGACGATCTCCAAGCCGAACTCGAAGATTTTGAAATGTTAGTAGAAAAGCATTCTAAATAAGCCAGTTAGAAACATACCGTTTGTTTAGCAAATATGTTGATCCGGTATGTTTTTTAGTGTATTCAGACCGACTTATTTAAAAAGCTGGATATAAACAAACCATAAAAGGAAAAAAACATGGAACCTATTAATGAGACTCAGAGCGTATCAATGCCCCGTATCGGCGATCCGGCTCCGGCTTTCAAAGCTATAACTACTCAAGGTGAAATTAATTTCCCGCAGGATTATAGGGGAAGCTGGGTAATATTATTTAGCCATCCGGCTGATTTCACGCCGGTCTGCACTTCGGAATTTATGACCTTTGCCACTATGGAAAAGCAATTCGCCGATGTGAACTGCAAACTCGTTGGACTTTCGGTTGACGGTCTATACAGCCACATCGCCTGGCTCCGCACCATTAAGGAAAAAATTGACTACAAAGGTATGAAAAATGTCGAGGTCAAATTTCCATTGATCGAAGACATAACGATGGAAGTTGCCAAGAAATACGGCATGATTCAACCGGGTGAAAGCAATACTAAAGCCGTGCGCGCCGTCTTCGTAATCGATCCTAAAGGCATTATCCGCACAATCATTTATTACCCGTTAAGTCTGGGACGTAATTTCGACGAATTGCTGCGGGTAGTAATTGCTCTGCAGACAGCTGATGCTTTCAACGTTTCGACTCCGGCTAATTGGCGTCCTGGTGATGATGTCATCGTTCCGACCGCTGGCTCCTGCGGCGTTGCCAAAGAACGCATGGAAAGCAAAGAGGGCATTAAGTGTCTTGATTGGTTCTTCTGTCTGAAGGAGATCACCAAGGAAGACGTCTGGAAAGCCATTACCAAGTAATTGGCGATTCCGGAAATTAAAACTGCGAGGTTGCGTGAGTTATCAGGCTCACGCAACCTTGAATTAAGGGGTGTGTATTATGAAAATTGCATTTACGACTTCAGGCAATGACCTAAATGCACCACTCGATAATCGTTTCGGGCGAGCAGAGAAGTTCCTGATTTATGACCTTGAAAATGATACATTCGAGATAATCGATAACCGGCAAAACCTGAATGCCGCTCAGGGTGCTGGGATTCAATCAGCGGAAACCATAGTCCGAAGCGGCGCCAAAGCGCTGGTCACCGCCCATTGTGGGCCAAAGGCTTTTCGGGTTTTGCAATCCGCCGGTGTCAAGATTTATACCACAAGTGCGGCAACGGTCGCGTCCGCCCTGGCGGATTACCGGGCAGGCAAGCTTAGCGAATCTAAGAGCGAAGATGTCGCCGGACATTGGATATGAGAATTGCCTCAGTTTCATTCCGACCGATCGGGATAATTCACAGCCAGCATCAAAACGCGGAGCAGATACCAATTCAGCCGGTTTATACTGAAAATTATCCGGCACAAATCGAAATCTTTCCGGAATTCGACGCCGGATTAAAAGACCTTGAGGGCTTTTCCCATATTTACCTGATTTATCATTTTCACCGCGCTGGCACGGCCGGATTACAGGTCAAACCTTTTCTGCAGGATATCGAACGCGGAGTGTTTGCGACACGGTCTCCCAACCGACCTAACGCGATCGGATTGAGCATTGTCGAGCTGATCAGACGCGAGGGCAATATTTTGCATATCAAAGGAGCAGATATTTTGGACGGTACTCCTTTGCTCGACATTAAACCGTATATAAAGCGCTTTGACCGGATCGATAATAGTCGTGACGGCTGGCAGGAAGAGATCGATGAACAAACCGCTCAGATTAGAGGGCGCCGGAAATAATGCAAATGGATCTCGACTGTATTCCTTGTTTTGTACAGCAGGCTATCCGGGCCGCGCGGCATTTATCTGATGATCCAGATGTTCAAGAACGAATTGTAAGAGAAGCTCTCTGCTGTATCGGTGCCGTCGATTTTCGCGAGCCGCCACCGCGCGCCAGTCAAATATTTTACCGTCGCCTGAGTGAAATTACCGGCATTCCGGATTTATACCAGGCTGATAAGGATAGACAGAACCGGCTTGCACTCAAATTAATGCCAGCGTTAAAGGAACAGATCGGCATTTCGCCCGATCCGCTTTTGCTGGCGGCGCGCCTGGCAATTGCCGGAAATATTATAGATCTCGGCGCAAACGGCAATCTGACAATCACGGATATTCACGAGGCAGTCGATCAGGCTCTGAATGAACAGCTCGTCGGCGATTGGGAAAAATTTAAATCGGCGGTTAGCGAAGCCCGCGATATTCTATACTTGGCCGACAATGCCGGCGAAATAGTTTTTGATCGTCTGCTGATCGAGCAGATTTTACCTAAACCGGTGACACTGGTAGTGCGTGGCGCTCCAACTATCAACGATGCTTTGCAAACTGACGCAAAAGCCGCCGGTCTAGATAAACTTGTCGATATTATTGATAACGGCTCAGATGCGCCTGGAACTCTGCTTGGTGATTGCAGTCGTGAATTTCTAAGGTGCTTTGCGACTGCCGATCTGATCATTGCCAAGGGTCAAGGCAATTATGAGACTCTTTGCAACGAACCGCGCAATATTTTTTTCCTGTTCAAAATAAAATGTCCGGTAATCGCCAGGCATATTGGTCATCCGGTCGGAACCCAGGTTTTGCTAAAATCCAATGAAATTCAGCCAGAAAACAGGAGCATTCATTGATCATCGCGGTTGCGTCCGGTAAGGGTGGAACCGGCAAGACGACCATTGCCGTCAACCTGGCCTATGCCCTGGACCGTGAAGTACAGCTTCTGGATTGTGACGTCGAGGAACCGAATGCCCAATTGTTTCTGAATGGTGCTCTGCTCTCTACTGAAGAAGTGACAATTCCGATTCCTCAGATCGATGCAAGTCTTTGTAATGGTTGCGGCGAATGTAGTCGTTTTTGCGAATATAATGCCATTGTATCCTATGGTACAATGCCGCTCGTATTTGCAGATATGTGTCATGGATGTGGCGGGTGTATGAAAGTCTGTCCGCCCCAAGCGATCCGTGAAGTCGACCATCGTATTGGCGTCATTGAGACATTTAGTGCCGGGAAAATTACTCTGATCCAGGGTAAACTGGATATTGGCGCGGCAATGGCTCCGCCGTTAATTCGGGCTGTGAAACGAAAAATGGACAATCGTATTCCGATATTATTGGATGCACCGCCGGGAACTTCCTGCCCGGTAATTACGACGCTCCGGGGAGCCGATTTTGTTGCACTTGTGACCGAGCCGACACCTTTTGGATTAAATGATCTGATTCTGGCGGTTGAAACCGTCCGCGAAATGGATCTACCCTTCGGGGTCATTATTAACCGTTCCGGAAGTGGCGATGCGCGGGTAAATTTTTACTGCGCCGATGAAAATATCCCGATTCTGGCGGAGATTCCGGATGATCGAAAGATTGCCGAAGCCTATTCGCGCGGCGAACTGATAGGAAAGGTTTTTCCCAAATATCGCCTAATATTTGAAAAAATTATAAATGACATTACAACCCGAAGTGATTAAAATATATGAACGCTTTTTCAGAAAATAGAAATAAACAGAGCAAATTGCTTGAAAAACAGAAATCTTTTCAGTTCCGCACCGCCCAATACCTGCGTTTGGGCTATGATCGCTTTGCGGCTTCCGATTTCGTGATCGCCGCGGGTGGCGATCTTTCCAGTCCGGCGCTGGATATCGGTACCGGCAAGGGGTTGACGGCTATGGCGCTGGCGAAAAAAGGATTGGATGTAATTTCAGTTGATATTGAGACCGATGAACAAGCCTTTGCGCTGTTTTTAGCCAGAGAAGCCGGCCTTGAGCATCGAATCAAATTTATCGGCCAAAATGCCGCCGAATTGCCTTATCCCGATAATTATTTTAGATGTGTTGTTCTTTCAAATATTCTGCATCATCTGGAGAATGCCGCGCCGGTATTGGAAGAAGCCGCCCGAGTTCTGGCGCCGCGAGGGATTATGATCATAGCGGATTTTTCTGCAGAAGGTTTTGAAATCGTTGCGCGCTTACATCGCGAAGATGGTCATCTGCATTCGGTCAGCGGAGAGACACTGAAAACGGCGGAAAGATTCTTAAATACAAAAGGATTTAAAACAACTAACTGCCTAAGCGGTCACATGCAAGAAATTATCGTTTTGACTCAAAATGATGGTATAGAATAATTGAACCTTATCGATTTACAATATGCCTACGGTCCCGTCCCATCGCGACGGCTGGGGAAAAGCCTCGGAATCAACAATATCCCCGCCAAAATATGCACTTATGCCTGCGCTTACTGTCAGGTCGGAAAAACCGACAAAATGCCGGTTGAACGTCAGGCTTTTTACAAACCGGAAGACATTTTCAGGAACGTGAAATATCTTTTGGACAATGCCCGGCACAAAGGCGAACAGGTTGATTTCCTGACTTTTGTTCCGGATGGCGAACCTACGCTGGACATTAACCTTGGTCGGGAGATCAGTATGTTGAAAACCTTGGGAGTTCCGGTCGGTGTGATTACCAACAGCTCGCTGATCTGGCGTACAGACGTAAGAGAAGAAATGAATAAAGCTGACTGGGTTTCGCTGAAAATTGATACGGTTGATGAAGCGATCTGGCACAGGATTAATCGTCCGAACCGGTCGCTTGATCTTCAGAAAATTCTCGATGGCATACTGCAATTCGCCAGGCATTATCAAGGTCAACTTGTTACCGAAACGATGCTGATCCGCGATCATAACAGCAGTCAGGCGCATATCGACCGGCTGGTGGAATTTATCGCCCAGTTGCCGGATATCACCGCCTATCTTTCCATTCCTATTCGCCCACCTTCCCAAAAATGGGTCCAAGCTCCGACCGAAGAAATACTGATTCAGGCTTATTATATTTTCAGCTCTAAAATCCGGAATGTGAAATTAATAATTGAATATGAAGGAAACGATTTTGCTTTTAGCGGCAATGTGGAAGCGGATTTGTTGAATATTACCGCTGTCCATCCGATGCGCGAAGAGGCTATTGCTAAATTATTGGAAAAAGCTAAATCTGACTGGTCGGTCGTTGATAGTTTAATTGAAAAAGGGCTTTTGGTAAAAAAAGAATATCGGGGGAAAACATTTTATACCCGACGCATAAAATCTTTAAACGATGAGATCCGCAAGTGAACAAGGTTGCCGGAGACGGAAAATGCAATTCTTAGTGCTTTATGATAATTCATCGTTGAGCCCGGCAATCCGCTGTGGCTGTGGATTTGCCTGTCTGGTAGATAAACGTATTCTCTTCGATACCGGCGATAAGTACGAGCCGCTTTGTGAAAATTTGGCACAGTTAAAAATAAATCCTAAGACAATAGAAGCTGTCGTGATTTCACATGACCACCACGATCATACCGGCGGATTATGGGGATTATCAGAACGACAGCCGGGCTTAAAAGTATATGCCTGTCCCGGATTTGGCAATGATTTTAAGCAAAGGGTAAACGCTTTACGGGGTAAGCTGATCGAATCGATCGGTTTCAGGAAAATTGACGATCACATTGGTGTAACGGGTGAAATTCCCGCCCAATATAAGGGTTCACCGAAGCCGGAGCAAGCCTTGATTGCCCGAACGGCGCGCGGGATCGCAGTGGTAACCGGCTGTTCTCATCCGGGAATCATTACAATTCTTACGAAAGTGAAGACAATTTTTCCCGCTGAAAAAATTGCATTAATCCTGGGCGGATTTCATTTGCGAGATAGCGCATGCGAGGCGATTGAAGAAATTGCTTCTCAATTGGTCACAGTAGGAGTGCAGAAAGTTAGTCCGGCCCATTGTACCGGCGAACCTGCCCAGGCAATTTTTAAAAGAAGATTCGGTGCGAATTATGTTCCAGCCGGCGCCGGCAATCAAATAGAAATATAAATGAAAGCAAAAAAGTGTAAATGAAAGGCTGAAATGCAAAATGAAACTCGGAATGATTATTACTCAGACTGACGCCGAGACCGTTTTTAACGGATTGCGTCTGGCACTCTATAGCCTTGAACAGGGTGACGAAGTGCGCATTTTCCTTTCCGGTAAAGGCGTCGAAATCGATCAAATTGAAGATTCAAAATTCGATGTCAAAACGCTGGCTCAAAAGGTAATTGACAAGGGCGGTCAGTTCCTGGCTTGCGGAGCCTGTCTAAAACTACGCAACTCCGATGGTTCCGAAGTCTGTCCGCTTTCCACTCTAAAAGATCAATATCAGATCGTCCGCGATTCGGATAAAATTGTTACTATCTGAGGAATCCGGCATTGCAGGAATTAGTTATCATCAGTGGAAAAGGCGGTACAGGTAAAACCAGCATCGCGGCGGCACTGGCGGTTTTAGCCAAAAGTGCGGTAGTAGCCGATTGCGATGTGGACGCCGCCGACTTACACCTGGTTCTTTCGCCGCAGTTGAAAGAACGCCATGATTTTTTTGCCGGACAAGAAGCCGTTATCCGTCAAGCCGATTGTATTGCCTGTGGCGACTGCCTGGCGCATTGTCGCTTTGAAGCAATCCTGACCCGCCAAGAAGCGTCAGCCGGAAATAAATTCTTCGTCGATCCGATCGCCTGCGAAGGTTGCGGCGTCTGTGTGCAATTTTGCCCGGTGAAGGCGATCGACTTTCCGGATCGTCTCTGCGGCGAATGGTTTGTTTCGGCGACGCGCGTTGGTCCGTTAGTGCACGCCAAGCTCAGTATCGCGGCTGAAAACTCCGGCAAATTGGTCTCAACGGTACGCCAATCTGCCCGCCGACTTGCCGAATCTGAAAAACGCGCTTTAGTTATTGTTGACGGACCACCAGGAATCGGTTGTCCGGTCATCGCTTCGATTACTGGCGCGACCCAGGTGCTCGTGGTGACAGAACCGACAGTTACCGGCGAACACGATCTGGAACGCGTGCTGGCTCTGACGCGCTACTTCAATATTCCAACTTCAGTATGTGTCAACAAGTGGGATATTAATCCTGGAATGACTGAGCAAATTGAAAAAAAAGCCCGAAAGAGTTCCGCCAAAACTGTCGGTCGGATACGTTATGATTTGAGTGTGACAAAAGCGCAATTACAAGCCTTATCAGTCGTAGAAACCGATTCGCCCTGCGCAATGGATATAAAGAATGTCTGGAATAAATTAGGTCTTACAGGAGATTGAAATATGAGTGATATTAGTAAAGAAAAAACAAAAAATACCTGCGATTCCTGTGGTAATTCGACCTGTTCGGCGGCAAAGCCTCGGGAAGGTGAAAATCAGCAGGAATTCAAAGAGCGCCAGCAATTACTTTCCCGGCTTTGTCACATCCGGCACAAGATTATCGTGTTGTCCGGAAAAGGCGGCGTCGGTAAAAGCACGGTGGCAGTTAATCTGGCTGTGGCTCTGATGCTGGCAGGTAAGAGAGTCGGTTTGCTGGATGTGGATATTCACGGACCAAGCATTCCGACTATGCTGGGGCTGGAAGATGAAGTAATTCAGAAAGATGATGACGGGATGATACCGATTGAGCTGGGCGACCTAAAAGTTATGTCGATTGGCTTCATGCTCAGAAATCCGGATGATGCCATTATCTGGCGCGGGCCTTTGAAAATGGGTATCATTAAGCAATTTTTAAAGGATGTCAGCTGGGGCGAGCTTGATTTTCTGATTATTGACTCGCCGCCCGGAACCGGCGACGAACCGCTTTCGGTTTGTCAACTAATCGGCGACCTGGATGGCGCAATTGTCGTCACTACTCCGCAAAAACTCGCCGCAGTGGATGTGCGCAAATCAATTACATTTTGTCGTCATTTGAATGTCAAAGTACTCGGTATTGTGGAAAATATGAGCGGTTTCGTTTGTCCGAAATGCGGCGAAGTCACGCCGATTTTCGGTACCGGTGGCGGAAAGAAGATTGCCGAAAGTATGCAGGTTCCCTTTCTGGGTTCTATTCCGATTGATCTGAAAATTGGCCAAACCGGCGACAGCGGTCAGGTCTTTATTCACCAATATAGTAAAAGCCCAACTGCGGAAATCATGCGGCAAATCATCAAGCCAATTCTGGATATGGATTCCGAAAATGTTAAGTCTTAATCACAGGAGAATAAAAAAATGAAAATAGCCATTCCTCTCGCCAACGGCAAACTAACCCTGCACTTCGGACATTGCGAACAATTTGCGTTGGTTGATGTTGAAGTTCAGAATAAGAAAATAATCAAACGCACCGATCTTATACCGCCGCCGCACGAGCCAGGACTATTACCAAAATGGTTGGCAGAACACAATGTTAACCTAATTATCGCTGGCGGTATGGGACAGCGCGCGCTGATGCTTTTCGCCGAAAATAATATTCAGGTGCTCGTGGGCGCCTGTTCTGAATCACCGGAAAAGTTAATCGGTGATTATTTCGATGGAAATCTGCAACTGACCGGCAATGTCTGTGATCATTGACGTTTTTAATCACTATCCACATATATCTTCATATCTATAATTAGATTAGATAAATTTGACTGGCCAGAAGAATTTTTGTACTTTGCTCAGCAAATTTGATAGTTTAATCGAATTATTCACAAGGAGAATTGACTTGAGGAGTTGGACTTTACCGGCACTAATTGCTTTAATCTTATGGGGATTTTGGGGCTTTTTACCGAAGGTAGCCACTCGGTACATTGATCCGTCGAGCGCACTCGTCTATCAAGCCATTGGTGGGACAATCGTTGGTTTGGGGGTTTTAATATCGGTTAGGAGCCAAATTCAATGGCAGGCAGTTGGCGCGTTCTGGGCAATTTTAACCGGTCTGTTTGGTATGCTGGGTTCGCTGTTTTTTCTCCAGGCTGTCAGTCGTGGCAAGGTTACTACCATTGTGACGATGACGGCTCTCTACCCATTGATTAGTATTTTTCTGGCGTTAATCTTTTTAAAAGAACCGTTTAGTTTCAGACAGGGTTTAGGTGTGTTCTGTGCTTTAATGGCTCTGATTTTATTTTCAATTTGAAGAAGGTGTAGTTATGAAGGAAAAAATCGAAATTGCTCGGAGCTGGTTGCCACGTTATACTGGTCTGCCCCTCGAAAAATACGGCGATTATATTCTGCTGACCAATTTCCGCAATTATGTGGACATTTTTTGTGCGATGTTCAAATGTGATTTGTACGGTGAAAATCGTCCAATGCAAGCCGCCACGAATTCAGCTGGTTTGACTATTATCAATTCCGGAATCGGTTCGCCGAATGCCGCCACTATTATGGATTTGCTGGTGGCGGTTCATCCCAAAGGAGTGCTGTTTTTAGGAAAGTGCGGCGGCTTGAAGAAATCAACTGAAATTGGACATTTTATTTTGCCAATCGCCGCTATTCGCGGAGAGGGTACCAGCAACGACTATTTTCCACCCCAAGTTCCGGCTTTGCCATCGTTCAAATTGCATAAATTTGTCTCAGAAATTATAGTCCAGCGCGGGCTTGAGTACCGCACCGGTGTAGTTTATACAACCAACCGTCGAGTTTGGGAACATGATCAGGCGTTCCACCAACGCTTACGCGAAATGACTTGTATCGCTATTGATATGGAAACCGCCACCCTTTTTATCGTCGGACATTATAACGAGATCGCGCGCGGCGCTTTACTCCTCGTTTCAGACCTACCAACGACTCCCGAAGGTATTAAAACTGAAGAGTTAGATAAGCAAGTTACGGCGCAATGGAGTCAGGTTCACTTACAAATCGGTATAGACGCTATGACTAATATTGGAAGGATGGGCGAACCCATTAAGCATTTTCGCTACTGATAAAATAATTGTATATTTAAGTACCAATGATGAGAAACATTCGGTTTGTAAACCTAACTTTTATTATCATTATCGCTTTTCCGCTGGTAGTTTCTGCTATTGGTATTGACGTTCCAGCTACCGATCCGGTCTATGATTTTTTGAAACGCCTCGAAACGCGGGGCGTCATCAAGGGATTTAACGATCTGACTTTACCGTTAACCCGTGATGAAATCGTTAATTTCCTGCAAATCGCCTCCCAAAAAGCTGATGAACTTTCAGCCATCGAAAAGAAAATTTTACACGAATTTCTTGCCGATTATCGCTATGAAACCGAACGCCAATTGACCGAACCGGATTCGATCTCAGCCCCATTTTATCAAAAAAACTATTTTCGGCAAGCAACTGCAAATCTGTTTTCGCGACAAGATGCGGTCGAGGAAAATCATCTATTGATGTATGAAAGTGGCGAGACCTTTTTCTGGTTTGATATTGGGGTGCGTGGTCGAATGGATTGGAAAGAAAATCACCAGAAGCAAATGTTTTCCGATCGCTATCTATTACGAGGGGCGCTGGGGAAGTCGTTCACTTTTCACACCTACTTTGCCCGCTTTATGAAAAATGGTAATCCGGCGTTTACGGAACCCTATGAGGAGGAAATCGGCAACTTCAGTATGGTACAACCCGGCGGGACGGTCACCTTTGATATTTTGCAGACTTCTCTTGTTTTTCATCAAAAATACTTCAATATCGGCTTATACCGTCAGCCGGTTGCCTGGGGAGCAAGTGGGACTAACAACTTGATTTTATCAAAAAGTGCGCCGCTGTTTTCCTATATCGGATTCGATACCAAATTCAAAGGGATAAAGCTGTCTATGATTCATGGATCGCTATTGAACGACAGCACCCATTATCGCGATATTGCATTTCAGCAGAGAAATCGTTCCAAGTATATCGCCGCCCATCGTCTCGACATTCCTTTTTTCCGCGGAACGACTACTGTCGGGTTTAGCGAGATGGTGATTTATGGTGATCGAGAAATTGATATAGCCTATATGACACCTTTTGGATTTTATTGGCCGATCGGGCACGCTCTCGAAGACCGCGACAATACTCTAATGGCGATGGATGTTAAAACGACCTTTATCAGAAATATCACGTTCTATGGCTCGGTTCTAATTGACGAAATGCGTTTTAGTGAACTTGGTAAACAATGGTGGGCTAATAAGCACGCTTGGCAGGCGGGCATGCGCTGGTCGCCTAACATTGCCACCTTGCCTTTTGATTTTCAGGCAGAATTTACCGCCGTGCGCCCCTGGACTTATTCCCATAAGACTCTGACAACCAATTATACTCATAATAGCATTTGCCTGGGATTTCCATACGGCGCCAATTCCCAAACCTGGTATTTTAAAATTGGGACAGCGCTTTCAAGGCGCTTAACCTTGACCAGCGAATACCTGATCCTGAAAAAGGGAGTTGACGATTCCACTCATTTTTGGGGCGGAGACGCCACTGTCAGTTATGAGCTACGTGACGAGCAATATGATCACGCCACCAAGTGGCTGATGGGTGATATTGAGACAACCAATCAGCTCAAGGTCGCCGGCCGCTATGAGATATTTAACGACTTTTTCATTAAAGCCGGAATTAATTTGTATAATACTAAACTTAATAACGACCAAGAATCCTACCGCTTTGGATTTATTGAAACTGAAATCAATTTCTAATGCTTAATCTAATTGAATTTGCGATCCTGCTGACATTTTTTTATCTAATTATAATGGGAGTAGTCGGAATTGGCTTGATATTTATTCGCACCCAGAAACGAGTGTTTCAGACACTTGCGGTTTCAGTCATTGTCTGCGCCCGCAATGAAGGACAAATTATTAGCCGGTTATTGCAAAGCCTGACCAATTTGCGCTATCCCGAAGACAAATACGAAATAATTCTGGTTGATGATGATTCTACTGATGATACTCTAAGCATTATGAACGATTTTGCTTCCGGAAAATCCAATTGGAAGGTTCTCCATCATGATAAAGCTACTGATCAACTCAAAGGTAAAAAAGGCGCTATCACGCTGGGTGTTCAGAATAGTTGTGGCGAAATTATTTTAGTAACCGATGCCGATTGCGTAGTTCCGCCGAATTGGATCGCTTCGATGGTATCATATTTCCGCAAAGAAGTCGGCATGGTTCTCGGTCATAGCCCAGTCGCAAGACGCAAAGGGTTTATGAACATTTATGAACGGTTCGATACCCTTTGTGAAGCGTCCGTTGCCGCCGCTTCGACTTTTTATAATAAACCGACGCATGCCAACGGACGTAATCTGGCTTACCGGAAAAAGGCTTTTGAAGATGTCAATGGCTATTATCGAAGCGCTAATACCGATACAGGCGATGATTTTTTTCTAATGCAGGAAATCCGCACGAGAACTCGCTGGCGGTTTGCTTATAACATTGACCCAGCCAGTTATGTTACCACAGAGCCAACCAAGTTCGGTAAAAAATATATCCATCAACAGTTGCGCCGGAATAGTAAAGCATTTAACCTGACTATTCCCTTTTTTATTCTGGGGGTCATTGTTTTCCTATTTCACGTCGTGCTGGCAATAATGCTTTTTTCGCCGTCACTTTGGAATTGGTTGGGAATGATGTTGTTTTTCAAATTTATGGCTGAATTTATCGCCGTTTATCACGGCGCCCACTTATTTCACCAAACGGATTTGCTCAAATATTTTCCGATTCTATGGGTAATTTACCCGGTCTGCTATTTGTTATCGCAGGTGATCGGCTCATTGAAAATCTATCGCTGGAAATAAATTTTTGATTTTCAGGCAGACCGAGTTTCCCGCTCGCCCCAACCCAAACGGTTTCCAAAGAAGCTTAAAATACCCATTAAAACGATATAAAATGGTTGGATGATAAACCAGGGTATGAAAACACCCATCAAGTCTTTTCTTTGATAAACCCGGATCGCTTTAAAAGCTAACATTGCTTCGCCGATTAATTTTATTGCAATTATAATTAAGAACGGAACGAAGGTAACTACTCCCGTTATTGCAAGAACAAAATAGACAATCGGCATTAAATTAGCCAGAAATGTGGCTAGAATTACGACGAAAAACAGGCAATTGAAATGGTGCATGTAATTAGCTTCGCTTGCCCAGCGAATGCGTTGACGTAGAAAAGTCGTAAGGCTATCAGCGGCTTGGGTTTCCACCCAGGCGGCTTTATCCGCGGCGAATACTACTTTCGTGCGAGTGCGTTTCTGCATAACCTGCATAAAAAGTGAGTCGTCGCCGCCAACTCGATCGCGGACCAACATATAGCCGCCAGCATTCTCAAATAGTACTTTACGAAAAGCCCAGTTTTGACCACTACAAGCCCAAGCCAAGCCGAGATTGGTCGAGCCTTGGGCGGCGGCCATCAATTGCAGATAATCCAAAGCCTGAAGGCGCGAAAACCAGTCATTGAGATACCGAATAGCCGAAAATCCGACGACGATTCCGACATCATCAGTAAAATAACTCGCCATCGTTCGCGCCCAGTCTTTTCCCATGGAACAGTCCGCATCCGTAGTCAGGATTACCTCGCCGCGGGCTTCGCGAATTCCTACCGCTAATGCGGCTTTTTTATGATGATACGGTGTTCCTTCGGTCCTGGTAGTAAAGATCCGCAGGTTACTAATTCTAGCGGCTTCGTTTTGTAAAATTGCCCAAGTCTCATCAGTTGAGTCATTATCAACGATGATTATTTCAAGTTTTCCATCTGGATAATTCTGTCCGGTCAATTGTTCGATCAGCCGGGGCAGGTTGACTGCTTCATTTTTGACCGCGATGACAATGCTGATTGTGGGTAAATCAGCGGTTCTCTGTTGGCGTGGGTGATTTAGTCCCCAACGAAAAATGATGAGGCTGACTAAATAGATTACAATGCTTATAAATGTAATCAGGTGAATTATTATCATTGCAACATAATTTGGATATTATTCAGGAGGTTCGTTTTCATAGTAATCGCTTAGGTTTTCGATCAAGACTATATCCTGACGTTTTTCTACCACCGGCGTAACCTTGATAAAAAACCGCATTCCTAAATAGAAACACACTAAACTGGCGATAATTAGGACTGGATGGACATGACCATGCCATTCGTAAAACTTAGCGAATTCCGGTTGGTGGCTCCACCAAACCGACCAGCCGTTATTAACGGCATGTAAAACGAACGAAGGCCAGATCGAGTTTGCCCGCCAGGCTAAATACCCCAAAAAAAGTCCCATTAGGTAAATCTGGACAACCCACCAGGGATTAAAATGAACCAGAGCGAATACCATCGCTGAGAGCAAGACTGATTTGGTTATATCACCCTGACGATATTCTAAAATGCGTTGGAAGAAACCACGGAACATCATCTCCTCGACTAAAGGAGCGGCAAATACAACCACACCGATAATCAGCAGAGCCGATTGCCAGTCGGTTATGAGCATAATCTCACCAATTGACGCAAAACTCTCCGGTAATGGCAAAACGATCTGGATGAGTCGGTCCAATTCATCTATAATGACTGTCAAACTAACCGAAACAATCATCGAGGCGATTATAGAAGGTGAGGATACGCGTTTGATTCTTAGCAGTTCACCCAAATTAGTGTGCCTCCGCCAAGCCCAAAAGAAAATCGGGACTGGTAAAAACAATTCCGCAATTAACAATAACAACTGGGTAGCTTTTGTCAGATTACTCGTCGGCACAAAAATCATTATCATTAAGGAAACCAGTGTCGCGCAGATTAGCCCCATAATTAATAGTCCAATTGCTGTTTTAATTTTGGGGACGATTATTGGTGGATGGGGTTTCAATTCCGGCTCAAAATACTGGTGATTATTTATCATTAATTTGCGTCCTAATTTTTCTCAATAAACAAATTGGCATCGGTTAGTTTTTTGATATTGGTTTGAATTAGCTCTTTGTCACTGACTTGAAAACCGCGCTTGAGAAAGGTGATTTGTCCAATGACATTAATGCCTACCAGAGTTGGAGTGATACTAGCCTGGTAGCGCTTTGCCACCTGTCCATAACGATCGAGCAGAACCGGCATTTTATAGTTCATTCTTTGTATATATTCTTTAACAATCTGGGGTTCTTCACCGACATTGACCAGATAAAAGGCAATTTGTGGATATTCGATCCTTAAGCTGTCAAGGAAAGGTATTTCCTGCCGACAGGGAATACAGAAAGTTGTAAAGAAGACGAGGATAACCGGTGCTTTCTCATTCGGATGAGCTTTAGCGCCGACTTTATGGCTAAGAAAAAAATCCGAACCGTCGAGAACACTAGCATAGAAGCTCGGCGCTACCGTACCGATTGCTAAGGTATCGACGGTGACCTGGGGTGAGGCTGGGGTTACCGATAAGAATATAATTGCTAAAACATAGCCAAGGAAAGCCAAGTTCGATCCTCTTACTTTTGCCGAATATTATTTAAAATGATTCCAACTGCCACGGCAACATTCAAAGATTCGCCATAACCGTATTTATTAATGCGTATCACTCCTACGGCGTGCTGCAATATTTCAGGCGGTAAGCCGTGCGATTCACTTCCGAAGGCAATAACAAAATGGTCGTTCGTTATTTCAGGTTTCTCGATGGTGCCGGACATATCTGCCGCCCACATCTGGGCGTTGTCTCGCGCTAAAATCGCCTCGATCCCGGACAGGTCAACTCCCGTTCTCACAGTCAGTCGGAAAAGTGCTCCCATAGCGCCGCGTACAACTTTAGGACTATATACATCAACTGAATCAGGAGAAAGGAGGATAGTTTTTACATCAAACCAAAGTGCCGTCCGCAGGATTGTACCCAGATTGCCCGGGTCATTAATCTGCCAGAGATAGAGCGCCGGATAATCGAGAGGCGCGAGCAAATTTACTTCGCTCGGAATTTTGGCAATGGCGAGAACCCCTTCCGGATTACGGAGCGCAGAAATCTGCTCGATTTCTGATTGAGTAACTACAATAATCGCGATTCCCTGTTTATCTGCCAGGGATTTCAGGCTTAGCCGTTCGGCTTCGTCAATACTTTCGGAAATTAAAATGCGCTCCAGGGGAAATGTGGCAATCAGGGCTTCTTGGACCGGTTTGATTCCATCTATCACAAATAGTCCAGTACGCTCCCGCTCCTTTTTTTGCTTTAAAGAACGGTAAAGTGCTCTCTCGTTACGCGTCAGGATCATTTTCAAAGATAATAGCGCTCTTTTAATTCGTATAATTTTTTGGTTGGGCCAGCCAGTATCAAGATATCGTTTGGCAGGATAATCGTGTCGGCGCGGGGTGTGATGACGATTCTTCGGCCTTTATTATCCAACCTTTTAATTAAAATAATCTGAGCATGATAATGGTTACGCAGATCGAGTGCTTTTAGACTGGAATTAACCATAGATTCTGGAGCATTCATTTCCAAAATTGAAAAATCCTCATCAATTTCTACGAAGCGAGTTTGATCGAGATAGCGAATATGAGTTGCCAGATCGCCCGCCGTTTCGCGTTTGAAAATTTCTTGATTATACAATTGGATGACGCGACTACGGTTAACCGTTCCGATTAACGTTCCAGTGGCGGGATCAATCACCGGCAATTCATCAACATTATAACGCCCGAACAGTTTCATTACATAATCGAGAGTATCGTCGGTTTTAACCGATACTACATTAGGATTCATCACATCCGAGACGAGTACCAAAGTATTCAAATTTTGATAATCGGTAATGAGCGGTTTTAAATCCGACCATGAGATAAAGCCGATAATCTTATGCTGTTCATTTTCTACCCAATAGATATTGGCTGCGCCTTCCGCAATGACTTTCACCAGAGTTTTTACATCCATAGTTGAATAGACTTTATGGAATTCATACGACATAATCTGATCAATCTTTACATTTTTTAAGACATTCAGCTCCTTGCCGTCAAATAATTGAATGCCTCTTTGTCTCAATTCGATCGAATAGACGGTCTCTTTTAGCACATAATGAACAATTATATAACTCATAATGACGGTGAGCATCAAGGGTAGAACGAGATGATAATTGCCGGTTATTTCAACGATGATTAATAATGCTGTCACCGGGATGCTGTTGACGGCGGCGAGCATACCACCCATTCCCGCAATGGCGAAACCGGCTACGTCCAGCGAAAGACCCAATACCTGATTGCCGCCCTTAGCCAGGAATGCGCCAAGAGCCGCACCCATAAGGAGTGAAGGGGCAAATAGACCGCCAAAACCACCCGCGGCTGACAACAATCCCGAAAATAAAAATTTAAGTACGAACACAATTGCAAGAATCTGCCAAGTATAATTATTATTAGCAATTTCTTGAATGGCATCATAGCCAATGCCAATAATTTGGGGGAAGAAAAGCCCGACAATGCCCAATATTAGCATTAAACCGGTAAGCCTGAGTAACGGTGCAAAACGACCTTTCTGAGCATCGAAAAAATTGTGCATTTTACCCGAGAAACGAATAAAAGCCAATGAAAATAAACCAGTGATAATACCTAAAACCGCAAAATATAATATATTGAGGGATAAAGCCATTTCAACTTTTGGCAGAGTCAAAAGCAGTTGATCACCCAGAAAAACCCTCGAGATGTAGTCGGCTGTAATGGCTGAGATTATTAAAGCCGAAAAGGTAAGCGTCTGGAAATTATTAAATAGAACAATTTCTATGGCAAAAAAAACTCCACCGATGGGAGCATTAAAAACAGCGGCTATCGCACCGGCTGTCCCCGCGGCTAAGAAAACTCGCCTTTGATTTTCCGACACTCGAAAAGCTTGACCGATTAATGAACCACTACCAGCTCCCAGAAATGCGACCGGCGCTTCCGGCCCCAGACTTCCACCTGTTCCGAGAAAAATCGCCGTCGCAATAAAATTAAAAATGATAGTAGTAACTCGGATTACACCCCGTCCGATGAAACTGGCTTTGATTACTTCTACTACTCCGCGCTGACGCGGTTGACGCGGCCATAGTTTAATCATTAAGCCAACAATCAGCCCTCCGACCGCCGGAAAAAGAGCCATCGTCCATTTAGGCAAATTATAATATCTCGCAGGTAAATAATCGTATAGAAAATAGCTTATCAAGTGGATTAGTTTGTAAAAAGCCAGGGTTACCAATCCAGCCAAAACCCCAATCAGAAAGGCAAAAAACAGCAGACGGATATATTCGTTAAGTGGATTATTAGCAATCTGCATCCGCAGGGAGAAGAAAAAGCTGGATATCCGCTTGGTTAAAGATTTAACCTTAGCACTCACACTAAAACTCCGCTATGTTTATCAATATCAAGTAATTATATTTTTTATAAAATGTCATTTGTTATATTTATCTACCAGTTATCAAAGACACTTCGCGAATCTATCATAAAATAAAATCAAAAATCAAGGCAAAATTAGTCTGCCGGTGGCTATCAAACAAGTCCGGTGTTGATTTAACCGTTATCATTTCCCCGCTTATTTCAGAATCAAATCTGCCAAAATTAAATCTTAAAATGTCTCCAAAGAATTCCCGCCGAAAACTCGGGATGGTCGAAGTTTTCATTTCGTTATAAAACTAGAAGAAAAAGTAAGTTATAATATAGCACTCAGCGGGAGTAAAATAACTGGTTTTGCGGATGACTCAAATACTCGCACCCGTCAGCAGTAACCACGATCATTTCCTCGACCGTTGCCACTCCGAAACCTTCTATCGGCAAACGCGGTTCGATCGTAAACACTTGACCAATTTCCAGCGGTAAATAAACCGTATCGCCATAGCGTTCCCAGCGTGGTCCCAACATCCCGGCACCGTCATGAGTTGATCGACCTACCTGATGACCAAGGCCGTGTGGAAACTCGGGATAGCCGTTGGCAGTTATATAATCGCGGGCAATCTGATCGATCTCATAGCCCATTTTCCCCGGTCGGATGGCATCCACAGCTCGACGGACAGACTCCAGAAGTACCGCAAAGCCTTTTTGAACAGGTTCAGGCGCGGTTTTTTCATTATTTCTTAAAATGTACCAAGTGCGCTGAATATCTGAACAGTAGCCATCTTTTTTCACACCGAAATCAATATTGAGCACATGACCAGGCTGAATGACTCGCTCGGTTGGTTCGGCATGCGCCCCAGCCGAAAGCGGTCCGGTAAATACCGCCGGACAGGAATTCGATTCCCAGGCAGTTTGTACCCCAAGTTCAGCTACCATTTTCAAGATAATATCCGCAATCTCCTTTTCGGTTCGGCCTGATTTAATTTGCGGACTGATTTCCGCATATATTTTTTCAGTAATTTCTATCGCTCTCTTTATTCGCTGAATTTCAGTGGGCGATTTTCGCCCGCGTAGCGCCGCAACAATTTTTTCGGAAGAAATAAAACGCTCTCGATAAGGTGTGTTTTTAGTATAGCCCATCAGTAATTCATACAGGCCATGCGTTAAGCCATCTGCCATATAATCGTTGATAGAGGTATTGATAGCGATTCGATTAGGATTAATTTCATTCAGTGCGTTCAGAAAAGCCGCGCCGAAATCGTCAACGTAAATCCGAATATCATCATATAATCCAGTCTGTTTAATGCGTTCCTTATCCAGACTACCAACAATTGCGATGGTTTGTCCTTTGGCTGTAATGATGAAAGCCGATTGCCAGGTACAATTAGTTCCAACGATCAAATCCATACAGGGGTCAGGTAGAGTTTCAGTTTCGCGGACAAACGTCATCCACATATCAACACCCTGTTCTTTGAGGATTTCGATTGCCTGTCTGATTTTTTCTTTAAACATTATTTCTCCAATCGAATTTTTGTCTCGCTTGGCAACTTAAATAAAATCGGAGATTTTTTCCAAAATTAATTGAAACATATTGAGTACCGGATTATGGTACGTCAACCGCTTAATATTAATTTAATTTATTTAATAGCGAGCTGGACTATTTTTTGCCAAATTACGATGTGGTTAACTCTTAACTGATTCATTACAGAATAATATTTGAGTAAGCTCTAAATCCTCCAGACCCATGAGGACACCGCGAGCCGAGCTTAACTGATTCATTGCAGAATGGTACTTGATTAATCTTGATTGGCAATTTTTGCTTCAGAACAGGTATTTAAACGTAAATGTGTTTTATAATAAAAAAGAAAAGCTGGAATGAAACATCTGGGCAGAGTTCATTCCAGCTACTTTTGGGCATTTTCCTGAGTGGGCGACATCATTGTGAGGGTACGCCTAACCATCTGGGGTAGTATGGTTTCAAAGAACACTAATTAAGAGGACAATAATTGTGCCAATAGGATTATATTAATATTATCAAGTAGTTATAAATATTTATGGTCTGCTAGAATCGTGGCGAATAGGACACTGAATTGTGTTTATCCCACCACGAAACGAGCCCTTTTCAGGGAGCTTATAGGATTTTGGCTAAGAATTTCCCGGTTTGCGAGGCAGGGTGGGCTGATACTTCTTCAGGAGTACCTTCGCAGACAATATATCCGCCGTTATCACCGCCCTCCGGGCCTAAATCAATGATATAATCGGCAGTTTTTATTACGTCTAGATTATGTTCGATGACGATGACAGTATTGCCTTGATCTACCAACCGATTCAAAACATTGAGGAGCATCTTAATATCATCGAAATGCAGGCCGGTAGTAGGTTCATCAAGAATGTAGAGGGTTTTGCCGGTGCCTACTTTGCTCAGTTCGGTTGATAATTTTACCCGCTGGGCTTCGCCGCCTGATAATGTCGTAGCCTGTTGGCCAAGTTTGATATAACCCAAGCCGACGTCTATTAGAGTCTGGAGTTTTTTATTGATAGAAGGAATATTTCTAAAAAATTCAAAGGCTTCACTTACGGACATATTCAAAACGTCGGCAATACTTTTCCCTTTGTATTTGACCTCGAGAGTATCGCGGTTATAACGCAGCCCCTTGCATTCTTCACAAAGAACATAAACGTCCGGCAAAAAGTGCATTTCAATTTTCTTAATTCCGTCACCGCCGCAAACTTCACAACGACCGCCCCGAACGTTGAATGAAAAGCGACCGGCGGTGTAGCCGCGGATTTTTGATTCCTTTAGGTTTGCAAATAGGTCGCGGATATGAGTAAAAGTACCAGTATAAGTTGCCGGGTTGGAGCGCGGTGTTCGTCCGATCGGCGATTGATCTATAGCGATTACTTTGTCAATATATTCCAGCCCTTGAACATCGGTATATTTCAGTGGTACTTTCTGGGAACCATAGAAGTTGCGGTGCAAAATTGGAAATAATGTTTCGTTGATTAGGGTACTTTTGCCTGAACCAGATACACCGGTAATACAAATGAATTTATTTAAAGGGAAACACACATCGATGTTTTTCAAATTATTGCCGGTGGCGCCATATAAACTGATTTGCTTGGCGTTGCCGGGGCGGCGATTTCGTGGTATTGGGATTGTTTTAGCTCCGGAGAGATATTGACCGGTCAGTGAGCGCGGCTCATTTTTAATCTCAGCCGGAGTTCCAGCGAATACCACATTGCCGCCAGTAGCGCCGGCTCCCGGTCCGAGATCAATTATATAATCCGCCGATTCGATCATTTCTCGGTCGTGTTCCACCACAATTACCGTATTCCCATTATCCCGCAGATGAAGAAGAGTTTCAATTAATCGGCGGTTATCCCTTTGGTGCAAACCGATGCTGGGTTCATCGAGAATATACAGCACGCCCATTAATTGCGAACCAATTTGAGTTGCCAATCGAATACGTTGAGCTTCGCCGCCAGAAAGGGTGTGGGTCATACGATCCAGAGTTAGGTACTCCACTCCTACATTAATTAAAAAATTGAGCCTAGTGTGAATCTCTTTTAAAATTTGATGAGCAATTTGTTGTTCGGTCGGGTTGAGTTCGAGATTAACGAAAAATTCTCTCAACTTGGTAATTGACATAGCGCTCAACTGATTGATCGCAAATCCCCCGATTTTTATTGCCAGACTCTCCGGTTTTAAACGGGCTCCCTGACATTGGGGACATAAGCGATAACTCATAAATTGCTGAATCCACATGCGAATTCCGGTGGAAGTCGTCTGCTTATAGCGACGGCGTAAATTAGGAATTACTCCTTCGAAAGGCGTATGATACTCGCCGTCAATTCGATCCGATTTCAAATTAATGGAAAGTTTGGTACCATCGGAACCATATAATAAAGCATTCTTAGCTTCCTGAGGTAATTTTTTAAATGGTGTAACAAAATCGAAATTATATTTGCGCGCCAGTCCCTTTAATATTGCTGAGTACCAGCCGCCGCGGGGCTGTTCGCCCAATGGCACGATGGCGCCCTGGCTGAGCGTTTTGGTCTCATCCGGTACAACTAATGCCGGGTCTATTTCCATCAAAGTTCCGAGACCATCACAAGTGGGACAAGCTCCATACGGACTATTGAAGGAAAACATACGAGGTTCCAATTCCTCGTAGCTGATTCCGCAGTCGGTACAGGCTAATTTTTCACTGAAAATCTGTTCATTTTCGCTATTGATCACCACTACTAGTAAACCAGAACCGATTTTAAGCGCCAGTTCGACCGACTCAGTCAGACGATCTTTGACAGTAGGATTAAGACTGAGGCGATCAATGACCACTTCTATATTGTGTTTTTTATTCTTATCAAGAACGGGCGTGTGCTCGACTTCATAGATTTTCCCGTCAATTCGAACCCTTAGGAAGCCTTCACGACGAACTTCGCGAAACACTTCTCGATATTCACCTTTACGTCCACGCACCAAGGGCGCTAAAATCATCAGGCGGGTGTCTTCAGGCCAGCTAAGTATATTATCAACAATTTGCTGAGTAGTTTGACGTTCAATACGTTTACCGCATTGGTAGCAATACGGAATTCCGATGCGAGCATACAGCAGACGCAGATAATCATAAATTTCAGTCACCGTTCCTACGGTTGAACGCGGATTGCGAGACGCCGATTTCTGTTCAATAGAAATGGCTGGCGAAAGCCCTTCGATAAAATCAACATCCGGTTTTTCCATTAATCCCAGAAATTGACGGGCATAGGCCGAAAGCGATTCAACATAACGTCGCTGACCTTCGGCATATATTGTATCAAAAGCCAGTGAAGATTTGCCCGACCCAGATAGACCGGTAATGACCACGAATTTGTCACGTGGGATTTTTACATCAATATTTTTCAGATTGTGTTCGCGGGCGCCCTTGATGACGATATGCTCTGTACTCATCAGACTTTCCA
>JAGNGI010000079.1 GCA_018002295.1 Fidelibacterota bacterium
ACAAAGTACAGGCTTTAATGACTGATTTAAAAAAAGCCGGTGCTAAAATGGCTGTGGAGTTATCAGTCGGCGGAGCCTTTCATTCCGATTTAATGCAACCAGCCAGTGAAGCCCTGAAGGAAGCTCTAACCAAAACCGAGTTCAAAACGCCGGACTGTCCAATTTATTCTAATGTCACCGCTACGGCTACGCGCAATCCGCAGGAAATTCGTAACCGACTCTACCAGCAATTGACTTCCCCAGTGCTCTGGACTGACACGATCAGGAATATGATTGCTGACGGAGCGGAAATCTTCGTGGAGGTTGGACCCGGGAAAGTTCTACAGGGATTAGTCAAACGAACCTCGGCTGATGTTAATGTAACAGGCGTTTCTAAATTCAGCGAATTGGAGCAGATCGCATGGAATTAACTTTCAAAGATAAAATAGTGATTGTCACTGGTTCGGGGAGAGGGATAGGTTTGACCATCGCTCAGACTTTTGCCGAGAATGGCGCCACCGTGATTTTAAGCGATTACAATCAGGAATCATTGGCTGACGCCGTCGCCCTTTTTAAGGCAAAAAATTTCCCGTTTGATGCTCTTCCCTGTGATGTAACCAACTCTACTGAAGTACAAAATTTAATTGAAAGCATTATTCAGAAATATTCTCGAATTGACATTTTAATCAATAACGCTGGGGTAACCCGCGACGCCATCCTTTTGCGAATGAAGGAAGAGCAATGGGACGCAGTTATCAATACCAATTTAAAAGGCGTTTTTCTGGTTTGCCGAGCGGCCGCAAAGTATTTTCTAAAACAGCAGTCGGGCAAAATTATCAACATTAGCTCGGTAGTGGGCTTGACTGGCAACATCGGTCAATCTAATTATGCGGCCAGTAAAGCCGGTGTGATCGGCTTTTCCAAATCGCTGGCTAAAGAAATGGCTTCTCGGAATATAACGGTCAATGTCATCGCGCCTGGATTCATTGACACGGCTATGACGGCCGCTTTGTCGGATGAAGTTCGGACGCAATTTTTAAGGAATATTCCTTTGAATAGAATGGGGACGCCGCAAGAAGTGGCCAATGCGGCGCTATTTTTAGCTTCGCCGCTGGCTGATTATATCACCGGACAGGTGCTTAAAGTTGACGGCGGTATGGTAATGTAAACTAACTTAGGAGGATATGATGAGTAACTTCGAAAAAGTTCAAGAAATCGTGGCTGAAAAATTAGGGATCGAAAAATCCAAAATTACGATGGAAGCTTCTTTCATTGACGATCTTGGAGCCGATTCACTGGACACGGTGGAGCTGATTATGAAGATGGAAGAAGATTTCGGCATTGAAATTCCTGACGAAGATGCTGAAAAGCTAAAAACAGTCGGTGATGTTGTCAATTATCTCGACTCCAAATTAAAATAACCCCGTCTATGCCCAAACGTGTAGTTGTGACCGGAATGGGCGTCATTTCCCCGGTTGGAAGTGACGTCCCATCTTTCTGGTCGAATTTATTAAATGGCGTCAGCGGCGTCGATTACATTAAGTCTTTTGATGCCAGCGGCTATTCCACTCAGATTGCCGCCGAGGTGCGCGATTTTGATCCTCTGAAGTACTTCACTCAAAAGGATATCAATCGAATGGATCGCGTTACTCAATTCGGATCGGCGGCCGCCAAACAGGCTGTATATGACTCAGGATTAATTGAATCGGGTTTCTCAGCCGAACGAGTAGGAGTAATCGTCGGATCGGGCATTGGTGGAATCAGTACCCTGGAAGCCCAGCATCAAATTCTGATGACTAAGGGTCATCGCATGGTAAGTCCACTCTTTATCCCGATGATGATTCCGGATATAATTCCCGGCCAAATTGCGATGGACTTTGGTTTCTGCGGTCCAAACTATGGCATAACTTCTGCTTGTGCCACTGGTTCACATGCTATTGGAGTCGCCTATCAACACATCTGTAATGGAACTGCCGACGTAATGATAACCGGTGGTGCAGAAGCCGCTATAACCCCGCTGGCAATCGCTGGTTTCGCCAATATGAAAGCCCTCTCACGATGTAATAATGCGCCACAAAAAGCCAGCCGGCCATTCGATAGCAAACGTGATGGCTTCGTAGTAGGTGAAGGATCCGGCATCGTAGTCCTCGAAGAATTGGAACATGCCCTGAACCGGAAGGCTAAAATTTATGCCGAAATCGTCGGCTTCGGTTTCTCAGCCGATGCCTATCATATCACCGCTCCTCATCCAGAAGGCAAGGGAGCGATTATTTCCATGGAAAACGCCATCCGAATGTCGGGTTTGCCGAAATCAGCATTCGGCTACATCAATGCCCACGGTACCTCCACCCCGTTAAATGATCGTAACGAAACGATCGCCATCAAAGCTGTTTTCGGCAAGCAGGCTTACCAGATTCATATCAGTTCTACCAAATCAATGACCGGGCATCTTTTAGGTGCGGCTGGCGGAATCGAATTCATCACTCTGGCGCTTGCACTCCAGAACCAGATTATACCGCCCACTATTAATTATGAATTTCCCGACCCGGAGTGCGATTTAAACTATACGCCCAACATTGCTCAGAAAGCAACCCTAGTAGCTGGATTAAGTAACAATTTTGGTTTTGGGGGGCATAATGCCGTCCTGGCCGCCAAAGTTTACAAGCCGGAAAATTGAAAGTATCGGTAAAAAATTGGTTTCGCAAGATTTCGCCAATTGAGGAGGAAATAGGATACGTTTTCCGTAATAAAGCTCTATTGGAACAGGCTCTTACTCACCGCTCGCGTTCGGTGAATGGCGAAAAATCCTATGAGCGATTAGAATTTCTCGGCGATGCCGTTCTGGCTTTTATCGTCGCCGAGATTTTATTTGAAAAATATCCGGATAAAAGTGAGGGCGAACTGACGATGCATCGCTCGGCTCTCGTAAATGGAAATGCCCTGGCACGCGTTGGTAGTAAATTGGGAATCGAAAAAGCAGTCATCGTCGAAAAGGGTTTAAATCTCAAAAATCCGCCGACTCTGCATAAATTACTCGCTAGTATTGTCGAATCTTTAATCGGTGCAATCTATCTCGACCGTGGACTGCAGCCGGCTCGCAAGTTCGTTCAACGCTGGATTATACCATCAACAGCCGAAGGCAAAGTCGTCAGTAATTTTAATTACAAGGGACGGCTTTTCGAATATTGCCAGAAAAATGGACGCAACTTACCGGTTTTTAAAGTACTAAGAGTCTCTGGGCCGGATCATGCCAAGAAATATGAAGTTGCGGTCTATATCAATGGTCAAAAAATGGGATATGGCGTTGGTCGTCAGAAACGCAATGCCGAACAGAAAGCCGCTCATGAAGCTCTGCAAAAATTGATGCCTGAACACACTGTTGCCGGAAATCAGATTTTAAAAGATTCATAATATTATTTTGAAAATCCGGTTGAATTTCGCGATTGACATTTAAATATTTGGTAATTATTCAGAAATGGTACAGTAAGCCTAGTCAATATTTAGACCTAAACATTTTTGATTTAAGCAAATTCGATTTGTACCAATGATGTTTCCTTCGATTGATAAGCCTTCAAAGAATTTAGTAATATCGAATTAACTATTTAATTATTAGTTATTAATAAGGTTAATGAGAGGTAAAAATGGAAGTGACACAGAAAATCGGATTGTTAGATTGGGCCGTAGTGGCAATATATTTTGCGCTAATTTTTGGCATTGCAATTTATTATTACCGGCGGGCTGGGGAAAACACTGGTGAATTTTTTCTCTCCGGAAGGAATTTACCTTGGTGGTTAGCCGGAACTGCCATGGTAGCGACAACCTTTGCGGCTGATACACCTTTAGCTGTTACGGAGCTCGTCGCTAAGAATGGTATCGCCGGTAACTGGCTATGGTGGAATCTGGCTATCGGTGCGATGCTGACGGTCTTTTTCTTTGCTCGACTATGGCGCCGAGCAGGAATTATGACTGATGTAGAATTTACTGAGATGCGGTATTCCAGCAAAACGGCGGCGGCTCTGCGCGGATTCCGAGCCCTATATCTGGGTATTTTTATGAATACAATTGTTATGGGATGGGTACATAAAGCCATGGAGAAAATATTCCATGTCACGATCCCAGGGATTGACCCGTTTCTTTTAGTAGCAATTGTCGCTGGTATTGTCGCAATTTACGCTTCAGCTTCCGGCCTGCTTGGGACGGCTCGTACCGACAGTTTCCAGTTTGTATTTGCTATGACTGGTTGCATTATATTGGCTGTTATAGTCATCCGACTGCCAGAGGTTGGTGGAGCCGTTAAAATGAAAGCTCAATTGGCACCGCAGGTTCTTGATTTCTTTCCCAAAGTGGGGCGGATTAACGGAGAGGGAATTACCGGTGGGGTACTATCTCTATCATTGGGTGCCTTTATTGCCCATATCGGACTGCAATGGTGGTCGTCCTGGTATCCAGGGGCTGAACCAGGCGGCGGCGGTTACATTGCGCAACGCATGATGTCCGCTAAGAATGAAAAACACAGCCTTTTGGCAACTCTCTGGTTCACAATAGCGCATTATACTTTACGTCCATGGCCTTGGATTATTGTAGCTCTTTCGGCATTGGTGATTCTACCGCGAGCCTCAAGTACCGATATACTTCAGCAAGAAAATCCGGTACTTTACCATCAGGTCGTTGAAGCGTATAAAAATCCTGATCTTATGAAATCTAATCCGCTTGCTTCTACCCCGGAATTTCAAAATTTTTACGAAAAATATGAAAATACCGTCGATCCCGGAGTTATGTATCCTAAGATGATGTTACGTTACTTACCTACAGGAATTTTAGGTCTATTGATTGCGACTTTTTTAGCCGCTTATATGTCAACTATCTCTTCCCAATTAAACTGGGGCACATCATATATTATAAATGATTTTTACCGAAGATTCCTGCGTAAAAAGGCTAGTGAAAAACATTATGTATTGGTCTCCCGAATTGCAATGCTGATTATGATTGTATTTTCATTATTCGTCACGAAATATTTCCTGACTACTATATCAGGAGCATGGGAATTTATCATCAACGCTAGTGCGGGGATGGGTGCAGTTCTCATTTTACGCTGGTTTTGGTGGCGTATTAATGCCTGGTCGGAAATTTCGGCTATGATTGCACCACTAATTATCTATCCAATTGCACGGTATAAATTCGGACTGCAGTCCCCGATAACGCTTTATCCGGTAGTCCTAGGGACTACGATTGTTTGGCTACTGGTGACTTTTTTAACCAAACCGGAAAAAGACTCTACGCTTACCAGCTTTTATCGTAAGGTGCATCCTGGTGGTAGCGGTTGGAAGAAAATTGCTGAACAATTACCTGATGTCAAAGGTGATAGTGGTTTCGGCCGAGCACTTATCTGCTGGATTTTTGGGGTTTTGCTGGTCTATGCCAGCCTGTTTGGAATAGGAAAAATCATTTTTCACGAATATCTTTTAGCCGGAGTGTATTTTTTAGTGGCTGGGATTAGTGTCTGGATTATAATCCATAATTTGAATGCGGTGGGTTGGAAAACTTTGAAAGAATAGAAATCTGAAAATAATTATCATTTCGGAAATTATCTATGTAGGGCATATTTTTAATTAAACATCGTAATATTGTCTAAGAAAGATCGTGTTATTATCAACTTATTAACTTTCCTTTATTAAATTTCATTTGAATTTCTATTCAGGAGGTAAATTTTGGCATCTATCTTAGTTGAATCTAATCCGAGCGAAGATAGGTTAAAAGAACTTGGCGTGTGGAAATGGCCAATCTGGGAAAAAGAAGTTTCCGAGTTTCCCTGGTTCTATGATGAGCAGGAAGTTTGTTACTTCTTAGAGGGCGAAATTGAGGTGACTCCTGAAGGCGGACAGCCAGTGAAGATCAAAAAAGGCGACCTAGTGACTTTTCCACAAGGTTTGTCCTGCCTCTGGAAAGTGATTAAGCCCGTTCGTAAACATTATAAATTCGGTTAGGGAAAAGCGGATGGTGAATATTCAGCTCGATCTACCCATCCGTCTTGCTGCCCTCACGGTTGATCGGTTGAAGGTAACGACTGCTGGGGATGCTTTCCAAGAATTACAACGGTGCGCTACTCATTATCATGAGAAATTTGGCGGTCAGGATATCAGTCAAGTGCCGGGAGTACAATATGCCCGTCAATTATTTCGTGAACTCGGTATTGAGCCAACCAGGTACCGACCAGCTTCGGAAGCACTTCTACGGCGCGCTCTGAAAAATTTACCTTTTTACTCAATAAATAACTTAGTTGATATCTGTAATTTCTGCGCGCTGGATTTTCTATTACCCAATGGTGTTTACGATTTACAAAAATTGATGGGCAGAATCACCCTGCGTCGTGGGAGAATTGGAGAGGAGTACCTTGGCCATACCGGTCAAGCAGTTCATCTCGAGGGACGATATACTCTGGCGGATGAGATTGGTCCATTTGGTTCTCCGATTACCGATTCAATACGTGCCGCCGTCAGTCTGCAGACTACAAAAGCTTTGATTATAGTTTATGCGCCTTTGACCTATCCCGAAGCAAACCTCGAGGTTCAGCTCGCGATCTTCGGTGAACGTCTGGCAACCTTTTGTTATGCCGAAGATATGGAGAAACTGATAATTAATTAAAATAGTATAACTCATAAAATTTTAATGTGGGAGAAAAATATGGAGTGTCGTCAGGTACAAAATAAAAGGAATTGCAATTGTAGCTATGAACCCTGTAGTCGAAAAGGTGTTTGTTGTGATTGCGTTCGTTATCATCTGCGGTCGAGGCAACTACCGGCTTGTTTTTTCCCCGATGATGTTGAGCGCACTTATGATCGCTCTTTTGAAAAATTCACTGAATTAGTCCAAAGAGGAAAAGTATAACCGATAAAAGAAATGAAACGTCATTTTTACTGGTTAAAATTAATTATTTGCGAGGCTTTGATGTTCAGTTTAAACAATTTCGCGGCTGAACCCGGAGAAATAAGGCAACTTCCCAAGCCGGACGCAGTCGGTAAAGTCCCAATTGAGACGACTTTGAGCCAACGCCGTTCAGTGCGAACATTCCAGAATGAGCCGTTGTCCGAAAAGGAAATTGCCCAGTTGCTTTATGCGGCGCAGGGAATCAGCGACTCTTCACAGGGATTGCGGACGGCGCCCTCGGCTGGGGCGACTTACCCGCTGGAAATTTATCTCGTGACGGCGGAGGGAATTTTTCACTATTTGCCGGAACGCCATGCCATCGTATTAAAAAAAGCCGGTGATTATCGCGATCATTTAGCCGAAGCCAGTCTGGGACAGAATTCCGTTCGCACTGCACCAGCCATCATCGTTTTTAGTGCAGTTTATGAGCGTACGACGCGCCGTTATCATAAGCGTGGTGAGCGCTACGTCCATATTGAAGTTGGTCATGCCGCTCAAAATGTTCATCTACAGGCAG
>JAGNGI010000080.1:0-5461 GCA_018002295.1 Fidelibacterota bacterium
ATTATTTTTAACGTGATGAAATCTATAACATCTTTTGTTTTCCGGTAATCCCCGATTGTCCTATGGCTCTGAATTTTCTGGAACGTTTTCCGCTACTTTATGATTGGCTTAAAGCGCATACGACTTTGTTGAAATACGCCGGTTTGATTTCTTTGATCACATTTTTTGGTACAATTCTTTTAATGGGGGTACTGATTCTGATGATTCCGACGGATTATTTTTCCAATCCCAAACGCCGTAAAAGCTTCTTGATTACCAAGCGACCGCTCTTGGGTGTAATATTACTGATAGTTAAAAACCTAATCGGACTTATTTTCCTGATAGTCGGATTTTTACTACTGTTTATCCCAGGGCAGGGTATCTTAACGATTCTGGTCGGTATAATTTTAATGAATTTTCCCGGTAAATACAGGCTCGAAAGAAAGTTAGTCCAAAGACCGGGCGTTTTGCAGGGCATCAATAAAATCCGAAAAAAATTTAATCGCCCCCTTCTCAGTTTTGAATAAATAACTATTTTGGATATTCCAGGTTTTTGTCTATCTTTAAGCAAAGTCGCAATTAGGAGGTGACTATGTTAAGACAATTCAAAGTCCTACTAATCTGGGGAATATTAATTGTCGGATTTATGGCCTGTATAGACAGCGAAAACGGACCGCAAACTGCCGCTATTCTTTCGTTATTACGAACCGAATACGGCGGATGTAATGAATACAAGGGGGGTGACATTTTACCAAAAGCGGCGATTCAAAATGATTCGCTAAGCTGGGAAATCAGCGACGATACGCTAAAGATTTTTACCGGCATTACCTACATTTGCTGTGCGCCGTTCGATGTCGAAAGTGAGCAGTCTGGTGACAGTCTCAAGATTATGATCAGAGATGTCTGTGGTATTTCCAGCGAACACTGCTATTGCAGATGTATTTGTCATTATACCTTTCTGACAATTTTTACTGGTTATTCCGGTGACCGCTATCATCTGGCGGTCTGGTTGCATAGTCCGCGCCTGGCGCAGGATTCTTTACTCTGGCAGGTGGAAATCCCATAGAGGGTTTGTCTTAAAAAACAGCACAATTTTTCTCGATTTAGATAGATCATAAAATCATTTCATTTCTCGGCAAAAAGACTTATTATTCGGTAGTATGGGAATTATTAATTTGATAATTACTTGTATTATCGAAATTGCCTAAAAACAGGAAAATAAAAATGAAAACCACCCGATTTTTTAGAAATACCATATTAATTATTCTGCTATTCAGCGAGTTCCTTTTCCCCAATATTTCCGCCAGTGCTCAATCTGTGGAGGAAGCCTGGCAAGCCTGGAACCGAAACGACCAGAAACTCGTCGAACAGAAATTTCAGGAAGCCATCCAAGCCAATCCTAACGACACGCGTGCTTACATCGGGTTAGCTTACCTTTATGAAATGCAATATAAATATCTGGAAGCCTGGCAAACCTACACCAAAGTCATTGACACCGAAGCCGATTTTGAACCTTATATTTTTGCCGCTATGATGGCGCCCCGATTAACCAACGCCGAGGAACATAAATCAGCTGGTATCCAGATGCTATTCGATAAGTTAGCGCGCACTGCTCGCCATTCTACGATGCGAATCAACGCCAATGAAAAGTTAGGGCACTACTATAACGAACATGCCAATCTGAAAAAGGCGCTATTTTACTTCGATAAAATTGACGCAATCACCGATTGGATGCTGATTGGCCCATTCGATAATATTTCGGCTTCTGGCTATGATAAGGTTTATCCGCCAGAGACCGAATTCGACACGGCGGCAGTTTATCACGGACAAAATGATATTGCGATTAAGTGGTTCCGGATTCCGCAAGTGCGTTATGACAAATGGATTGATTTACGTCGGTACTTTGCCGATAACGACGCAGTTTTTTACGGCAATACTTTTATTTTTTCACCACAGAAACAAACTGTTCATTTGCGGGTCGGAACATCCGGTTCGTTGAAGGTTTTTCTGAATGACGAACTAATGATCGAATGCTTCGATGAGAATAACAATGGATTCGATACTTATAGCGTCGAAACTGAACTGCAAGCGGGTTGGAATCGTCTATTGATCAAGTGCGGATTTTCAGAGATTACGCAGTGCAACTTCGCGGCACGATTTACTGACCCGGCTGGCAATTCAGTGACCGACCTAAAAATTTCTGTGTTGACGCATTCCTATAAATCACACCCTGGTACCGTGAAAGAGCCCATCCCGAACTTCGCTGAGGAATTTTTTCTGACGAAAATTGCAGAACATCCCGACTATCTCGAAAACTATCTTCTGCTGGCGGAATGTTATGCTTTGAACGATAAAGCAGTCGAGTCCGAATTGATTTTGCGCGAGGCTCTGCGACGCGCTCCGACTAATGCTATGATTTATTTACATTTGATCGAGGCTTACTTGCGCGGCGAAAAATACGATGAAGCCAAGTCCGCTTATGAAAAAATTTACCAGCTCGATCCGGATATTCCAGGCGTTTTAGAATACCGAATCTCTGAGCTCCTCGCAAAGAAAAATTATGATGAAGCCAAGAATTTACTCGACCGACTGGCGCAATTGATACCGGATTCGCCCAATCTACAACTGCAATTGATTGACTATTATTCCAAACGCGGTCTGACCGAGAAGGTAATCGAGATTGCCAATACCGCTTACCATCAATTTCCGGATAACTGGAACATTGTCGAAACCAAAGCCAACCTCGAAGCTTACGTTAAACAAAATAACAAAGCCGCTATTCCCATTTTACGTAAATACGTGAAAAACCACACCGAGCAGACGGCTTTTCTCAAATTAGCCGATTATTATAAAAATGCCGCTGACCTTAAGAACTGGGAAAAAACCTATCGACAGGCGATTGAATATTATCCGGCTTCTCCAAGCCTTTTCTATCAAATGGCGCAAAATTTCTATAATAGGCATAACTATTCCACCGCTTTGGATTATATCGAGAAGGCTCTCCAAATCTGTCCGCAATGTGCCGGCTACTGGGGCACTCGCGCCGAAATCCAACGTTCGTCCGGTCAATTCGCCGCGGCTATTAAGTCCTACCAGCGAGCGCTGGAATTGAGTCCGACTGATTATGATGCGCGCGATAAATTAAGGCAATTGCAAGGACGCGCATCAATTTTTAACAATTTCGATACGGTGGATATTGATAGTCTTTTTCACAATTGCCCATCGTCGGAGCAGTATCCCGGTGAAAAGGCGGTTATTCTATACAATGCCTGTCGGCGCGTCGTTTATGGTGGCGCAACTGAAATGAGCCAGGAAATTCTGGCGACGGTTTTTAATCTGGAAGGAATCGATGCTTTCAAAGAATACCGGATTCCTTATAACGCTTATAACGAAGAACTGATTGTCGAAAAGGCGCAAACTTTAAAAAAGGATGGCTCTAAAATTGATGCTGACGTTAGCTGGGGCTATATTGTGTTTAAATCACTCGAACCCGGCGACGCCGTTTACCTAAAATGGAAAATTCGCAATTATTACTCCGGCAAACTATCCCAGCATTTCTGGGACGATTTCAGTTTCAATACATTTTTTCCTGTGCGGGAAGTTTGCTATGCCTTATTGATTCCGCCGAATGTGAAATTTCAGTATAAAGGTCAATTTATGCCGGATGAACCTTCGGCTATCCAGGAAACGCCGGATGGAATTCTCTATGAATGGCGCCTGAACGACGTTCCCGCCATAAAAGAGGAATACAATATGCCTCCCCTAGCAGATATCGGAAAAATACTGCACATTTCCAGCATCCCGGACTGGGATTACATCGTGAATTGGTATATTGATCTGGCGGAAACCAGAACTCGTTCATGTTATGAGATTGACGAATTTCTCAAGACTTTATTACCGGAAAATGAACCGCTGACCGAACAGGATAAAATTACCCGCATTTATAATTATATCACCGAAAATATTCGCTATAGCAGTGTGTCCTTCCGGCAGTCAGGTTTGATTCCTCAAAAAGCCCGCGATGTATTCGTAACCCGCATCGGTGATTGCAAGGATAAAGCCGCCCTCGGAATCGCTATGTTGCGCTCAACGGGATTCACAGCCAATTTCGTGTTGGTAAACGCTCGCTATGAAGGTTTGAATAAACACGTATTGCCTTCGATAGCCTTTAATCATGCCATCGTCAGCGTTGCCACTCAAGAGGGAACGCTCTATCTCGATTTGACAGCGCAGAATTTTCCGGTCGGTTCGGTGCCCTTGGCGGATCAAGGGGCTTTTGCGCTCGAAATCAAGAAGGGTTGCCAACCGTTTTACCTAACGCGCCACTTTTTTATGGGGAGTGTTCGGCAACGACGTACCAAAGTCGAGGTTCAAACCGATAATAGTATTCAGGTCGAGCTTCACACTACTCGTAAAGGTGCTCAGACAGCTGAAATTCGTGCGATTTACCGATTCAAGAGCCAAGCCGATCGCGACAAAGAATTAATCGAATCGTTGGCTCAAGATTTTCCCAATGTGGAACTGATTAGCTTTAATTTATTTGACATCGACTCAATTAAACCGACTTTGGATTATGAATACACTTTTAAGGTTCCAGATTATTTAACTGAAGCCGGAAAATTTCTCATCTTACGCATCCCCTGGGCTGATCGGCTTTCGCCAATTAGGGCGCTATCGTATGATAAAAGAAATTATCCGTTTACTTATTGGCCAAATGCCGATACGATTAGCGAAGAAATCACAATCACCTTCCCGGCTGGCTATCAACCGTTGGAATTTACTCCGTATTACGAATATTCCTGTCCGATTGCCGATTATCGGCTTACGCTGGATTATAATGATAGAATTTTAAAAGGCACTCGGCTAATGATAAATAAGGAATCCGAGGTTACGCCGGAAATTTATCCCGCATTCAAAGAATTTTATAATAAAGTTGTCAAAGCCGATGGCTATCAGATTCTGATAAAACGTATAGAATAGACCAACCTTGGCTCAGGCTTCTTTTTTATCGTTATCGTCTTTACAATAATTTGGATATAATTTTTTCATACAATCCGGGCAAATGCCGTGGGTAAATTCCACTTCGGCATGGTCTTTAATGTAGGACTCGACACTATTCCAATAGCCCTGGTCATCTCTGATTTTCTTACAGCAGGCGCAGATCGGGATTAAGCCTTTCAGGGTTTTGATTTTGTCGAGTGCTTCCTGCAACTCGGCGATAAATTTTTCGCGTTGTTCTTCGGCGCGTTTACTTTCGGTAATATCTTCCAGAGTTTCCAGAGATCCGATAATTTCACCTTTTGAATTCTTGATCGCTACCGCCGTAAAAAATAACCATTTCCCATCTTTGCCTAAATTTGGGAAAAATTCGGTAGCTTCGAAACCATTCTCGACTAAATGAGATTTCTGGTATTTATCAGAATACCACTCGGGTAGGTTTTTGATATTTCCCTCTACGAGTAAGTCGGCGAGACAAGGCCTT
>JAGNGI010000080.1:5561-7165 GCA_018002295.1 Fidelibacterota bacterium
ATTTGGGAAAAATTCGGTAGCTTCGAAACCATTCTCGACTAAATGAGATTTCTGGTATTTATCAGAATACCACTCGGGTAGGTTTTTGATATTTCCCTCTACGAGTAAGTCGGCGAGACAAGGCCTTTGCTCTTGATAAAAAGCTTTCCAGTGATTGGATGTGCCGACGATTTCCTCTGCTTTTATGCCGGTTAGTTCGGTCAAAGCGGTATTCCAATAGACGACCTTGTGATCTTCATCGATAAAAAATTGGGGGATTGCAGAACCATTAATGATATTTTTGAGCTTATCCTCACTGTTTTTTACTTCTTCCATCGCCTTTAATAATTGTTCTTCGGCTATTTTACGCTCAGTGATGTCTCTTGAAATTCCGAAAGTGCCGATAATCTCGCCTTTTTCATCGAGCAACGGCATTTTAGTTGTCGAAACCCATGATATTCCTCCATCTGGCCAGGTTTCTTTTTCTTCGATTCCGACTATCGGTTGACCAGTACGAATGATACGCTGTTCGTCCTCAAATGCAGGTCGGGCATGTTCTTCAGTGAAGAAATCAAAGTCGGTCTTGCCGATGGCTTCCTTGGGATCGGAGAGTCCAAATCGGTCAGCCTGGGATTTGCTCATCAATAAGAATCGGCTGTCTCTGTCCTTGTAATAAATATGGTCGGGAGTGGTGTTCAATAAAACGCGCAGGTAGTTACGCTCTTTAGCGAGTTCCGCCTCGATTCGTTTCTGTTCGGTAACGTCGTGAAATAGGGCGTAAACTATTTTTTGATTTTCGATTTCATAAACACTGGCTTTGATTTCGACATCTCGGATTTCGCCGCTCTTAGTGATGATCTGGCTTTCTAAAGTTTGTCCCTCTTTGGCTTTTTTATGCTCAAGAAATGTTCGACTTTGCCCATTGATGATTTCTGACGGAGGATGCAGAATCCGCTGGTGTTGTCCGATTATTTCCGACTTTTCTCGACCGACTAATTTGGCGGCGGCTTTGTTGCAATCTATCAAGATACCGGTTTCGGCATCGGCTAAGAAAATAGCATCAATGCTTTCTTCGAATTGTTTGCGGTATTTTTCTTCGGATTGTCGGAGAGCCTCTTCCAGTTTTTTACTTTCGGTGATGTTTTTAGAAACTCCGAAAGTCCCGATTATTTGACCATCTTTGTCGGTGAGTGGAATTTTTGTAATGGAGGACCAAGACACGGTTCCATTCGCCCAATTTTTTCTTTCTGCTCGGTCAATGATTGGCTTGCCAGTTTTGATGATCTCTTGTTCACCGTTATAATCTTTTTGAGCGAACTCAGGAGGAAAGAAATCGAAATCGCTTTTGCCAATCGCATCCTTAGGATCTGGCAATCCAAAAACCTCGGTAGCTAAAGATTTGCTGACCCGATAAAAACGGCTATTTAAATCCTTGAAATAGATATAATCAGGGAAGGTGTTCAGCATTGCGTCTATTAAAGTTTTTTCAAACTCGAGTTCTTTTTTAGCTTTGCGCTGTTCGGTTATATCGCGAAAAACCAGAACTGCGCCTAAGATATTGCCATATTCGTCTTTGATTGGTGCGCCGCTGTCATCAATCGGTATTTTCTGTCCATTGCGCGAGA
>JAGNGI010000081.1 GCA_018002295.1 Fidelibacterota bacterium
TTAATCGCTCCAAGGTAAAAGATTTGTCGGAAATTTATTCCCTGTAGGGATACAGATTCGGATTATCAATTAGATAGCAGATAAGCATATTGAGCAAAGTCTTGATTCCTATGCGCCTGAAGCGGATTATCTGGTTTTTTAAGTAACAATGTGATAATTTCTACCAGTTATCTAATTTTTGAAGAAAAGGGGTTGCATAAATTGAAAGTACAGTTAAAAAAAGAAATTGAACAAATCGTGCACTTGCAGGATTACGCTGGAAAGCCAACCATCGAGGGAGTCAAGGTGATTAATCTGCGGCGCCATAATGACGATGGCGGTTCATTTACCGAGCTGGCGCGCATAACTAATGGTGATTTTAGCGGAGTCGAGGATTTTAAAATTGCTCAGATCAATTTCAGCGAAATGGAACCGCAGAGTGTGAAAGCTTTTCACGTCCACCGTCAGCAAACCGACATCTGGTTTGTTCCGCCGGACAGTAAGATTCTGCTCATTTTAATTGATTTGCGGGAGGATTCGGCGACTAATGGACAAAGAATGCGTTTGGTCATCGGCGACGACAATTCCCAATTAATCGTTATTCCGCCGGGCGTGGCTCACGGCTGTAAAAATCTGGGACTCAAAAAAGCACACCTAATCTATTTTATGAATAAGCAATTTTCTCCCGAACCGTCCGAGTGTGACGAATGGCGTCTGCCCTGGGATTACTTCGGTGGCGAAATCTGGGAAGTCAATAAAGGCTAAAAAATCAATTCAGAAGCGAAAATCAGTTTCCCTTTCTCTTTGATTACAAATAGTCCGCCTCGTGGGAGCTTTCTTTTGGCTAAGTAATGACTTTTATCAGTCTTAACCTAAAAGAAAAGCTAAGATTAAAATTCTTTTCTCTGCCTCAACTTTCTTTACTAATGACCAATGACCAATGACTAATGGCCATTCTCAGCCTTTTTCCTTTCTTTTCACTGTGCCAGCGTTGTAAATAATAATTCTTAACCAAAAATTAACCGTTCGTTTACCAAGTCTTAAAATGAATTCCTTAATTATCGGCGTTAAAAATGAAGTAACCAACAAAAAGGAGTAAAAATGAAGTTGAGAGAAAGGAAAGTCAACATAATTTTAGCGTTGCTCGGCTTTTGTGCCCTAACGCTGAACGCCGGTGAACTTGACCGATTAGTTAATGAATTAGTTGAGAAGGGCGTGTTGGATGCCGGTAAAGCTCAGGAGATTTTGACTTTGACCGAAGAAGAAATGCGAGCGGAAATGAATGCCGGAAATTCTACCACTTTACCGAAATGGATTCAGAATATGGGATTGAAAGGCGATTTTCGTTTCCGCAACCAGTGGGAAGCCACCGAAGAAGATTCCGTTTCGCGGATGCGCCAGCGGATTCGCTTCCGCTTGAATGGTGAAGCCGTAGTGACGTCGGGATTCAAAGTTGGCTTCGGATTGGCGACTGGTTCCAGTGATCCGCGTTCTACCAACCAAACGCTGGAAAATTCTTTCGAGACCAAGCCGATTATGCTGGACTATGCTTACGGCAGTTATACCTTCCCGAAATATGCGAACGTTCTGCTCGGCAAATTTTACAGCAATCTCGGCTTCTGGACGCCGACCGATTATATGTGGGATAGCGACATTACCGTCGAAGGAGTTGCCGCGCAATTCAATCATAAAATGATATTCTTTAATACTGGAATTTACTTTCTGGATGAAAAGGGCAAGGTAGAAAATGTCATTGCCGATAATCCGCGCATGCTGATTTTACAACCCGGTTTCAGTATGAGTAAAGAAGGTATATACAGTTTAAAAGCCGCCGCGACCTATTATAATTTCAATAAAACAAAGAATATGGCTTTCGATCATGCCAAATGGTCTAATTCTTATATTACCATTAATGATTCTAAATATCTGGCGTTGGGCTACAATAACTTCAATTTTGCTACCGAAGTTGCCCTATACAACAAAATCTTTCCCTATATCGGTGTCTGTTTTGAAATTAATCAAAACCTCCAGGCGGAATCAGACACTGCTAAAAATGGCATAGCTTGTGGTTTAACTTTGGGTTCCGAAAAGATCAAAGACAAAGGCCAGTGGCAAGTGAAATATGTTTATCGCCAGCTTGAAAAGGACGCTTGGTTAGATTTTCTACCGGATTCCGATACTTATGGTGGTAAGACCGACATTAAGGGGAGCGAACTGATAGCCCAGTACGGTTTGAATAAAAATATCGTCCTGGCGCTCGATTACTATAAAATAGAGAACCTACACGGAGCGATTAAACCTGAAACCGTTCTCCAAACTGACATTCAATTTAAATTCTAACAAAGAAAGGAACTAAAAATGAAGAAATTATTTAACCTATCAATTTTGATTCTGGCAATTGCGTCGCTGTTAACGGCTGGTGAAACTGTCAAAATACGTATAGAAGGTAGTACCACGGTTTTGCCGATCGCGCAGTTAGCCGCTGAGGAGTTTATGATTGCTAATCCGGACGTGACGATCTCAGTGCAGGGAGGCGGCTCCGGAGTTGGCATTGCCTCGCTAATTGATAAAACCTGTGACATCGCCACTTCTTCGCGCGCTATGAAAGATGAGGAGATTAAAAATGCCGTTGCCAAAGGCGTCAATCCAGTGGCACATATCGTAGCTATGGATGGCATTGCAGTTATTTTGCATCCCTCGAATAAAATTAAAAATCTGACCGTCGAGCAAATTCGGAAAATTTATACTGGAAAGATCTCGAACTGGAAAGAAGTTGGCGGGGAAGATAAGAAAATCGTGGTGCTGTCACGGGATACCGCTAGCGGCACTTTCGAAGCTTTCAGTAAATTAGCTCTTAATGACGAAAAAGTCCGTCAAGATGCGCTGATGAATGCCTCTAATCAAGCCATTGCAACCACGGTTGAAAAGACGCCGGGTGCGATTGGCTACGTCGGTATCGGTTATATATCAAGCAAAGTCAAGGCTGTTACCGTTGAGAATGTAACCTGCACCAAGAAAAACATTTTGACTAAGACTTACCCGCTTTCGCGGCCACTCTTTATGTACACCAATGGCAAGCCCAAGGGCGTCGTAAAGGATTTTATTGACTTTATCCTCAGTGAGGAAGGGCAAGAGTTAGTCGAAACAGCCGGATATGTTGGATTAAAATAGTATCGGGAAGTTTTTTATATAGTATTAATTTAGGGCATGGCAGGCAAAAGTCTGCCATGCCGTCATTATGAGAACTAACTATGAAATGGAATAGCGAAAAGGTAGTAAAACCAGTATTTGGTGGATTGGCATTTGCTTCGTTGGTGTTTTTACTGGGAATTATTTTGATTCTATTTCAACAGGGTTTGCCGATTTTTCGTATTGTCAACCTTTTTGAATTTATTGGTGGCAAGGCGTGGTATCCGACGGCGGAACCGGCTGAATTTGGCATTCTGCCATTAATTTTAGGTACTTTATGGATTACGCTGGGAGCGATGTTATTTTGCATTCCAGTGGGAATCGGCAGTGCCCTTTTTCTGCATGAGATTGCCGGATTTCGCCTGCGTTCGATACTGAAGCCGATTATCGAGATTTTGGCTGGGATTCCTTCGATTGTCTATGGCTTTTTCGGGATGGTAATCATTGCGCCCTTTCTGCAAAACCTACTCGATATTCCGATTGGACAATGCGCCTTGACTGCCAGCTTGATTCTCGGAGTAATGGCGGTGCCCACGGTTTGTAGTTTGGCGGAAGACGCCTTGAATTTTGTGCCGAAAAGTTTCCGGGAAGCCTCTTATGCGTTGGGTGCTAATCGCTGGCAAACTCTGACGCGCGTGATAATTCCTGCCGCCGGTTCAGGGATTTCAACGGCAATTATACTCGGGATGAGTCGAGTAGTCGGCGAAACGATGACGGTTTTAATGGTTGCGGGCGGAGCGGCGGTAATTCCGAAAAGTTATCTCGATCCGGTGCGACCGATGACGGCTACAATTGCGGCTGAGATGGGCGAAGCCGTAGTCGGCAGTCCCCATTATCACGCACTATTCGCCATCGGCTTAGTATTATTTCTGATTACAATGGCTTTCAATATCATTGCGGAAATTATTAGCCGTAATTATCGCTTGAAACTGGGGCTGGGACGATGAAAAGAAATTCACGCATTCAGTATCTCGGTTTTAGTTTTTTATATTTAGCGATTTTTATCGCAGTACTTACCCTCGGCGCGATCATTTATTTTATTACGGTCAATGGCATTAAGGTCATCAATTGGGAATTTCTCACGCAAGTGCCACGACGGGCGATGACCAAGGGTGGCATTGCACCGGCTTTAGTCGGCACCTTTTATCTCACAATCGGCGCGATAATATTTGCTTTGCCGATGGGTTTGGCATGCGCCATTTATTTGACAGAATACAGTCCGAAAAGCGTTGTGATCAACGTTATTCGGATGAGCATCAATAACTTAGCGGGGGTGCCGTCGGTAGTTTTTGGACTTTTCGGATTGACGGTCTTCGTAAAGTTCTTCGGATTTGGAGTTTCAATTTTATCCGGTAGCTTGACGCTGGGCATTATGATATTACCGGGAATTATTTCCGCCGCTCAGGAAGCGCTAATCGCCGTGCCGCAATCTCTTAGAGAGGCATCACTGGCATTAGGCGCGACGCAGTGGCAGACAATTCGCAAAATTGTGCTACCGTCGGCAATGCCGGGAATATTAACCGGAGTTATCCTAAGCGTCGGTCGAGCGGCGGGCGAGACGGCGCCGATTATGTTCACTGCGGTAACCTTTTACACCCGTGGTTTTCCCAATTCAATTATGGATGAAGTTATGGCTTTGCCTTATCATATTTATGCCCTGATGACCGAAGGTACTTTTCCAGAGCGCCAGACGATGATTGCCTATGGTTGTGCTTTGATACTTTTATTTCTAGTGTTAATAGTTTCGGGGCTGGCGATTTATTTACGGCAGAAACAGAGGAAATATGAACTTGTCTAAGGAAATCCGTATTCAGGCGGAAAATATTAATTTTTACTACGGTGATAAACAGACTTTGAAAAATGTCAATATGTCGATTTTCCAAAATCGGGTAACGGCGATTATCGGGCCATCCGGTTGCGGCAAATCAACGTTCATCCGTCTGCTGAATCGGATGAATGATCTGATTCCCAATACCCGGGTAGAAGGTCGGATTCTACTCGATAATCATAATATTTACGACCCGGGTGTGGATGTTGTAACTTTGCGCCGTAAAGTCGGTATGGTTTTTCAAAAACCAAATCCCTTCCCGAAAAGCATTCGCGACAATCTTAGCTACGGATTGAAGATTAATGGCATTAAAAGTACCGACTCAATTGAAAATACCATTCGCCGCTCATTAGAGGAAGCCGCACTCTGGGACGAAGTCAAGGATCGCCTGAATGAAAGCGCTTTGCGGCTTTCTGGTGGTCAGCAACAGCGTCTGTGCATTGCCCGCTGTCTGGCAGTGGAGCCGGAAGTTATTCTGTTCGATGAACCCTGCGCCAGTCTCGATCCGATTTCGACCAAGCGCATCGAGGAATTGATCGAACAATTGAAACAGCGTTACACCATTGTAATTGTCACGCATAATATGCAACAGGCGGCGCGCGTCTCCGATTATACGGCGTTTATGTATTTGGGCGAATTGATCGAATTTGGGCCTACTGAGAAGATTTTTACCATACCGGAAAATAAACACACCGAAGATTACATTTCCGGCAAGTTTGGTTAATAGAAAATATGATGAGGTAAAATATGTTAACGAAGAAAATTCAAGAATTAAAACAAGCCATAGTCGAATATGCGGCATTAGTCGAGAGTATGATCACAAGAAGTCTGCAAGCGCTGAGTGCTAAGGACGTTAATACGCTGAAAGAAATCATTAATGTTGATGAATCAAAAGCAAATGAGTTCGATTTGCGAATGGATGAAGCTTGTATTCAGACCATTGCTCAGTATCAGCCGCGAGCGCGTGATCTGCGCACAATTATTATGATTTTAAAAATGAGTAATGACCTTGAACGGCTTGGTGACGGGGCGGTGCATATTTGTCGTGATGCTCTTTACCTGATTGATAGACCGAGCTTTAAGCCGATCCCGCTTCTAAATCACCTGGCGCAGGAATCGCTCGGGATGCTTCATGATAGCATTGATGCCTTTATCAATAATGATGCCGAATCAGCCCAAGAAATCTGCAAACGAGATGATGTGGTTGACGATCTGCGGGATAAAATAATTGCCGAGATGACTCTATTAATGAGCAAACAACCGGCAACTGTGCCGATTGCCTTACGGGTGATGGACATCAGCCGCAAACTGGAACGCGCCGCCGACCTTTCGACCAATATCTGTGAGGATATAATTTTTATAGTACAGGGCAGAGTAATCAAGCACGGAAAAAATTGAGGAGTAAAGTTGTAGCCCTTTCCACCTTTAGAAAGTTGAGGCGGAGATCTATAAATAGATAAGGACCATAAATAAACATTCTGAAGGTTTCCTAATATAATTCGAAAATGATTTTAATGCTGATTGTAGTATTGGCATAAAGAGAAAACTTGGCAATGAAAGATTTACTTTCTACCCTGAATAATTCATAAGAATAAAGATATTTATTTAATACACTGTAATGTATTAAGTTATGATATGTTATTTAATAACTAAAACAAACCAATTGATTTGTGTCATCTTCTATTTTCTCTGGATGCTCAAAGTTTTTAACACCGCTTCTTGATCATATTTCCCAACTCACTTCGCAATTTCACCGATATTTTCATATTCCGATCTATAAAATAACAAAACCGGACTGTATCAACAGCTTTATACGGATTTATAAATTAGCAGGTTAAGATAACTCTAAGATTTTATAAAAATTAAAATATTGGGATTCCGGTTATAGAGTAATTTCCAATTCTTCCATAGCCAGGAAAATGTCCAGTTTTTCGTTTGGGAAATTTATTTTCTTGAAATCGCGTGATTTTTTGAGAATATCATTTATTTCAAAATCATCTCTTTCCGGTTCATGATGGAATAGAGCCAATTTTTTTACCCCGGCTTCGACGGCAAATTCAACTGCAATAAGGGCGGAGCTGTGTCCCCAATCCTCTTTATGGATGGCTTCTT
>JAGNGI010000017.1 GCA_018002295.1 Fidelibacterota bacterium
TCTTTTTTATATTATTATTTATTACAACAATAGGTGGGCAAATTTTTGCTCAGAATCAAAAACAAAAATTCCAGCCCAGTTTTGAATCTCTGGAGAAAGTAAACCCTGTTCCAGAGTGGTTCAAAGACGCTAAATTTGGTATTTATTTTCATTGGGGAGTATATTCTGTCCCTGCATTTTCAAATGAATGGTATCCACGTAATATATACATTGAAGGAACTCCTGAGAATAAGCATCATAAGGAGGTGTATGGGGATCCATCTGAATGGCCTTACCACTACTTCATTATTGGAGCTAAAGACAGGCAAGGCAACTTTGTGCAGTTTGCACCTAAGCTCAAATCGGAAGGAGGCAAATTCGATCCTGAAGAATGGGCACAGCTTTTTGCTGATGCAGGTGCTAAATTTGCCGGACCTGTAGCAGAACATCACGACGGCTTTTCAATGTGGGCAAGCAAAGTGAATCCATGGAACGCAAAAGATATGGGTCCAAAACTTGATTTGGTTGGCTTGATTACAGATGCCATCCGTAAAAGAAACATGAAAGTGTTCCTCTCTATGCATCATGCATACAACATTACAGGATATTACGACCATGTACCTCCGACAAATGATCCAAAACTTCAGATGTTATACGGGCAGCAAGGAAAAGAAAAAAATGAAGCTTTTTGGTTAAGTAAGCACAAGGAAATTATTGATGATTATAAACCAGATATCATTTATCAGGATTTTAATTTACATGTCATCTCACAATCAGTTCTTCTTGAGTTCTTGTCATACTATTACAATAAAGCAGATGAATGGAACAAAGGTGTAGTAGCCACATTTAAAGATGGCTTGAATACAAAATGTGCTGTTCTGGATTATGAACGTGGAGGTCCTCCCGATATTACCGAAAACTATTGGCTTACCGATGATGCCATCAGTTCATCAAGCTGGTGTTATACTGAGGGGATCAGATATTATACTACAAAACAGATTTTACACAGTTTTATTGACAGAATAAGTAAAAATGGAAATATGATTCTCAATATTTCTCCTGAAGCTGATGGCTCTGTACCTCAGGAACAAAAGGATATTTTGCTTGCAATGGGAGCATGGCTCAAAAAATATGGTGAAGCAGTGTATTCAACACGTGCATGGGAAAAATACGGAGAAGGTCCAACAAAAATGGGGGCTGTGCACGGAACAATGATGTCCCCAACTGAAGGTACAGCACAAGATATTCGATATACAAGGTCGAAAGATAATGCTATTCTTTATGCAATTTTGCTCGGATGGGAAAAAGATCAAAAAGAAATAATTCTCAAGTTATTATCTTCTGATAGAATCGATTGCAATAATTTAAAGTCAGTAGAACTTATTGATGGTGGAACAGGGAAAAACCTATCATTGACATACGAACAGAAAAAAGAAGGATTGATAATTAATTTGCCTGAACGACCTTTCGAAGAGATGGCATACGTTATAAAACTAAGCTTCACTAACAAGATTCCGCCACTCAATAAGTTTACTCAAATTAATTGTACGCCCCATTATTATATCGTACCCGGAGATAATATAGATAACAGTTTGGTACTTGGCTCAAACTTAACTTTAACAAGCAAAAGAAAAAACTATTCAAATCAATGGAAACTGGAAGATGCAGGCAAAGGTATTTACAAAATCAGGAATCGTGAAGATCGTGAAAAAGTACTGGAGTGTAGAATGCCTGATCAGGTTCTTACAGTCTCAAATTATAAGGGAGAAGATAATCAATTCTGGAAAATTGAAGATACATACAATGGTTTGGTTAAGATATCAAATAAACAATTCCCGGATAAGATTCTTTCCCTAGAAGTTGCTTCTATTGAAGGTAATAAAGTAGCATTGCTCAATTTTGGAAGCAGTTCTTTCATGGGTTGGAAACTTATAGAGGTCTGCGAATTGAAGCAGGAAGCTTTTAAACCACACACTGTTCCAGGAGTCTTAGAAGCTGAAGACTTTGACATTGGTTGCCCTGGTGATGCATACTATGACAAAGACAATTTGAATGAGGGAGGGCAATATAGGCTCAATGAAGGCGTCGATATTGAAAAATGTTCATCAGGTGGTTACAATATAGGTTGGACTAATACCGGAGAGTGGATGGCCTATACGGTTAATATTAAAAAATCAACAAAGTATAAAGTTTCGTTTTATGTTGCATCATCTTATGATACTGGGAAATTTCATCTTGAATGTGATAATGAAGACAGAACTGGAATTATTTCAGTACCAAATACTAAGGGATTTCAAAATTGGGCAATTGTAAACAAAACAATTGAACTCGATGCAGGACAACATGTGTTGAAAGTGTTTGTTGATGGAGCTCTTTTGAATCTTGATAAAATACTTTTTGAAGAGGTAAAATAATAAATAAAATCGAAAAACTGGGGAAATGAGAAAAATTAATAATTTTTTTGTCTATTGTTTGGAAATTTACTTAAAGAAATTTGTCTTTATTGGTCTATGTTTTTTTATGACTGCAATTGCAGTTTCGCAATCAACTTTTGAAAGTATTAATTGTAGAAAACTATCCAGCAAAGCTGTCAATCCCATTATCTTTGCGGATGTTCCCGATATGTCTATTATTCGAGTGGGAGGTGTTTTTTATATGAGCAGTACTACAATGCATATGAGCCCTGGCGTGCCTATTATGCAGTCAAAAGACTTAACTAACTGGAAAATAATAAACTATGCCTATAATATCCTTGAAGATATTGATGAAACTAATCTAACTAATGGTAAATGGGACTATGGGCGAGGCTCATGGGCTAGTTGTCTAAGATACCATAATGGAACATATTATGTTAGTACTTTCTCGCTTACTACCAATAAAACCTATATTTTTATTACGCATAATATTGAAAAAGGGCCATGGAAAAAAATCTCTTTTTCTCCTGCCTACCACGATCATACCATTTTTTTTGATGATGATAACCACATATATATTATCTGGGGCGCCGGGAAATTGCATATAGCAGAATTAAAAGAAGATTTGACAGGGATTAAAGAAAGAACCGAACATATACTTATTGAAAATGCAAGTGCTCCCGCTGGAGATAATATTGGATTACCTGCCGAAGGTTCACAGCTTTTTAAAATTAATGGTAAATACTATCTTTTTAACATTACCTGGCCCAGGGGTGGCATGCGTACTGTGCTTGTACATCGTGCAAATAAAATAACCGGTCCATACGAAGGTAGGGTAGCATTTCAGGATAGAGGTATAGCACAGGGTGGACTCGTTGACTTGCCCGACGGTCGTTGGTTTGCTTATCTATTTCGCGATTATGGATCGGTAGGACGTATTCCTTATCTGGTTCCTGTTTCATGGGTAGACGACTGGCCAATAATTGGAGTTAACGGGAAAGCTTCAGATACTCTCGATCTGCCACCTAACAAAGGGTTGATACCTGGAATTGTAGCATCCGATGATTTTTCTCGCAAGAAGGGAGAGCCAGACCTTCCCCTGGTTTGGCAATGGAATCATAATCCTGATAATCGCTATTGGTCGGTATTTCAACGTAAAGGTTATTTACGGCTCATTACTGGAAGTATAGTAGATAATTTTGAACTGGTGCGGAATACATTAACTCAACGTACTTTTGGACCCAAATGCACAGGAACAGTTGAAATAGATGTTTCAAATATGAAAGAAGGCGATTTTGCTGGATTGGCTTTGCTTCAGAAAAAGTATGGACTGGTGGGTGTGAGCTTTGAAAATGGCCAAAAAAGAATTGTTATGGCAAGCGCACAAAATGAAAAATTTGAAAAAATTGAAAGTATTCCTATCGACAGAAATATAGTGTTTTTGAAAGCACAATGTGATTTTACCAATCTTGCTGATACAGCGCAATTTTATTACAGTCTTGATGGTAAAGAGTGGAAGTCAATTGGCAATACCCTGCATATGAGTTACAGCCTGTCTCACTTTATGGGATACCGCTTTGGCCTTTTTAATTATGCTACTAAAGTTACTGGTGGTTATGTCGATTTTAACTGGTTTAGAATTGAATAGTTACAAATTATGTTAAAATATTTATTATTTAAAGTATAAATAAACAATATCATTTAGAATGATAATTAAATTCAACAACATAAATACAAATTCAAATGAAACAATCAAATTTCGTTAAAAGATTAATTTCAATAAAAGCAGTAACTTTAATAGGATGCTGTTTTTTAGTATCAACCACACTTTTATCCCAATCTGATAAAAGTGGGAAGAAAATCAGTCCCTTGCTATTTGGAATCTTCTTTGAAGATATCAATTATTCTGCTGATGGCGGTTTGTATGCAGAACTTGTTCAAAACCGTTCGTTTGAGTACAGCCCGACCGACCGCAAGGAATGGAATCCTTTTTCGTATTGGGAATATATTACCCCAGGTTATTCATATGGGAAGATTTCCATCGAAACCAGCAACCCTATTCATCCTAATAACCCTCATTACGTTGTTCTGGATATTGAGAATGTTGGTAATTATCCACAATATACTGGAGAATCGGGAGTTGGCATAAAAAACTCTGGATATGATGGAATTGTTATCAATAATGGTGAAACTTATAATCTTTCATTATTTGCTCGTCTTCTATCTAATTCACCAGTAGATATTTCGGTAAGTTTCCAAAATCCGAAAGGAGATGCTTTGGCAAATGGAAAGCTTACTATTTCCTCCGACAAATGGCAAAAATATGCTCTTACATTAACTGCAACTGGAAGTAATGATACTTGTTCCTTGGTAATCCTTGCAAAAAACAGTGGTAAAATAGCTATGGACGTTATTTCTCTTTTTCCTGAAAAGACATTTAAGAACAGGCCAAATGGTATGCGTTCAGACTTAGCTCAGGTACTTGCAGATATGCATCCCGGATTTATTCGATTTCCTGGCGGTTGCCTTGTTCATGGTGATGGTCTTGGCAATATGTATAGGTGGAAAAATACTATTGGTCCAATTGAAGAAAGAATCGAACAGAAGAATATCTGGGGATATCATCAAAGTGCTGGATTAGGTTATTACGAATTTTTTCAGTTCTGCGAAGATATTGGAGCTAAACCGTTGCCAATATTGCCTGCGGGTGTAAGTTGTCAAAATTCAGGTGGTACATGGCGTATTGGTAGTACAGGACAAAAAGCCTTGCCAATGGATGAGATGCCTGCTTATATTCAGGAAGTATTGGACTTAATTGAGTGGGCAAATGGACCGATAACCTCACCATGGGGTTCTAAACGTGCTGATGCCGGTCATCCAGCTCCTTTCAACCTTGAATATATTGGGATTGGCAACGAAGAAAAAATGACACCAGAATTTGAAGAACGTTTTAAAATGATATATAAAGCTGTAAGGAAAAAACATCCTGAAATTAAAGTTGTTGGCACTGCCGGTCCTTTTCATAGTGGCGAAGATTACGAAAAGGGATGGAAATTAGCTAATGAGTTAAATATTCCAATTGTAGATGAGCACTATTATACTGAACCTGCTTGGTTTCTGGCTAATCAATATAGATATGATAAATACGACAGAAATGCTTCTAAAGTATATCTTGGAGAATATGCCTCCTGGGGTAATAAATTGTTTAATGCAATTGCCGAAGCTGCCTATATGGTTTCACTTGAACGAAATGGCGATATTGTTGTTATGGCTTCCTATGCTCCCTTACTGGCAAAAAAAGATTTTACCCAATGGACCACTGATATGATATTTTTTGATAATACTCACATCTGTCTTACTCCCAATTATTATGTTCAGAAAATGTTTATGAACAATCAGGGAGATTTTTATTACAATGATGTTATTTCAAAAAATGAAAAAGATTCAACACTGGCAGCTTCGTGTGTTCGAGATAGTAAAACAAACGACATTATTCTAAAGTTTGTAAATGCAAGCATAGAGAAAAAGTCAATGAATATTAATCTTGGCAGATTTAAAAAAATTATTCCTGAGGCAGATTTAACAGTTTTATCAGGCAATGCCAATGATGAAAACACTTTTCAGAATCCACAAAATGTTATTCCGGTAAAATCAACATACAAGGTAAATAAGAACTTTAATTATGAAGTTCCACCAATGTCACTTACTGTAATCAGGATTAAAACAAAAAAAATAGCCAATATCAATAAAAATATAAAACCATGAAACGAGTATTTATGAGACTACACAAAAACACAAATGAACCAGATTATCCAAATTCAATTCAACCCTCAAAAAAATTTTCTTTACGGTTAAAAACTATAAAATTACTTTCCTTTTCCTTCTTAATTTTATTCTGTGCCAGCATGCATGCTATGGAGAAATATGAAATAAAAAGTCCTGATGCAAAAATTACAGCTAATTTCTGGCTTTTGCCTTCGGGCGAACCGGTTTATTCTGTTACTCATTCAGGAGAACTTGTAATACTACCATCAAAACTTGGAATTGTAAGGAGTGATGAGGATTTTACTACAGCTTTAAAAATCGATTCGGTTTCAGTCGTAAAGTTAATATCGGATCAATACACTCTTCTGCATGGGAAAAGAGTAAATTGCAGTTATACGGGGAACAGACGAATTTTTTATCTTAGCAATGCAAATGAAAAGCCTATTGAAATAATATTTCAAATATCCAATGATGGCGTGGCTTTTAGATATCATTTTTCTGAAAAATCTGAGAAAAAAGTGAAAATATATAAAGAGCTTTCTTCCTACCATTTCAATCGTTCTACAAAGGCTTTTTTACAGCCGTGCGCTGATGCCCGTACAGGCTGGTGTTTTTCACAGCCTTCGTACGAAGAATTTTACAATTTGGAAATCCCTGTAGGTACTTCTTCACCATATCAAGCAGGTTGGGTACTTCCAGCTCTATTTAATTACGGAAATTTCTGGATAAGTATTACGGAAACAGCTGTCGATACTAATTATTGCGGATCTCGCTTAAGTCAATTTTCTCCCGATGGAGAATATTCTGTCCAATTTCCACAGCCACAGGAAGGCAGATCTTATGAGCCGGTATTGCCTGAATCGACATTACCATGGTTTACTCCATGGCGTATTATTGCCATAACAAATAATTTAGCAGGATTGGTCGAGTCAACTCTGGAAACAGACCTTGCAATTCCTTCAAAATATGATGTATCTGCCTGGCTAAAACCTGGTATTGCTTCATGGAGCTGGGTGATTCTTAAAGACGATTCAACTGAATACTTTACCCAGAAACGATTTATTGACTTTGCTGCAAGTATGAATTGGCAATATTGCTTAATAGATGCCTATTGGGATAGGCAGATCGGATATGAAAAAATTAAAGAGCTTGCTGACTATGCCAGAACAAAAAATGTAAAAATTTTATTATGGTACAATTCAGCAGGCGACTGGAATACTACTCCATTAACACCTCGAGACAAGTTGCTTACAAGGAATTCCAGGAGAATAGAATTCCAAAAATTGAAAGATATGGGAATAAGTGGTATCAAGGTCGATTTCTTTGGTGGTGATGGCCAATCGATGATGAAATACTATATTGACATTTTGAAAGATGCTGCAGACTATAATCTTGCAGTAAACTTCCATGGAAGTACTTTTCCACGAAGCTGGTACAGAACTTACCCTAATTTGGTAAGCATGGAAGCAATACGAGGAGAGGAATACATTACTTTTACTCAGGAAGATGCAAATCATCAGCCTTCTCATTGTACTGTACTACCATTTACCAGAAATCTTTTTGATCCTATGGATTTTACTCCAGTTAATTTTTCAGGGATTCCTAATATACAGCGTCGTACTACAAATGGCTTTGAAATAGCCTTATCCGTAATATTTACCTCTGGAATTCAGCATATTGCAGAAACTCCATCAGGAATGGCCAAACAACCAGATTTTGTAAAAGAATATATGAGCAGTTTACCACAACATTGGGATGATGTGAAGTTTATCGATGGCTATCCTGGAAAATTTGTTGTGCTTGCGAGAAAGACAGGTGAAAAATGGTACATTGCAGGTATTAATGGTGAAAATACAAAACGCACACTGACATTAAACATTCCTTTTATCAATAAAACTGCCAAAGGGATTCTTATTACAGATGCTGAAAATTCAAATGAACTGGTAAAAACCAATATCAGCCTTTCAAGTTCTTTTAATGTTACAATGAATCCAAATGGTGGATTTGTAATAGTAACTTTACCGTCACACAATAAATAATCATTGAGATTGTTTCATTAAGATTGTTGAAGTTTATATGAAAACATTACGAAAAACAGTAACCCTTACTATGATAATAATATTTTCTATTCCTATATTTGGTGAATAAGCTGTAATTAGTAGAAGATGAACCACAAAACAAAAATTTATAAATGGTCAATCTATGAAAAATCGAAAGCTATATTTATTTCTTGTCTGCTTAATTGTTACAATAACAAATGATGTAGTAGCACAAAATCCTATTATTCGTAATCAATTTACAGCCGATCCTTCTGCTCGGGTCTTCAATGATAAAGTATATTTATATCCATCCCATGATATACCGCCTGAAAATGGGAGATGTAGAGACAATTGGTTTTGTATGGAAGATTATCATGTGTTTTCTTCTGAGAATCTTACTGAATGGACTGATCATGGGATTATCGTAAGTCAGAATAAAGTTCCTTGGGTGGATTCTACATCCTACAGTATGTGGGCGCCTGATTGTATTGAAAAAAATGGGAAGTATTACTTCTATTTTCCTGCTCGAACTAAAGATACAAGTTTTGGTCGTGGATTTGCTATCGGTGTTGCAATTGCGGAATACCCAGAAGGTCCGTTTATACCACAACCCGAACCAATTAGAAATGTCCATGGTGTTGATCCTAATGTGTTTATTGATAAAGATGGTCAAGCATATTTGTATTGGTCAATGGGAAATATTTATGGGGCAAAATTAAAAGAGAACATGATTGAGCTTGCTTCTGAACCACAAATGATAAAAGGTTTGCCAGAAAAAGGACTTAAGGAAGGACCTTATTTATTCCGAAGAAATGGCATTTACTATATGACGTATCCTCACGTTCAGACAACCATCGAAAGACTTGAATATGCGATGGGTACCAATCCAATGGGGCCTTTTAAGTATACAGGAGTGATAATGGATGAATCTCCTTCAGGTTGTTGGACTAATCACCATTCAATTATCGAGTTTAAAAATCAATGGTATCTTTTCTACCATCATAATGATTTATCTCCACAATTTGATAAGAATAGATCCGTTAGAATTGACAGCTTATTCTTTCAGGAGGATGGTACTATTCAAAAAGTAAGTCCAACATTACGAGGAGTTGGAATGACTGCTGCATCTCAAAGGATTCAGATTGATAGGTATAGTGATATAAGCAAAGAAGGTGCATCAATAGCTTTCAACGATTCCCTTAATACGTTCGAAGGGTGGAAAGCAATGCTCGATCGTAAAGACGCGTGGATAAAATATAATAGTGTTGATTTTGGAAATAAGAAATTTACATCAGTGATAGTAAAAGCTTATTCAGAACATGGCGGTACTGTACAAATAAGATTGAATAGTGTAGCGGGTCCCATTGTTGCGGAGGTGAAAATTCCTGAAGGGAATAAATGGAATATTATTACTGCACCTATATCCAAGCTGAAATCTGGTGTTCAAAATCTCGTTGTCATCTTAGAAGATAATAATCGAGTCGAAATAGACTGGATTAGCTTTGAATAGCGTTCTTAGGAGAATATAATTTTGAGTTTTAAGTTGATCTCATTTTGGAATTTATTATTTTTTTCAACTTCCCTTTTTGCGCAGGTAAATCCAAATAATAGTACCTCATACAAAGGCGCTGCTACACGAAGTTTTTGTTATACCAACCCGATAACGAGAGATACTGCTATAGCTATGCGGGATCATTGCATTATTAAGGTAGGCAGTAAATGGTATTGTACCGGAACCTCGATGCCATTTTGGACTGGACCAAATCCTGGTGTAAGATTATTGGTATCAGATGATCTTGTAAATTGGAGACACCATTCGTGGCTTATTGATGCTAGTAAACTGCCCCCAGAATGTCCTTATAACGGACGATTCTGGGCGCCCGAGATTCACTACATTCAAAATAAATACTGGCTAATGGTGAACAGCGGAAAAGTTACTGAAGATGATCCGAAGGGAATGAAAACCCATAGTATATGGTTGTTTTCATCTGACGAAGTTACAGGACCTTATAAACTCGTCAACGGTCCTTTAACACCTCGATATAATAACGATGCAACTTTATTCGAAGATAATGACGGGCAGACTTATCTTTACTGCAGTGGAGACGGACTTTTTCAGGCAAAAATAGATCTATCGACAGGTAAGCTTATTGGAAACATTCAGAAGTTTCTTGATAAAAGATCGCCTGGTAATCCAGATTGGGTGATCGGAGGCATCGAAGGTCCTTTCGTAGTAAAAAGGGATGGCATTTATTTTATGTTTTTTTCTTCATGGACTCGTGGGTATGAAGTTGGTTTGCTAAAATCGAAAAGTCCGCTCGGACCATGGGAACTAGCTTCGCGCGAACCGATCTTCGGCACTCGTAAAAAAGGTTATCGTTATGAACTTGCCCTTAGCGGCGGTTATTCAGATTTGAAATTCAATGACAGTGAAGATCCATATTGTGAAACTGGACATAATGCTTTATTTGAAGGACCGGATGGCAAATTGTGGAGTTCTTGTCATTACATTATGTACGATAAACGTCCTTATCCGTACTGTCCAACTCTCAAAGATTGGGAGCAAACCCCTCAATTAGGGATTGAACCTGTGTACTTTGTTCATGGAATGTTTTATATCAATGGTCCTACATGGACTGAACAATGTATTGAGTATTCAAAATAGAGAATAAATATCTTTAATCAATAACTAATCACCATTAAGGAAATGTATCATGAAAAAACTATTTTTTCTTTTATGCACACTTATTCCACTATCAACATTCGCTCAGACGGCAAAAATTAAAATTGATACTGATAGAACAATAGGAGAAATCGATCCTAAAATCTATGGTGTCTTTATGGAACCAATTCAATTTAGTGGCAAGAGGATGGGATTACCAGACACTGCAAGCTTCAACACTATGTATGGAAATTTATATGATCCAGCTTCACCTCTCGCAGATGAGAATGGATTCAGAAAAGATTATATCGAAGCAATGAGAGAGTTGAAAATCACCAATATGCGTTGGCCTGGTGGAAATTACGTAATGGCATACAACTGGCAGGATGGCGTCGGACCTAAGAATCAGAGACCTTCTCGTATCAATCTTGCATGGAGTGGAATTGACAATAATCATGTAGGCACAGATGAGTGGATAGCTTTGAATAAATCCATTGGCAGTGAAAATGTAATATGCGTAAATCTCGGACTTGCCACAATACAAGATGCTTGCTACTGGGTTGAATATTGTAATTTTCCAAAAGGAACCTACTACTCGAATTTGCGTGCAAAAAATGGACATTCCATACCTTACAATGTTAAAATATGGGATCTCGGAAACGAAGTTGATGGAGAGCCATGGGAATTAGGCCATAAAAATGCTGATGATTATGTAAAGATTGCAAGAGAAGCAGCAAAAGCAATGAGATCAGTTGATAAAAGTATCAAATTAGTCGCTTCTGGATCGTCTTATTACGAAAGTACAGGCAAATGGGTGGAATGGAATAGAAAAGTACTTGAAGGTCTCGGCGATATGGTAGATTATATTTCAATTCATCGCTACTGGGAAAATTCGCCAGATTATTATACCTATATGGGACAAAGTGCAGTAGATTTTGAAGAGAAAATATGCGTAACCGCTGCTACTATAGAAGCAGTGAGGACTATGAAAAATTATACAAATCCTGTTTATATCTCTTTTGATGAATGGGGTATAATGTCTAGAAATTTCCTGACAGTACTTCCAATAGCACAAAGCTTCAACTCTTTTATTCGCCATGCTGATATTGTTAAAATGACCAATTTTACTATGCTTACCTCACTATTGAGTACGGATAAAGATAAAGGAAGCTATAAAACCCCCTTATTTTATACATTCAAATTGTTCTCGAACAATTGCTATGGCAATTCCATTGATACTTATGTGCAGTGCGATACCTTTAATACTGAAAAGTATAAAGGCATCCCTTATCTCGATGTATCAACCGTGTACAATAATGAAACAAAAACTGTATTTATTAATGTTGTGAACCGACACAAAGAAAAATCTATTGTAACTCAAATTAGAAGTATATCAGGCATTTTTACTGGGAAAGCTGAAGCTAGTGTATTAAACTGTGAGTCGCTCGATGCGCCTTTCACGTTCGATAAGCAAGAGCAATACAAACCAATAATAAAAGAAATCAAAGTGGAAGAGAATAATATTTCATATTCATTTCCGCCCCATTCATTTACACAAATCAAAGTCGCTGTAAAAAAAGTTGCAGAGTAGATTCGATATAAAAACATAATAATAGGAGATAAACTATGAAACAAATTTCAATTTTTATTTTTTCTCTAATGATCTGTACCAATTGTTTCGGTCAGCAATACTCAAAAAGCTGGAAAGATCTGGATTATGGTGGTGATGAAAAGGTATATCATAAAATGGATATTTATTTACCTCAAACTGAAAAACCAACTTATCCAGTTGTAGTTGTAATTTACGGTAGCGCATGGTTTAGTAATAACTTAAAAGAAACAGTTCTTTCCTCTTTGGGCAAACCGCTTCTTGATGCAGGTTTTGCTATTGTAACGCCAAATCATCGTTCGAGTACGGATGCGAAATTCCCTGCACAAATAAATGATATTAAAGCTGTTATAAGATTTATAAGAGCTAATGCGGCAAAATATCAAATTGACACTTCGTTTATTGGCATTACGGGATTTTCATCTGGTGGACATCTGGCTTCTTTGGCTGGCACATCTGGAGGAGTTAAGCAATATACCATTGGCTCGGTAACTTTTGACATTGAAAGTAATGTAGGTCAGGACACTTCCTTTAGTAGTTCAGTCAATGCTGTTGTGGATTGGTTCGGACCTATTGATATATCGGTGATGGATTCTTGTAAAAGAAGTAAAGACATTAATTCTCCCGAAGCTATTTTAATTGGTGGACCAATTGAGGAAAATCTCGATAAATGTGCACTTGCGAATCCTATCACCTACATTGACACAAACGATCCACCTTTTCTTATCCTTCATGGTGATGCAGATCCATTAGTTCCTCTCTGCCAGAGTGAATTATTTTTTAATGCATTGCAAAAAGCTAATGTGCCAGGTCAATTTGTTATAGTGCCTGGTGGTCAGCATGGGCCAGGCTTATTTGATGAGAAATATTATAAAATGATGACGGATTTTTTCTTGAGGGAAGCTAATATAACTGCGGTCACTCATGAGGTTCATAATAGTCCACTAAACGTTTCAGTTTCTCAAAATTATCCCAATCCATTTAATCCAGTCACAGCTATAACATTTGTTTTGCCTGCAAAATTATTTGTAACCCTAGTCATTTATGATTCTCTAGGTCGGGAAGTGTCGAAGCTTGTTTACGAAGAGTTACCCGCCGGAACATATACACGAGAATGGAACGCAGAAGGACTTTCGAGCGGAACTTATTTTGCTCGTTTGCAAGCCGGATCGTATATCGAAACGAAGAAGATTATTTTAGTGAAGTGAGGAACATTCAAATATATTTTTATGATGAGGTAAAAAAATTTACAAAAGAATAGTACCTTTAGTATTGCTTATTGTAATGACTTGTGCTTGTCTTGCACAGAACAATTATTTGTATAGGAATTCAAAACCAGCTTCAACAAATATTCCTGGAGCTGAATTTCCGAGAGTAGATATACAATTGAGAGCTATCTTTCGAGTCGATGCTCCAAATACTCAAAAAGTTCAGCTTGATCTCTTAAACGTATATGATATGGTAAAAGGAGAAGAAGGAGTCTGGACAGTGACAACTAAACCATTACCGCCGGGATTCCATTATTACTATTTAACGATGGATGGTTTTCGTTTTTCGGATCCTTCGAGCGAGTCATTTTTTGGTGTGGGGAAAAAGATGAGCAGAACTAAGATATTGGTACCCGACCAAAATTTTTATTCCCCAATATTGAGCAATAACTAACAAAAGGAATCTCAAATGAAAAATATATCCTGCAAAATCGAAGTAACAATTGGCTTATTAATTCTATTGTTGGTCCCTTTTTCTCTCAATGCAGAAAATGGGCACGACCTCTGGTTACGCGGCAAAAGCATAGCTCAGATAAATGTAATTTGTTCCGAAAAATCACCGACACTTCAAATTGCAAAACAGGAATTGCAGCAGTGTTGGCAAGGAGAATCAAATGCTACAATATCACTCGTAATTAAAAATGATAAAGCTATTAAAGGCGATGGCTTTAGAATTAGTGATAATAAAATTCAAGCCAAAACTGAGTTAGGAATTTTATATGGAGTTTATGAATTATTGCGTCGTCAGCAAACAGGTAGACCAATATGTGAAGAAGTTTGCAATCCCTCATACGAACGACGGCTATTAAATCATTGGGACAATCTTGATGGTACTATTGAACGTGGTTATGCTGGGCATTCCATATTCTGGAGGAAAGGAAAAGATGCTTTTGAAGTCACTGAAACCGATAAGCAATTATGGCAGGAATATGCACGAGCCAATGCATCCATAGGAATAAACGGAACTGTTCTTAATAACGTAAATGCTTCGCCCTCGGTTTTATCAACTGATTATCTTAAAAGAGTCAAAGCTATCGCCGATATTCTTCGACCGTATGGAATCAAGACATATCTTTCCGTCAATTTTGCTTCCCCGGCTGTACTTGGAAAATTAAAAACTTCAGATCCATTGGATCCCGAAGTTATAAAATGGTGGAAAGTCAAAGTTCAAGAAATTTATAGTCTGATCCCAGATTTTGGAGGTTTTTTGGTTAAAGCGAATAGTGAAGGTCAACCAGGACCACAAGATTTTGGTCGTACGCATGCGGATGGAGCCAATATGATTGCCGATGCACTTCGTCCTTTTGGTGGCATTGTCATGTGGCGAGCCTTTGTGTATAATCCTTCAAGTGAAGATAGAGCGAAACAAGCGTATCTGGAATTTATGCCATTCGATGGCCGGTTTCGCGACAATGTTATTATTCAGGTAAAAAATGGACCGGTTGATTTTCAACCTCGAGAACCATTCAGTCCACTTTTTGGTGGAATGAAAAAAACTTCTGTCATGCCAGAACTTCAAATCACTCAGGAGTATCTTGGGCAATCAGTTCATCTGGTATTTCTTGCAACCATGTGGGAGGAATTTTTACAAAGCGATACTTATCAAGAAGGCCAGAAAAGTACAGTAGCTCGTTGCACCGATGGAAGCATCTTTCCACAAAAACATACTGCAATCGCAGGAGTATCGAATATTGGATTAGATACAAATTGGTGTGGTCATCTTTTTGCACAGTCTAACTGGTACGCTTTTGGTCGTTTAGCATGGAACAATTACTTAACAAGTGAACAAATTGCCGATGAGTGGGTAAAACTGACTTTTGGGCAAAGTGCTGAGAAAAAGGATGAAGTTAGTTCAATAACGTTTGCCGATTGGAACATAAATTTTTTGCAACCTGTAAAACAAATGATGCTTAACAGTCGTGAAGCTGCTGTTAATTATATGATGCCACTGGGATTACATCATATTTTTGCTGCAGATCATCATTATGGACCAGGTCCATGGTGGGCACCTGCAGGAGTACGGAAAGATTGGACGCCACCATATTACCATCAAGCCGATTCACTTGGCATTGGCTTCAATCGGACAGAAACAGGAAGCGATGCCGTAAGCCAGTACCACGAGCCACTCCAATCAATATTTTCCGATCCTAAAACCTGTCCTGACATTTATTTATTATGGTTTCATCATTTACCATGGAATTATATTATGAAAAGTGGGCGCACTCTATGGAATGAACTATGCTACCATTACGACGAAGGAGTGAATCAGGTATGCGAATTTCAAAAAACGTGGGATAAAGTTCAACCTTACATAGATACAGAACGATTTATTCATGTTCAGAATAAACTTCGTGAACAGTGCGTAAACGCTCAGGTATGGAAAGATGCCTGCTTGCTTTATTTCCAGCAATTTAATGGACTGCCAATACCTTATGACATTGAACGTCCCATTCATAATCTAGAAGATTTGATAAAAAGTGATATGCAGAAGTATCCTTGAATCAGCAATAAGGATATTTTAAAACTCAACGGAAGAATTATTAATGATAAAATCTAAAAATTTCATCGCTTGTGCTTTTAGTTTATTGCTTGTAATAACGATATTATTGACGAATTTACAAGCCCAAAAGTGCCAAAAATATCACAGTGATAATGGGGATGGAACTTTTACTAATCCAGTTATCCCGGCCGATTTTCCCGATCCTGATGTGATTAGAGTAGGCGATACCTATTATATGGTTACAACCACAATGTTTATTTTTCCGGGAGTAACCATTTTAAAATCAAAAGACCTTGTAAATTGGGAATATTGTTGCAATGCCGTTCCTCGTTTCGATTTCAGTCCTTGTTACAATCTTGATGGATGTAACAGGTACGGTCATGGTCAATGGGCAACAAGTATGCGATATCATAATGGGACTTTCTACCTACTTTTTATTACTCTCGATGAAGGGGGATTCCTTTGTTCAGCAAAAAAAGCAGAAGGTCCGTGGGAAATAAAACAATTGCCGAAAGGATTTTATGACCCAGGATTATTTTTCGATGACGATGGAAGAATTTATGTAGCGTATGGCTATGGGAAAATTTATCTAACGGAGCTCGATCAAAATTTTGCGCCTATTAGCCAAGATTCTTTGATTTACACCGGAGACTTACGAAGTGGACTTGAAGGTACTCATGTATATAAAATCAATGATTATTACTATTTGTATTGTACCTATGGCGGTGTTGATGGCATTCAAGTAACATTGCGTTCGCAGAATATTTACGGACCTTACGAACAAAAGGTGGCAATTAGAGATACAATGCCCGGAGTAACGTATGGAGTTCATCAGGGAGCACTTATTCAAACCCAAGCTGGCGAATGGTGGACTATGCTTTTTGTGGATAGCGGTCCCTTTGGCCGTTTTCCATCTTTACAGCCTGTAACCTGGGTTGATGGTTGGCCTATAGTTGGAGTTGATGGGAAAGGCGTTGTTACCTATAGAAAACCTGATGTTGGCAAACAGCATCCGATAAAAGCATTGCCAACATCTGACGAATTCAAGGATAAAATATTAGGAATGCAATGGGGTTGGAATCACAATCCAGACGACAGCAGGTGGTCACTGACGCAGAGGCCGGGTTATTTGAGATTAGTAACTGGCAAAGTGGTTGCTAGTTTGCCTGAAGCTCGGAATATGCTTACTCAACGTATATTTGCTTGCTATGATCAAACTATACCAACGATTGGCATCACTAAAATGGAAGTTGGAAAAATGAAAGATGGAGATGTTGCTGGACTGGCTGTCTTTCAGAAGCCCTATGCCTTCATTGCGGTCAAACAGGAAAATGGTATTAGGAAATTGATTATGGTAAACAACGGCGAAACTATTGCCGGAGCACCAATGAAAGGTGAGACAGTATTTTTACGCGCTATCGCATCAAATAGGACTAAAAAAGCATGCTTTGAATACAGTTATGATAATATAGAATTTATCCAGCTTGGTAACGAATTATTAATGGAATTCAGTCTTAAGATATTTACTGGAAATAAGTTCGGACTTTTTAATTATGCAACCAAGGAATCTGGCGGATATGTTGATTTTGATTGGTTCAGAACCGCTATGGGATTGTCCAATTAATCGTAAGGCAAGTCATTTGTTGCCGGGCTGAATCCCGAGCACTTATATTTTCTCAACATTAACCTCGTCTTAGCTTGGAGTTTATTGCCTGCCTGTACTATTCTGCTCTGCGGGCGCAAGCAAGTCGCCAATATCCCTTGTAATGACATAACATTATCTAAGCGATTACGGGTAATCGCGAATTGTGGTTATTTTTTCAATACTCGTCTGTCACATCGCGTCCCGATTTTCGCAAATAAACCCGAAATTCATCAATGTTGACATTGCTATCCTCGACTAATTTTATACGAAGTACATTTCGCCATTGAATTTTCCAGAGGATTTTATTGGTAGTATCTTTCAAATAATGCGCAAAATCGGGATTTACGTGTAAATCCAAGCGTCTTTCATTAGACTTGAGTTTGAAGCGCTGAAACCAGCTTTCGAGCTTGGTAACCATAGAACCTTTGGAAGTAATTCGACCAGAACCATGGCAAGTGGGACATTCTTCACTAACGGATTGGAGCAGATTCAAGCGGGTGCGCTGGCGCGTCATTTCGAGAATGCCATAATCGGAAATATTGGCGACGGATACCTTAGCCCGGTCTTTCTGGAGCTCGCGCTTTAATTCCTGAACTACTCGCCGTTTATTTTCTTCCATCTCCATATCAATAAAGTCAATAGCGATTAAACCACCGACGTCGCGCAGACGCAATTGTCGGGCAATTTCTTTTGCCGCCTGCAAATTGATTTTAAGCGAGTTGACTTCTTGGTCATTTTTACCGATAAATTTGCCGCTGTTGACGTCAATAGTCGTCATCGCTTCAGTGTGTTCAATGACAATAAAACCACCGCTTTTTAGCCAGACCTTTTTATTTAAGGATTTTTCGAACTCCTTTTCAATATTATACTGCTCGAAAAGAGGATTCTTAGAGTGGTAATATTCCAATTTATTGACGAATTCGGGAGAGGTGCTCTTGATATAAGACAAGATATTGCGATACAGGTCTTTAGTATCTACGATGATTTTATCAACATCCGGAGTCAGTAGATCGCGAATTATCGTCGAAGATAATTCCATATCGGTATAAACGCAAGCTGGTGCTTTGCTTTTTTTTACTTTTTCTTCAAGTTGCTTCCATTTATCCATCAATGAATCGAGGTCAGCGCGTAAAGACTTAACGTCCTTGCCCGCGGCAACCGTGCGAATTATTAAGCCGAATTCAGGTGGTTTAATAGACTTGGCAATCCGTCGTAGGCGACGTTTTTCATTGGGATTAAGGATTTTTTTTGAAATGCCGATATATTCGGCATGGGGAACCAGTACCAGGAAACGCCCTGGTAGAGAAATATTGGTCGTAACGCGCGGCCCTTTTTTAGCAAAAGGTTCCTTGATGACTTGTACCAGAATTTCTTGATCTTTTTGTAAGTTGATGTCGCCCCTGCGCAGGTGAATTTTCTTCGTCGGTTTCAAATCATCTTCGATATCTTGCTCATCCTCTTCTTCGTCTCGGCTGATGTTTTCAATATATGCCAGCGAAGACGAGTCCTCGATCTCGGAAAACGGTAGGAATGCGTTGGATTCATAGCCGATATCAACGAATGCGGCTTGGATCCCTTCGATTACGTTTTCTACTTTGCCCTTAAAAATTGAGCCAACTAGGCGATTTTTATCTATTTTTTCAACGAAAAATTCGACCAGCTCGCCGTTTTCTAAAATTGCGACCCGGGTTTCTTTAGCCGTTTCGCTGATTAAAATTGTTTTTTCCATTTACTTATTCCTAAAATTTTTATTCGACAGACGTAAGATAGGTTTTTTGCCGAACGATCCGGCAGTTAGTTCCATCAATGTTTAACGTCTGTAAAATTTCTTTAATCTTTGCTGTGCGTCCGTTGATTACTTTAGTGACTATCAGAAGGTTAGTACCTTCGCACCGGATGGTTTCAACGAACGAACGCAGGTTGATCTTTTGCTGACTTTTGCTTGTTTCGCGCTGGAACTCGATTTCCCGTGCCGTCAGGAATTCTTCTATTCTCCGTAATAGCTCACAATCAATACATTCATTGATCTGGACTAAATACTGAAAACCAGTGGTAGCCGCAAATACCGACGGTAATTGCAAAGCAACTTCCGTGCTTTTGACCACCTCGAATCCGTCCGGTAAGGCTCGGTTCAGCGGATCAATGAGATTTTCGGTAGCGTTTTGCAAATAAATATCAAGTATCTCATCCTCCGAGGCATAGCCAAACGGGAGTGGGTAACCAGCTGACAGCTTCGGGTGCGGGTTAAAACCCTGCGTGAAAATCGGCTCCAGCCCGGCGCGTCGGAGAATACCCGGCATTATACGCAAAATGTCCCGATGGGAAGTGAACACAGCATTACCAAATTTACGATAATGTAAGCGGTATCGTATCGGAATTAATTCAGAATCGGTTTTTATAATAAGCGGATTGGTCTGAGGCGGCAACCATTCTTCGGCAAGAATCATTTCCGGACCGCCGTTAAAACAAACGCTGCATTGATTGCAACCATCGCGACAGTCGGAAGTGTTGCTCTCCTGTCCGGCTTTCCGGTATTCATCGAGTAAATATTCACGACTTACGCCGCAGTCAATATGTTCCCATGGCAATGCTTTTTCCGTTTTCAATTCTCCGGTAAACACTCGCTTATCGAGGTTATTAATGCGGAAAGCTTCGTCCCATTTTACTGGATCAAAATATTCCTGCCAACCGTCGAATCCAGCTCCTGCCTGCCAGGCTGTTTCAATGACGCCGGCGAGACGGCGATCTCCACGCGCCAATGCGCCTTCCAATTCCGATGCCCGCGGATCGCGCGCCATTACCTTGACATTTTTCAGGGCGCGTAAACGTGGTTTTAAATAATCAAGCTTACGCTGAATTGCGAGTGGTTCATCCATCGCCACCCATTGGAATGGCGTCATCGGCTTAGGAATAAAAGTCGAAAGCGTGATATTCAGTTCCAGACGTTTACCGCTAACTGCCAGAACCTTCCGAACAAGAGAAATTATCGCCTCCAGATCAGCCTCAGTTTCAGTTGGCAGACCAAGCATAAAATAGAGTTTCAGCAAGCGCCAACCATACCGGCAAGCCAATTCCACTGCTTTTAGTAAATTATCTTCAGTTATCTGTTTGTTGATTACGCGACGTAATCGTTCCGAACCGGCTTCCGGCGCAAAGGTTAATCCCGAGCGGCGAGTAGCTGTCCCCAATCTGGCAACGGTTTCGCCAAAACTGTCGAGTCGAAGTGATGGATAGGAAAGCCCGATTTTCTGAGATTCCAAGGCTGGCTCCAGATAAATTAAGAGCGGCGTAATGCGACTATAATCGGAGGTGGATAACGACAGAAGTGATACTTCGTCGTAACCGGTTTGGGGCAAAGATTGGTCAATTTGCCGGATAATGTCCGCCGGTTGGCGTTCGCGCACCGGACGATAAATCATTCCAGCCTGGCAAAACCTACAACCCTCAGTGCAGCCCCGCATCAATTCGATTACTAACCGATCCTGAGCAATTTCAATCAATGGCATCAATGGAGCTTGTGGGTAATAACCATTCTGCAAAGTCCGAATTTTATTCGCCTGGATAACTCCTGGTGCAAAGGATGTCGCCGGAATAGTTCGTCCATTCTCAACTTTGTAAAACGTCGGAACGTAGATTCCTGCAAAACGGTGGAGAGCTTCTTCCAATATCACCTGACGAGGTGTCCCTCGGCGCCGGCCTTCTGCCAGCAGACGCACCAACGGCGCCACAATTTCCTCCGCATCACCAATTACAAATAGGTCAAAAAAGGGCGCCAGCGGTTCCGGATTGTAGGCTCCACTACCACCGCCGATGATGAATGGATCGGACGGCTTTCTGTTAATAGCTTTCGGGGGAATTTGAGCCAGATCGAGCATTGTCAGAATATTGGCATAAGTCAATTCATGAGGTAAAGTGAATCCGATTACATCGAATTGATCAAGACTGGTGTGAGTCTCGAGGCTGAAAAGTTTGATCTGCCGAGATCGCATCTGCCGACTCATATCCGACCAGGGCCCATAAACTCGTTCCGCGGCTATATCGGTTTCCCTATTTAAAATATGATATAGAATCTGGAAGCCGTAATACGACATTCCGACGTCATAGAGATCGGGAAATGCCAGCGCAATGGTCGCCGCCGTGTGACTGTGATCTTTGCGAATAGCATTTAGTTCATTGCCGACATAGCGGCCGGGTTTTTCGACCTGCGTTAGAATAATTCTCATCAGGTCGTTCGAATTAGTAATGGTTTTCAATTTTCAATACAATAATAACAATTCTGAATAGTAGATAGACAATAGAACTTTAATTACCGATAAAATTTAGTGCTATCGAGTTGACTAAGAATTTCATATTTCAATTTCCAGCTAACCCCAATTCAACGGCGACACTTTTCAAAGCGTCAATGACATTTTGAATGTGTTCGGCTTCGTCCACGCCGAGTTCAGTGATGCCCTGTTTAATTTCCTCGCGATTGACTTTGGCGGCGAAAGCTTTGTCTTTGAATTTTTTCTGCACCGAACGCGGCTCTACCTCGAATATGCTCTTAGAAGGACGCACCAGAGCAACAGCTATAATGAACCCGCTTAATTCATCTACCGCGAATAAGGTTTTGGCTAACAGAGATTCACGTTTGATGCCGGTGTAAGAAGCATGCCCCATGATTGCCGTTCGCATCTCTTCTGGGTAACCTTCCTTGGCTAAAATTTCATTACCGCGATAAGGATGATTTTGTTCATCAGGATACATCTCATAATCGAAATCGTGTAATAAGCCGGTAATTGCCCAGTATTCTTCATCTTCATTAAATATTCTGGCGTAATGGCGCATAGCGGCTGAGACGGCTAGGGCATGTTTGCGCAAACTCTCAGTCTTGGTGTAGCGACAGAGCAATTCATAGGCATCTGGGTAGTTCATTTTTTTCTCCTGAACAAACTTAGTTTATTTCTCCGTTATCCATCGTTAGTGGTAAAAACAATCCGCGCCTTTGCAAAATCCTTTTAAAACGACGCTCGTAAATTAAGCAATAGGCTCTCTCTTTATCGGGAAAACGCTGGAGGACTTCTTGTTTGACTTGCTCGAGCAAGCTGACTGCTTCCGGTTCGTCTAACGACATAGTTTGAAGCTGGCGTATTATCCGGTCAGTATATACTCTCAGCCAGAGCATTCGTTGGTTTTCCAAATTTAATTCTTCCGGATTTGCTAAAGATTTCTTCATCGCGACGATTTTCCCAGTTGATAAACTTCGGGGCGCCGATCCTCGAAAATATCATTGAGAGGTGTCAATGATTTGTCCAATGCCTCAGTCGGATCAATGTCGCGCACTAAAATGCCGGGGCGACCAGTTTTTAGTTGTCCCAACAGTTCCCCACACGGACTGGTTATCTGGCTTTTTCCGGTAAAAGTTAGCCTTTTTGCGCCACACCTTTCACTGCCGATCCGGTTAGCGGTCGCGGTAAAAATGCGATTTTCCAGACTGCGGGTTAGCATCGCCGCCTGACAATAGGGCAACACCAGATTGGCGGGATGAGCAATGATTTGAGCGCCCGACAGAGCCAGAGTGCGCGCCATTTCGGGGAAAAACCAGTCAAAACAAATCATCACACCAACTTTAACACCTTGAATTTCAATAACCGGAGGCGTTTCTGTCCCAGCAGAAAACAAATTTTTTTCTTCATAAAAAAGGTGCACTTTCCGATAAACCGCCCGAATTGCGCCCTTGTCGAGCACCACGGCGCTGTTGAAGATTTGATCGCCGCTTTTTTCAGCCATTCCGAAAACCAGCGCAGTCTGATATTGGTGGCTTAATGCGCAGAGCGCTTTAACCGTGGCGCCTTCTTTGACATTTTCCGCATAAGGCTTTAATTCTTCCCCATTGCTAAAGACATAACCGGTAGTACATAATTCCGGTAAAATCCAGAGCTCTGCCGTTTGGCTGGCAATAGCACGGTTGATATTTTCTATATTATTATTAATCTCGCCCCAGATTGGCGCGAACTGATAAATGGCAATTCTCATAATTATAAAAAAGTAGTACCAGGGACAAAATGAGCATTTGGGAAAAGTGTGAATCAGCGAATTTTGACTTTAAGGCCTAATTTCGAGTAAATATTTTCCAAACCATCACGGCTAAACTTGACATCTGGATGATTGGAAGACAAATGTTTCTTCAGTATTTTTAAGGAGCGGTTGTAACAATATTCAGCGCGCGCTAAATTGCCCTGTCGTTCGAAAAAAGCGCCAAGTTTAGCAAAAACGCGACCGGCGTTGGGATGGTCGAAGCCATAGTTTGCCTGCAAAAACGAAAGACTTTCCCAGAGTAAATTTTCAGCCTTGTCAGAGAAGCCGAGTTGTTCCTCCAGTTCTGCCAGCTGGCAAAGATAGGCACCTTTGCGTAAACGCCAGAGCTTGTTTTGCAATCCAGCCAAGTCTATCAATTTTACGAGGAATTCATACGCCCGAGCTAATTGATTATGATTAATTAAAAAATTAATGATGTTTTCCAGAGTAGGAATCAATTCGTGCGAAGTATTGCCGCAGACGGCGATTTTGACTTCCAGAGCCTTAAGATAATAGTCTTCGGCAGATTGTTCTTTATTGAGAACATCACAAATCCATCCCAGGTTATTAAGAACTTTAGCCGTTTCAAGATGTTCATGACCGTAACTGCTCTCGGCATAACACAATTCTTCTTCCGCAATCCAGAGAGCTTCATCATACCGTCCAGCGGCTATCAATTGGGTAATTTTTTTATCGTACTCGATTAGCGGTGTCATAAAAAAGCCTCTTGGGCGCGGTCTTTACTTATTGAACGTTCTACCACAAGGCAAATTTAATATTACCACTAATAATAACTATCAATATTTTTCGGTCGAGTGGACAATTTGACTTGTTGAATTAAATAGTCCTATTAAATTAACCTATGTTGATTTATTTAAAGAAAAATGACTAAACAACATCTCGCGAAGGACAAAATTACTCAATTGCTTGATCGTAGCCTTGATTACAAGGAAGAATCAACAGCGTTTGAACATTGGCGGACCTGTCCGGACTGCCAGGCTAAAATACGAACAGCAATTGATTGCGCCCCACCTTGGCTATATAATCTCCCCAATCATACTAATCTCTGGGCGATTCCAGTTTCAGCCCGCTGGCAATTCTGGATAATCGGTTCGAAGGAAGTTGTGCTATCTTTAACGTTTTCAGAAAAAGCGCATCGCCGACAAATTGAATTACTGAGAAAGCAAGGCTTGGAACTTGCGCGTTCGCCTGCGCCGATTTTCCTGACCAATACGGCTGAAATGATCTATGATTTTTTGGAAACCGGTCAGCCTTATAAAGTTACGGCTCTTAATTTCTGTCTCGTTTCCACAGCTTTTGCTCGCCAGGTTTTGACTTGGACCGGCTTGGTGCCGTTCGGCAAAACTACCAGTTACGGCCGGATAGCTGAATGGATCGGTCGCCCACTCGCCGCCCGGAGTGTTGGCGGCGCCTTGCATTCCAATCCGCTAGGATTAGTTATTCCCTGTCATCGAGTCCTCGGTATCAATGGTGCATTAGTTGGATTTGGCGGCGGATTAGAGATGAAGCAAAAATTGCTTGAACTTGAGGGTATCTACCCAAAAATGCAAACTGGATAATTTAAATGAGCCGTTATTTTAAGACAGCCTTTTCTAAGTATACGTTCTGGTATTTTTTCAATAATAAAAAACTTTTGTCTGTGATTCTGTTATTGAACCTTTGGCTAAGTCCAATGTTGATACCGATTGAAGCCGCCGAATTATCATTACAAGGTAATTGGCTTTTTCAGCTGGGCGACGACTCGACCTGGTCAGCTCCCAGTTCGAACGATTCGAACTGGTTGCCTATTCGCGTTCCGGATTACTGGGAAAAGCAAGGCTTTGAAGATTATGACGGCTTTGCTTGGTATCGTTATCACTTTCAGGCTGATTCGGCTTTATTGCGGCAGGATTCGCTGATTCTTTATCTGGGAAAAATTGATGCCGCCAACGAAACTTTTCTCAATGGCGTCTGCATCGGACGTAGCGGAGCCTTCCCACCGGAATCGCTTTCTACTAAAAATAACGTCCGCCAATATGTATTTCCTGCCCATTTATTAAAGCCTGATAACTTGCTGGCGGTTCGTGTTTACGATGAAGGTGAAAAGGGCGGAATATATAGCGGTCCGTTGAAAATCGTGACGCTCGAAAAATCCAAAAGCCCTTCACCGTCAGGAAAGGTACTTCAAAATTCGATTAATATTATTCCTTTCACCAACGGGATAGCATCTTGTTGTTATAATTTGAAAACGCGGACATTCACCAATTTTCAGCCTCATATTTATCGCAAATTTGATGAAAAAAGTGAGACGCCGAACCTTATCAGCCAGGCGAAAGTCGTCCTCTTTCGGAATCAGGAGGAAATACCGCTAACTAATTTAGTGACACTCGAGGTCGGCTACTTGGAGGGTACTGGAATCGTTCGGCATATTCTGGGTGGTGATGGTTATAAGCTGACTATTTTTGGTTATTGTCCTTTCAATTTAAATAAGCCCTTTTGGGTGTTCTATGCTCTTTTAGAAGGTGAAAAGATTGATGATCTCAGTCTTAATTTTATCTACGCTTCTGAAAATCTCGATCTAGACATTGGCAAGTGGGCTTATCAGGAGAGTAACAGCAAATGGCTGACCGTTTATATTTTCTATAATCCTAATCCTTCTGCCGACGACGCCGACCAACTTTTCTTGAGGAAATATAAGAACGAACATCCCGGCTGGCAGGCTTTGATCGAAGAAATTGACTGGTGGCAAAAGTGGCAAGCCCAGACTTTATTGCCCGAAAATATTCAAGAGGATGCTCGGAAGGTTTATTTGCAATCGCTGGCGGTATTGAAAATGGCTCAATGCCGTGAGCCCTTCCCGGCAGGCGGTCAAATCATTGCCAGCCTGCCGCCCTCTACTCAGAATTACTGTCGGTCAAGAGATCAAGCCTTCGCAGTCGAAGCTCTTTTGCTATCCGGACATAGTGAGGAAGCCCGCTTAGCCCTCCAGTTTATCATGAACAGTCGTTGTGGACGTTATAAAATTTACCAGAAGAAAGACCAAAACCAGGGGATTGGAGTAGATTATGCCGTCTCAGTTTATCGCTATCTAGGCAATGGCACGGAGGAGAGCGTTAGCGATGAAAATGGACTGACTATTCATCTTGATAATTTCGGACTGATGATCTGGAATATATATCGTTATGTTGAGGTTACGGAAGACCTCAAATTTCTGAAATATTACTGGCCAAAAATCTCGCGCAACCTGGCTGATGTTTTGCCGACTTTAATTGACGTTAGCGGTCTGGTGCGCGCCGAGCCGGGTCCCTGGGAAAAATCTCTGCCTTACAAGCATTATACTTATACCTCAGCCTGCACCTATCGCGGCTTATTGGATGCCGCCCGTCTGGCGCGTCAAATGAATGACGAAAATCGCGCCCAATATTACGAAGAGACAGCCATTAACCTGCGAATTAATATTGAAAAAAAGTTGACCGATTCCCAATTAAAAGCTTTAAAGGGTAATCTCGAAGATTCCGATCCCAACTTGTATGCTGACGCTTCGAGTGTCGAAGCATTGAACTGGATTTTCAATCCCCAGGATCAAATTACACGAAACACACTGGAACTTTTTAAGAATTACCTAACTCTGGCGAATGCCCAACGAGGCTATTGCCGAACCAGGCAACAATTAATTACAAATAGTCAAGAATGGGTTTTTGGTGATTTGCGGATCATTTCAGCCGCTCGGAAGGCTACTCGTTTCGAGGAAGCCGCTAACCTGGAAGCTTGGGTTACTCGCCAGGCTTTGAATAACTTCGGATTGCTTCCGCAATATTTTCATATTCGCAGTGCCGACTATCTCGGCGCCGTACCTCGCTGTGGTCTTGGTGCCGGAGCCTATATCATTAATTTCTGGTGAAAATGATCAACTACCGACTTGGATCCAGAATAATATCCGTAATTTTTTTATTAATATTTTACCGGACTTGTTCGAAGCATCCTTTTACGCCGGAGATTCGGGAGATTCTCGTTCACCAAAACCGACGCACTCTGGAAAAGGTAGCCGATCAATACTTGAATTCGCCCTCAGCTGAAACTCGTTATCGGCTTTGTTTGGCTATTGCTAATTGTCGGGATACATTGCTGGTTACTCAGCTCACTACTTTGTTAGATGATCAGTCGCCAACAGTGCGGACTGGAGCGGCTTTTGCCCTTGGTCAACTTGCTAGCCAAACTGCCGAAAGTCTGCTGGTTCAGCACTTGTCCAGCGAAACTGACGCCGAAGTGCGTCAGCAAACTGTTTTGGCACTTGCCCAAATTGGCGACCTCTCGACTTTGAATTTTTTGCTCGAAACACATCCAGAATTAATCGGACAGGCTTTGATTTATTTTTTTCAACGCCAAATTTATAATTCAGCCAGCTTGAATTATGCCGTTTCCCGTTTACAAAGTAATCAGCATTACGAATCTTATCAGGCGGCTTCAACTCTGAGTCGGGTGCAAAATCGAGCTATAATGCAGGAATACGCCGGGGCACTCCAAACGGCACTGCAAACCGCTGACCGAGACATTAAGATAAAATTGGTGGCTGGCCTGGCGCCCTTGAATTTTTCCGGCAAGGTGGAAATCTGGACGCAATTATTGACCGATAGTGTTCCGGAAGTTCGTCTTGAAGCCGCACGAAACATTCGCATTGTCGCTCACGATCCGCTAATTTTACATCAAGTTTTCAATGATTACTTTCCACAGGTAGTAGCAACGGCTATTGAGAACTTGCCCGATTCATTGGAATTGACCCCAATTCTTCAAAGTGACTTCCGGGTTTTGGCGCATCACCCGTCAAGGGCAGTACGGAGTGCCTTGGTAAAATTTCTGAGTCAATGCGGTGGTCAAGAGACACTGGCGAATTTTGGCCTCTGGCCAGTTGAGACCAATTTGCTACCGGCATTTGCCGAAGGCATTGCCGCCTCAGGCCAAATATCTGGGCTTGCGGTTCTTGATAGCCTCTCCCGGCATCAATTTCGAGCAATATCTACCCCTGCCTATCTCGGTTTGATCAATTTGGCTGAGCAATTTTGCCGACAGGATAGCATCCCCTGCGAACAATTCTGTAATTATATTGCGGCTGGTTTAAAAAGTGACGATCCGGTGAAGATCGCCGTCGCCGCCGAATCTATGCGTGACTCTACCACAAAATGCGAAAATTTAGTGCCTTTGCTCTATCCTCCTCTGAAAAAATTCAAAAATGCCGAGTACGCTGACGCTGTTATCGAAATATTAAAAACGATAGCCGTTAGACACCCGCCAGATGCTGTGCCATTCATCCGGCTATTGTTGAACGCTCGCGATTTTCGCATTAGAGATTTGGCATATCAAATTTTACGAGAAACTTATGAAGCCAATGTGCCAGAAATAATCAATGATTACCGAGGTGCCGGGCGACCTTCAAATTTAAAAATGTTGAAAAAATATGGACTGCGCCCGACGATCTTGCTCGAAACCGAATGCGGTAATATCATCATCCGCTTAGATGGATATTATGCGCCGTTTACTACTGATGCTTTTCTATCCGCCATTGAGAGAGGTTTTTACAATGGATTGAATTTTCACCGGGTTGTGCCCAATTTCGTTGTACAGGGCGGTGATCCACGTGGCGACGGTTGGGGTGGTCCGGGTTATACGCTTTTAACTGAACGATCGCCGATTGAATTTAATTGCGGAGCTGTGGGAATGGCGCGGACAGAATATGACACCGAAGGTTCACAGTTTTTTATTACTCTGACTGATCAGCCGCAATTGAATTACCAATACACGCGATTTGGAGAGGTCATTTGTGGAATGGATGTGGTCAAGCGCCTTGAAGCAGGCGACCGTATTCTGGCAATCTCCGTTGTCACAATGGATGAACGTTGAAAAGTCATTTGTCATTAGTAAAGAAATATAAGGCTAAAGTCGAAGTAAGAATAATGACTAAGACAAAGCCCTTAGCCTCAACTCCTGTCTTAGTCTTCCCTATCAGACAAAAATATCCGACCGGCATCTTGCATTATTCAGTCTTTATATCTAAATTTCCCAGCCTTTTTTGATAGTAATCACGAGAGAATTATGAATAACCAAAATTATGCAATTGCTGAAATCGCCGGTGATCAGGTGATTTTAGAACCAGGGAAAAACGTCGCAGTTCCCAAGATGGATCTTGAAGTTGGCGCTAAATTTCTGGCGAATAAGATCTTATTTATACATACCGGCAATGATATTAAAGTTGGCAAACCCTATCTGGAGGATTTTGCTATTGAAACCACTGTTCTTGAGCATAAGCGTAACAGTAAGGTTGTAATTTTTAAGAAAAAAAGACGCAAGGGATACCGCGTAAAAAAGGGGCATCGTCAACCATATACCGTTCTGCAAGTAAGCGAATTTGCCAAACCGGAAGCCGCCGCGCCGGTTAAAAAAAGTCGTGCGAAAACTAAAACTATAACTGAATCGGCTGAACCTGCCGAACAAGAGAAAAAGGAGTAGTAAGTATGGCTCATAAAAAAGGCGTCGGAAGTTCACGCAATGGACGCGACAGTCGCGGTCAAAGGCTGGGTGTCAAGCGTTTTGGTGGCGAACGGGTATCGGCTGGTACAATTATTATCCGTCAACATGGTACGAAAATTCATCCGGGCGAGAATGTAGGAATCGGCAGTGATGACACCCTTTTTGCTCTAATAGACGGCAAAGTGAAATTCTCACGTAAAGGACGGGATAAGAAAATAGTCAGCGTTTTAGCCTGATTATCAAATCAAAAATTGCTCATTAATCCTCCTGCGTGGAGGATTTTTATTTTCTGGGAAAACCTTAGCGGGAGTGAACCCAGAATAAAAATTTACTTAGCTCAGCGACATTACGCAGATAATAGCAAGCTTCCGTAGCACGTGGAATGCGATTATGAATGATCACTGAAAAGCCGACTTGATTTACATATTGAAAAGCCGCTTCGTCATTCTCCTCTACTCCGAAATAAATTACTAAAGGAGTTTGATTAAGGGGGTGGGGGATCAAATCCATCAGCTTTTGAATGACTTGACCGCGATCCCATTTTATGAGGGGAACGATAGTCGTTTGATTACTTTGGGTTATGAGACGGAGATGCGCCGGGTTCTGCAGTTTGAACTGTTCAATCAATGATTTTCGGACTGCCTCCGCCCCCGGAGAAACCTTGAGCCAGAGTTCGCTTTGAGAAAAACCTAAATATTCCGGCTGAAGCTTAGCGCCAAGGGATTCACGAACCGCACAATAAATATCGGTCAATTCCTGCCGGATCAAGTTAAGATTAGGTAAATTCCAGGAAAAATCAGCCGCGTAAATTTCAGTGCCGTTATTGGGTGCTAAAATTATCTTGTGGTTGTCGAATAGAGTTTCGAGCTCATTAAGCGAACCATCGCTTAGAATGACGGTTATTATATCCGGTAAGTCGGCAATCCAATGAATGTGACGCTGGATCTCGGTGAGACCCGCGCCCGCCCGCCAACGGCGTGAACTCATAAGGCATTCGAGATTAAATACTAAACCAAGAGGTCGCCCATTTGCAAGGGACTGGCTTATCTCGGGAATTTTGTCAAAAAGTGAAATAGGCGCTGATTGCATTTATTGAATTGATAAAGGATTTATAAGGCTTATTATAATCAGTCTTATTTTAAATAGCATTCTGTGGTTTAAAGAAAATCAGTAAAACTTTATAAGTGGTCTGAATCAGTTATTTGTCGGCAAAAACCCTAAGCCCAAATTCTGCCCAAAATTAATAAACAAAAACGTGAATTCACTCTAATTCAAAAATATTTAATCCGGCTAAAGCCTTGAGGGCAAATTTAATTATTCCGGATGTATAGCTTCGGAGGGGCAAACCTCGGCACAAGCCCCACAGTCAGTGCATAGATCGGGATCGATTTTATAGATATCACCCTCGCTAATTGCTTCAGCCGGGCATTCGTCAATGCAAGTCCCGCAAGCGGTGCAGTCTTCGCTAATTACATAAGCCATTACTATAACTCCTCGTAATTATTTCGTGAATCAAAAATCGCCCGAAATTTAAATAAAGCCAGCAATCCAGACAATATCCCGTCAGATTTCTTTGTATTGAAATAGGGTATGCTTAGATTAACTGCCGCTAAATTGTTATGATGGTGTGTGAATTTTATGTAAGGACTGGAAATGGACAAAATAGGAACGAATGTCGAACTGAAGCCGCCTAGCGCCCGATATCGCTGGTTAGTTTTCTTTTTTATCAGTATGGCGATGTTTGGAAATTATTATATCTATGACAGTATTAGCCCATTGGCTGACCTTCTGAAGGCTCAGCTGGGCTATAGTGATGCCAATATCGGGCTATTAAATGCTATTTATAGCTTTCCTAACATTATCATGGTTTTAATCGGCGGACTGATTATTGACCGGATCGGAACTCGTAAATCGGTCCTAATTTTCACGATTTTGGTTATGTTGGGCGCAGTTATTACTGCCCTGAGCGGCAATCTATTATTAATGGCGACCGGACGACTGATTTTCGGGTTAGGTGCGGAGTCAATGATTGTGGCTATTACAACGATTTTAGCCCGCTGGTTCAAAGGCAAGGAGTTATCCTTTGCCTTCGGATTGAATCTAACCTTTGCCCGGTTGGGTTCATTTCTGGCGCTCAATTCGCCGACTTGGGGTCGTAGTCTTTATACCAGCTGGCAAAAACCGCTCATGGTAACGGCTGTAGCTGGGATGATGGCATTGTTTTTTATCGGTATTTATTGTTTGCTGGATTTACTGGCATCTCGCCGGTTGCTCTTGCCTCAAGAAAGTAAGCAGGACAAGATTGAATTACGCGAGGTTTTTCGATTTGGAGCCGGTTTCTGGTACATAACTGCCTTGTGCGTAACATTTTACTCTGCGATGTTTCCTTTTCAGACTTTTGCTATTAAATATTTTCAGGAGGCGCATGGTACGTCTCGCGAAGTTGGCGGTAATTTATCCAGTATGTTGACTTTAGCCGCGATGATTTTTACGCCGCTATTTGGATTGGTGGCAGATCGCACTCGTCGAAAAGCCTGGTTGATGGCGTTGGGCTCGCTGTTGATCATTCCGGTGTATCTGATAATGGCTTACCACGTTGATCTGGCGACTCCTCTGGGTTTTCATGATATAATAAATATAAAATTTAGTTTCTTCGGTATAAATTCAAGTATTCCAGCTTATTTGATAATTCCCATGGCGATGATGGGAATTGCCTTTTCGCTGGTACCAGCAGTAATGTGGCCAATGGTCGCCATCATAGTTGACAATAACCGACTGGGCACTGCCTATGGTCTAATGACAATGATTCAAAATATCGGACTGTTCAGTTTTAATATTATAATCGGTCTGGCAAATGATTTTACCGGTACCAGCGCAGATAATCCGGGTGGTTATAATCTCGGAATGTGGATTTTTTCGATCCTTGGATTTTGCGGATTGCTATTTGCTTTTCGGTTGGGTAAATATGAAAAGTCAATGCATCATGAGCAAATAAAGGAGAACGGTTGAACAGCCTTGAACCGTTAGGTAGTTTGCCACTAAAGGAAGTGGATAATTTTTTGTAGCACAATTTTGAGAATCAGTCGGAATTTAGTAGTTTTATGCAGTTAAAATACTATGAGCCGAACGAGCAATTATTTAAAAAAACCATCTAAAATAGTCGAAAAACGTCACCGAGACGAAAAGAGACTGAATGCACTGTTTTCTACCGTCATTGGTATGCAGATAATTTTGCTTGTCTATTTTTTACCGAAAATGGCTCCTTCTCGGGCTAACCTTTTTTCTGAAGGTAAGA
>JAGNGI010000082.1:0-2630 GCA_018002295.1 Fidelibacterota bacterium
CATATCGCACTGTCGGACGCAAACAGTGTCGTTGGCGGTCATCTCGAATCAGGCACAAAAGCTCTGACTTTTTTCATTATTACTATCGGGGTGTTGCCTGATAGTTTAAAGATCGACAATCTTGATAATTATAAATATTAATCCGAATGAAAATAAATATTCGTTCGGAAAATTCAGTCAACCTTTTGTCTGATTCCGACCAATTTTAACGATAAACAATCAGTCTTTTATTTCTTCGGCTTATCAGCTGATTTACTCACCAGCTCGACCATAACCACCGATTTGGCTGGCAGATTAACTGAAAGAGTATTTTCGGCTATTTTGCAATCGGTAAATTTTTGCAGATTGACTTCCTCTGGTTTACCAAAATCATTGAAGTCGTTCATCTTACCAGCTGTGATAATTGACCCACTGCTTACCGAAAATTTGTTTTTACTCTTTAATTCACAGGTCAGATTCATGTTTTTATTCGGATCGAGATTGCATAGCGTAATATGAATAATTCCCTGTTTATCAACGGAAGCTGAGGCATTCACCGCTGGAATTGAACCGTCAGCCAGTTCATAATTCTGGCAAGTCAATTCGATCGGCAATAAAGTTGCATCCTGATGCACTTTGTACATTTTATAAACATAATAAGTGGGCGTCAAGACAATCTGGTCTTCATTCGTCAAAATTATTGCCTGTAAAACATTGACCATTTGGGCAATGTTAGCCATTTTCACTCGTTCGCAGTGGTTGTTAAAAATGTTCAGGTTAGTGGCGGCAACCAGAGCATCTCTGAGTGTATTTTGTTGATATAGAAAAGCCGGATTAGTGCCGGGTTCGACATCGTGCCAATTACCCCATTCATCAACGATGAGTCCGATTTTCTTTTCCGGATCATATTTATCCATAATGGCAGAGTGTTTGGTGACAAACTCATCCATTCGGAGCGTTTTCGACATCGTCAGAAACCAGTCTTTCTCGTTAAAATTGGTAGCAGAACCTTTATTAGTCCAGTCATGACAAACTGTATAATAATGCAAAGAAATTCCCTGAAAGCAATTCCGATTAATCGGTTCCTTCATTAGGGTTTCCATCCATTTGTAGTTTTCGTCAGATGGGCCACAGGCTACTCGATATAACTCATTGCCGCTGTAATTCTTACAATAAGTTGAAAAACGCCGCATTTCATCGGCGTAGAAATCCGCCGTCATATTGCCACCACAGCCCCAGTTTTCATTTCCCAATCCCCAAAATCTAACGCGCCAGGGTTTTTCGCGACCGTTCTTTTTTCGCAGTTCCGTCATGGGACTAACGTTATCAGAAGTGAGATACTCGACCCATTGAGCCATTTCACGCACGGTGCCACTGCCTATATTGCCGGTAATTACCGGTTCACAGCCGACCTGCTCGCAGAAGTCCATAAATTCATGCGTACCGAAGCTATTATCTTCGGTAACGCCGCCCCAGTGGGTATTGATCATTTTCGGTCTTTGGTCGCGGGGACCAATGCCATCCATCCAGTGATATTCATCGGCGAAACAACCACCTGGCCAGCGAACATTCGGCGCGGCAATGTCTTTCAGGGCGGCGACGACGTCATTCCGAATGCCCCGGGTATTGGGAATTGGTGAATCTTCCCCAACCCAAATCCCGCCGTAAATACACCGACCAAGATGTTCAGCGAAATGGCCATAGATGTGCCGACTGATCATATGTTGGCCGGCCTCGACATCAATGACAATCTTATTTTCGACGTTCTGGGCGTACAAATTCTGCATAAGAAATATACCCAAAATGCCGATGACTAATTTTTTCATAACGATACTCCTTTACATTTGGTTATAAATTTATTTATTCTTTTCTTCTCTGCAAATTTTTGCCGCCCAGTCCCTGGTAGAAGGATTATCCCCGTCAGGAAACAGTGGCACTTTCAAATTTCCCTTTTTATCCGCTTGGATTGTCTGAGCCTCTTTCCATTCACCATTGCGCGGATCAAACCACTTAAAATGGTACATTGTATTCGGTTTAAAGCCGGACAAAGTGGGCAAAACCGACTGATTTTCGAAGTAAAGCATAGCCAGGTTTTTATCCGGGGTTCGCATCATATAAGCCCAGCCATCTAAACCTGTTGGCGGACTGTTAGGTGCCTTATTAGGATGAATATCTTCACGGGCAAGCCGTAAATCCTGATATTTATTTCCTTCTGATAAAATAAATGAACTCAAGTGTTTCATATAATTTGCCGATTCAAATTTCAAGGCTTCCCAAATATGATGACGTTTCCCGACTGGTTCGCCAGTTGTGGTAATGTCATAAGCCGAAGTCCCGTGAACGTGACCAGACAAACCACCCGAAAGCACTGAACCGTACATTTGCGCTCGCGCGAAGTAATTATCACGGTCGGAATTGGCTGGCGGACGTTCGCCATTCGGCATGTTAATCTCGTGATCCCAGCCGGTATAATAAGGCTCGAAATTAATTGCCGGGTAAGGCGGCTCGAGTCGAAAAATTATTTCCAGCGAATCGGCTACGCGGTGATCCCGCGGTTTATTACCAACGCTGTGCATCGTCAACCACGGGCAATCTCGATAATGACCAAATACCGAATAGGTTGAACTGCTGATAAGGGTCGTAACCGGTTG
>JAGNGI010000082.1:2730-7056 GCA_018002295.1 Fidelibacterota bacterium
AGTACCATTTTCCCGGCTTAGTAGCGACGAAACGCACTTTGAAAATATTAGCGCCATCCCAGAAACCGTAAATCCGCTTGGAAAATTCCGGTCCAGTCAGATCGATCCAGCAAGTTACATCGGTATAGAAATTTTCATATTCTCCTTCAGCCTGCAAGACAATTTCTTGCATTTCCCATGTGTGAATATCCGGCGCATTAGCTGAATTCAGATCGGCAATGAAAACACTTACTAAAAGCAGAAATGCAATCCAAATCGGCATCACACTTTTGTAATTCATCTAAACTTAGTATCCTTTCATAACGAAATGAAAAATTTGAATAATCGCACGACTAATTTCGATAAAATTCATTGTTTAAAACTTTATGATTTCCTTTTCTACGTCGGGATAGATTGCGTCTATTTGCTTCTGGATTTCAATGGTTTTACTCAAGGCGGTTACTATGCGACAGTAATGGGGCGCATCGTCCATAGTTCTTCCCTTACGGTCTTTTAAATATTTATGTAATACCTGATAACCGCCGATGTAATAATTCCAGACTTCCGGTGCAATGCCTTCAAAATATTTGTCATTATTAATGTAAATGCGCTGTTCATCTTCCTGGTAAATAACCTTCTCGATTCGGTCGTTTGGGCTACTGCCCTGGTATCGGGCAATCGGCGGATCGAGCGCCGGGCTTTTAAGCAGATGCAGGTCAGCCAGTTGTTTTCCCGATTTGCCTAGATTTTTAAACACTTCATAATCAGCGGTAAAAGGCACGCGCGGGAAGTCAATTTTCAAGAACTCGACATAGGTTTCGCGGTAAATATTGCTGTATAAGATTGCGTAAACATAATAGAAAATCTCTTCCGGCGACGGTCTTTTGGGATAATACTCCGCCAATCGTGAAAAAATTATGGGCGCAATATTAGGTTTTAGGCCGTATTTTTCGCCCGGCTCAAAAATCAGCATCGTAGTCAGATTGCGACCGGGATTGTCTTTTTTCGATTGCTCCGGGTAAAGATATAAAGGAAATAGGTAATTTATGTCCAAAGATGTAATGGCAGTCGCACCAGCAATCAATTTATTGGCAATAAAAGCAAAATTCCATTTTTCCGGATTTCTTGACCTTCGAATAGTTACCAACCCAATATTCTCTTCCAGCATGTGTTGCATAACTTCAAAGCGCATACGTTCTATCAGAGATTGATGGTAAAATAGGTAGCGTTTATCAAATGGACGATACAATATTTCTTTGATATAAATGTCAAGATCACTGATGTTTGCTATTTCTTGCCGGGAATCTTTGATCTTCCAACCGAATTTCTCTTTCAAATCGAAAGCCTGTAAAATGATTTCGTCCGGATGAGCAAGATTTTGTAATTGTAATATTCTGTTTTTTAAATCTCTTTTATCAAAACTAATGACAAAATGATCGCGCGCCGTAACAATACCTACACTATTCACCGGAAAAATATCAGTAATTTGTTCCCATTTCAAATACTGCTTTACTTTTTCTGTATCTATCTTTTTAAAGAAATAATAAGGGCTTGTCGGTTTAATTTTCTCATAATTGTTCTTTCGAAAATCGTTTTTTTGCAGCCATTGATACTTTTCTTCACGCAGTCCATATAAATCTGCGTGAAATACCCTAGATTCCTTCGGCTTTTTATTTTTCACAAATAACGCAATTGCCACGCCCTGACGAATATCAAACACATTTTCGTCTTTGCCACCGGCGGGAGTTGTTTCTTTTTTCAGGCTATTGCCGTGCAAATCAAGAATGTAAATTTCATCGAAGGTTTTCATTAGACTTTGACGCATTCCGCGAAAAGTAGGATTGTCCAGATAACTGTGATTGGTAATCATCCCCACGATGCCGTAACCGGATTGCTGGATTTTCCATTGCGCGAAGCGTAGAAATTTGACATAATCGTCCTGCAACCATTTAGGATTCCTTTCTCCCAGCGGCTGACCATCTACTTTGTAATAACTCTGGGCGCCGTCAAGGTCTTCTTTGAGCAGTCGTTCCGTCCATTTATTGATATTGGCGGAAATGCCGCTATAAGGTGGATTACCAAGAATCACTAGGATCGGCTGTTCTTTCTTTACTTTTTCCGCAAAATGACTTTCTTCACTCAGCGAAGAAAGTAAGGGAATTGTAATTTCCTTTATTTCTTCCATTTCCAGCGTGTTGGTCAGATAAAGTTTGAAGCGTTCATCCTCAGCCATTTTGTAACCGAGTTCGTCAAGAATAAAACCAATTTTCAAGTGACCGATGGCATAGGGCGCCATCATCAGCTCAAAAGCGTGAAAATTGGCGAGAATATGTTTCTTTATCCATAAATGTAAACCGCCTTCGCCGTATTTGCTTTTGAATTCATCAGCCGCAAGCCGGATGGCTTCGGCGGGAAAGGTGAGCGTACCACCGGCTGGGTCGAGCAGTTTTACTTCTTCACTGGCGAGACCGTCCGCCAGATTAAAATGCGATTTTAAAATGGAATGAATCGAACGAACGATATATCCGACCACCGGTTCCGGGGTATAATATACTCCGCGCCGTTCACGGATTTTAGGATCGTAGGTAGCCAGAAAAGTTTCATAAAAATGGATAATTGGATCCCGGCCTTTTCCGGCGCGCTGGTATTCATGCAAAATCTTATTGACGTCGGCAACATTTAGAATTTCGACAATATCGTCTACGATGATTTGGAGTGATTTCGGAGGATCTCCGAGCGAGATAAAGTGGAATATATCCCGCAAAATTCCGATAGTATGGGGAATATAATCGAAGGCAATTTTACGATTAAATTCATCCCGCTCAGATGTAACTCTTGTCCGAGCGGCGAACAACCCGTATGTGATAGTTTGAGCATAAAGATCGGCGAATTGTTCTGCGGTTAAAGTCGGTATCAGGTAAGTTTTAAAGGCTTCATAAAAGCCCGCTATTTGCTTCTGACCTTTGCTCCCATTTTCCGCCATTTCGACTGCAATTACCTCATCGCGCAAGAATCGGGTGCGTTTGGCTAACTCGACTGCCAGCGAACGCGCATTTTGAACTTTGGGCAGAGAAAAGGAAAAGAATAAATCAAAGAGTTCAATGAATTGCTCGATATTTTCCAGCGGCGGTTTGGTTTTTAGCTTCTGGGCAATTACCGGTCGTCCAATCATAACTCGCCGGATTCGCTCTCCGTCCCGATAAAGTCGGAATTCATAAAAATTAGTTAAGATAACATTGGGAAAGGTGGATATATAGCGTTTTAATTGTTCGGAATCTTCGATATAGTCCAGATCGGTAATCGAAGGGTCTTTGGCTTCGATGTAACCGGTGATGTGGTTTTGACCGTCCCAAACTCGGAAGTCAGGATTTCCGGCATCAGTCTTTTTGGGAAGAATCGTTACTTCAATATTTTTAATGTCTTGAATTTCCGCGCACTGTTTAATCATGTCATCGAGATGTTTGTAATAACTTTCCTCGCGGGCATCACCCCGATTGAAAGTATCTGATAGATTCGCTAAATATTTTTCTAGTATCTGTTTCACTTAACCAGAATGTTTTTTATATGTTAAATGACAATTTAGGCGATATTGCAAGTAAAAATATTTTCCAGATATTTCCAAATTAGTGCTATAATTTTTCAATGTTAGGTTTTGAGATTTTTACGATTTTTCTCCATTCAATAATCGTTTGTAATTTTAGAAAATTTATGAGAATAAACTGGTCTTGATATTGCTATTTAAGTTGCTTTTTCCTCTTATAATATAAAACAATTTACTGCCATATTTCGTAGCAAAACAATATTATGTAAATCTTCAGTTAAAGTCAATGTGTTTTAATTAACAGGTTTTTTTCCCATTTTTATTGAAAGTTTAACCTCTACAGGGTAAATAATTTTTTTCAATAAAATAATTTCTACAATACTTTAAAACCTCCGGTCTATTTTGGATTCTATTGTCGTTAGATTGACACCCGCCGCTTTGTGGTCAAGATATTGTAGAGTGTTGTGTTCGGTAGCGATTCGTAGTCATGCAGTAGTGATTATGGATACCGCTCAGCGGTTAAGGTATTATAGACCAATAGAAATCGAAAAGCTATTCCCTATATGGGATAAAGGAGACTATTTTTCAACTTTTTAACGCTTTTTTCCCTCCGGAATATCTACCTGCTTGTCGTATAACCACTATTTCAACTGGAAGAATCCGGTATCCGGCTTGAAAAGTTAAATTATACCGATTTTTAGAAGGCTAATAGAAATTAGATAGGAGGTTCTAAATTATTTAAACATTTGTATTTTAAGGTGTACCCCAACAAGGACTCGAACCTTGAACCAACGGATTAAGAGTCC
>JAGNGI010000018.1 GCA_018002295.1 Fidelibacterota bacterium
GGGATTTCTCCAACGGAGTTCCTACGGAAGAACCCCCGTCCCGAGATTCGGGGAGATGATTTTCAAAATTATCGCATTTAACCGTATTCATTTGCGGAGAGGGAGGGATTCGAACCCCCGTCCCGATATAATCGGGAAACGACTTTCGAGGCCGCCGCATTCAACCACTCTGCCACCTCTCCAAATAGCGGCGTTAATTTAATCTTGTCAACAATGCTTTAAAAATAAAATGATCTGATTTAGGGACATGGTATCCACCCTTAGAGATAATTTTAAAGGATAATTTTTGATGGTTTCAGATCATTAAGTATTTCCGTAGGAGCTTTCATACCTTGATATCGAAATTTACGTTTATAGTTGAAATAAACTCACTATACCATAGAAGAAATCAGGATAATAGAAAATAAAAAATGACCCTGTTCAAAGACAAATATCGTATCGAACCTGTTCGTTTGCCGGGGGTACGATTATTCCCGACTGGGCGCATATTTTATTACAATTGTTACGCACAACCGGCAATATTTATTTGTGAATATTGTTGATGGTGAAATGATGTGGAACGAATTCAGGGAATTGGCACAAAATGAATGGTTGAAAACCGGCATTATACGCCCGAATATTGTTATTGACGCATTCGTCATTATGCCAAATCATTTACACGGAATTATAATTATAACGGATAATGATAATGGACATTCCCGTGATTCCCGTGATTCCCGTAGAGACACGTTGCAACGTGTCTCTACGACCATTACCATTACAATTACGATTACGGATACCAATACAATTACGGATACCGATACAATTACGGATACGGAAATGGGGACGGAAACGGATACGGGGACAATTGAACAATTTGGGAAACCCACAAAATATTCAATTCCAACCATTGCACGATTATTCAAATCAACCACAACACGGCAATATATCATTAACAATCCAAAACAATGGCAAGAGGATAATTTGAATAAATTTCTATAAACAATGCCACAGAAACACGGCGAGCTACTGTCTGATCTAGGGACATGATATCCACCCTTAGAGATAATTTTAAAGGATAATTTTTGATGGTTTCAGCTCATTAAGTATTTCCGTTTGTTCGCCAGAGCGTAATGGACGATCTTAAAATGAATTTCATAGTAACTTTTCATTTCCTCGATAAGCTTCATAACAGTTAATTTTAATTATGGGTTTTCTCTATCTTTGTTTTACTGTGTATTTTATAATCGCTAAAATACAGGAGAAAACCCTTTATTAAAAAAGCATTCAAAGAATTACTTCGCTATGCTTAACAAGCCTTTTTATTTCAGATAACTGCTCTACACTATTTGACTTGACAAAATAGATTTAAGATATTACATTTTAACTAACTAAATGAGAGGCGGTAATAAAAAGATAAAACTGAAAAGTGAGGTTTAAAATTTTATAGGGTGAACTCTAATTATGATTTATTGCGAAAAAATAATGAAAAAGTTGGAGGTTAAAATGAAAAAGGACGTTATTTCTTTGGTTACTTTCATCAGGGTAGTGATTTTTCTGAATTCATAAAAAAGAGAGGGTATGAGATAAAACAAAACATAAGTTACAAAAAAAGTTAGCTTAGGAGGGTTTTAAAATGAGAAAAAGATGGTTTGTACTGTTAGTGATGATCCTTGGATTTTGTTTAATTCCAATGGCTACTGATGTCCAAGCCTTTTCTGGCATGGTGATGCCGGTTGATGGTTTGCCCGGCTATTCATTTTATCCTAGTGATACAGAAGAGCCCAAAAGAACATCAGATCCAAGGTCGTGGTATTCAGTGGTTTATCGCGGTAAGTATTCTGGGGCTTGGTATAATAGAGGTGAGGGTAGTGGGAGTCATCCTGGTGTCGATATACGAGTAGATAGTGGAACTCCCGTAAAGTCGATAGCAGACGGAGTTGTTTGGAAATCATATAATAGTAGCTCGTGGGGTGGACTGATAATAATCAAACATACAGGAATACCAAATACCCCAAATGGAGACCCGATCTGGTCAATTTATGCCCACTTAAAACAAAGGGATGTAGCAGCCGACGCAACCGTATTAAAGGGTCAAGTCATTGGATTGAGTGGAGGAGCAATATCTGATCCTTATCATGGGAACTCAACAGGTCCACATCTTCATTTTCAAATTGACAGAGATAAGAGGACAGACACTGGAACTGTATTTACTTCACCTTATTGGCCTTCTCGTAGTGTTGACGAAGCAGATGTAAATCCTGCTGTGGTAGAAAATTACACATATAACCCTATAAAGTTTATTGAGGAACGCCAGGGTGGTGCTACCCCCTATGTCTCCATTACCAAAACCATCCGTTCAGATAGCGATGATATTATTGATTTGACCAGCTCTGACCCTACCGATGGTTCACGGGATGTGATTTTCAAGACTATCGTGTCAAACACTGGAAATGCTGATGCTCATGTTAGCATTGAGGATAATCTGGCTGGTGGGAATTATAGATGGGTAGATGGCGCCCCCTGCAGTCCGAAGAATTTCCTTGTCAGCGCCAACAGTACATGTTCCTTTGAATATAGAGCTCGGTATATAGGGTCAAACACTACTCATGGGACGGCAATTACCAACACGGCACGTATCACCTGGATTGATAACTATTACGATGAAACAACAGGTGCAGACTATGGGGGACATGGAAACTTAGAATCCAGCCAAACTGCCTATATACATAATCCTGCCAATCCTGAGATTACCGCAGGGATAGACTTTTTAGAAAGTCCACCTTATTATGTAGGTCAGAGTATTACAGCTGTTTTCAAAATTATTAATTATGGCGGAGCTTCTATTACCTATGACGATATTTTAGTCAGTGCAAGAAAAGAAGGGGATCCAGACACCCCCTATGATTGGCAGCATGTGGGTACTATTACTTTAGCCCCTAATGGTAGCTACGAATATGAGGGGGAAGGAGTTTTTTCGCAAACGGGAAATTATATTGCAAAAGTGTATTATAAACTGAATGGAATTTGGAGGCACTTCGATGAAGGGTCTAAATCTTTTACTATAAATCTAGAAACCCTTGAACCGCCCTCGGGAATATCTGCATCAGATGGAACTTACACAGATAAAGTTAGGATTACCTGGAATAGTGTAAGCGGAGCAAGTTATTACAGGATTTATCGCAATACAAGTAACTATTCAAATGGGGCAGAGGCACTAAGCAATTGGCAGAGTAGCACTACTTATGATGATAATTCAGCATCTCCAGGACAGACGTATTATTATTGGGTTAAAGCCGCTACAAGTAGTTCCGGAGCAAATTCAAGTGATTTCAGCTCTTATGATACAGGATGGCGTAAATTATCCCCGCCAGCAAATGTTTCAGCATCTGATGGAACTTATACAGATAAAGTTAGGATTACCTGGAATAGTGTAAGCGGAGCAAGTTATTACAGGATTTACCGCAATACAAGTAACTATTCAAGTAGTGCCACGGCACTAAGCAATTGGCAGAGTAGCACTACTTATGATGATAATTCAGCATCTCCAGGACAGACATATTATTATTGGGTTAAAGCCGCTACAAGTAGTTCCGGAGCAAATTCAAGTGATTTTAGCTCTTATGATACAGGATGGATTGCTCCATCTATGACCAATCAAGACTCTCTCGCACTTGTAGCTTTGTACAATAGCACAGATGGAGATAACTGGACAAATAACACAAACTGGCTAACAGATGCACCAATATCTACCTGGTACGGCATAACTGTATCAAATGGGCGTGTAACGAAAATTGATTTAGGAGATTATCCTAATGGTAACAATCTATCAGGCACAATACCACCTGAAATAGGGAACTTGATAAATTTGAATTATCTGGATCTTGGTTGGAATCAACTTACAGGCACAATACCACCTGAAATAGGTAACTTGACAAATTTGACTTATCTGTCTCTTGAGAGTAATCAACTTACAGGCACAATACCACCTGAAATAGGGAACTTGACAAATTTGAATGTTCTGTGTCTTGATTACAATCAACTTACAGGTACAATACCGTCTGAAATATGGAACTTGACAAATTTGACTTCTCTATGGCTTTGTGGTAATCAACTTACAGGCACAATACCACCTGAAATAGGGAACTTGACAAATTTGACTTGTCTGATTCTTTGGAATAATCAACTTACAGGCACAATACCGTCTGAAATAGGTAATTTGACAAATTTGACTCGTTTGTGTCTTAGTGGTAATCAACTTACAGGCACAATACCACCTGAAATAGGAAATTTAACAAATTTAGTAGATTTGGAGTTAGGAAATAATCAGATTAGTGGATCAATACCATCAGAACTTGGTAATTTGACAAAATTAGATTGGTTAACCCTTGATAATAATCAGATTACTGGACCAATACCAGATGAAATTTTTAATTTGATAAATCTAAGATATTTATATTTAAACTCTAATCAACTTACAGGAAATATTCCAAGTAAAATAGGAAACTTGACAAAACTATATTGGCTAAATTTCTATTCTAATCAACTTACAGGCACAATACCACCTGAAATAGGTAACTTGACAAATTTGAATTCGCTGTCTCTTGAGGGTAATCAACTTACAGGCACAATACCACCTGAAATAGGGAACTTGACAAATTTGAATGTTCTGTGTCTTGATTACAATCAACTTACAGGCACAATACCGTCTGAAATAGGTAACTTGACAAATTTGACTTATCTGTATCTTTATAACAATGAATTTGTAGATTTACCTGATCTTTCGTCTTTAACTTCACTAAAATATTTAAGGATTCAAAACAATAAATTCACGTTTGAGGATATAGAGCCAAATATAGGAGTTCCAAGTGATGAATTTATCTATTCTCCCCAAGATAGTGTTGGAGTAGAACAGGATATAACTGTTAATCAGGGTTCAAGTTTTACCTTTTCAGTTACAGTTGGTGGTGAACATAATCAATATCAATGGTTGAAAAATGGGGCTCGAATATCAGGAGCAACAGGTAGCTCTTATACAATACACTCCATTGCTTCATCAGACGCTGGCAGTTATACCTGTAATATTACAAATACAGTTGCCACAGGACTAACACTCTATAGAAGACCGATAAATTTAAGTATAGGAGGTTTTGTTTCCAATCAAGACTCTCTCGCACTTGTAGCTTTGTACAATAGCACAGATGGAGATAACTGGACGAACAACACAAACTGGCTAACAGATGCACCAATATCTACCTGGTACGGCGTAACTGTATCAAATGGGCGTGTAACGAAAATTGATTTAGGAGGCTACCCTGATGGTAATAATCTTTCCGGAACGATACCCACTGAAATAGGGAACTTGGCAAATTTGACTTATCTGGATCTTGAATATAATCAACTTACAGGAACAATACCACCTGAAATAGGGAACTTGACAAATTTGATTTATCTGGATCTTGCTAGTAATCGACTTACAGGTACAATACCACCTGAAATAGGGAACTTGACAAATTTGAAATCTCTGAATCTTGGTTATAATCAACTTACAGGCACAATACCGTCTGAAGTAGGGGACTTGACAAATTTGACTGATCTGGATCTTCGTGGTAATCGACTTACAGGCACAATACCACCTGAAATAGGTAACTTGACAAGTTTGACTCATCTGTGTCTTGGTGGTAATCAACTTACAGGAGCAATACCACCTGAAATATGGAACTTGACAAATTTGACTTATCTGTATCTTGATGGTAATCAACTTACAGGTACAATACCGTCTGAAATAGGTAACTTGACAAATTTGACTTATCTGTATCTTGATGGTAATCAACTTACAGGCACAATACCGTCTGAAATAGGGAACTTGACAAATTTGAATGGGCTGTATCTTGGTTGGAATCAACTTACAGGAACAATACCACCTGAAATAGGGAACTTGACAAATTTGACTTCTCTATTGCTTTATGGTAATCAACTTACAGGCACAATACCGTCTGAAATAGGTAACTTGACAAATTTGACTTGGCTGTATCTTTATGGTAATCAACTTACAGGTATACCGTCTGAAATAGGGAACTTGACAAATTTGAATTTTCTGGATCTTAATGACAATGAATTTGTAGATTTACCTGATCTTTCGTCTTTAACTTCACTAAAAAATTTAAGGATTCAAAACAATAAATTCACATTTGAGGATATAGAGCCCAATATAGGAGTTCCAAGTGATGAATTTATCTATTCTCCTCAAGATAGTGTTGGAGTAGAACAGGATATAACTGTTAATCAAGGCTCAAGTTTTACCTTTTCAGTTACAGTTGGTGGTGAACATAATCAATATCAATGGTTGAAAAATGGGGCTCGAATATCAGGAGCAACAGGTAGCTCTTATACAATACACTCCATTGCTTCATCAGACGCTGGCAGTTATACCTGTAATATTACAAATACAGTTGCCACAGAACTAACACTCTATAGAAGACCGATAAATTTAAGTATAGGAGGTTTTGTTTCCAATCAAGACTCTCTCGCACTTGTAGCTCTGTATAATAGCACAAATGGAGATAACTGGACAAATAACACAAACTGGCTTTCAGATGCACCAATATCTACCTGGTACGGTATAACTGTATCAAATGGGCGTGTAACGAAAATTGATTTAGGGGGTTATCCTAATGGTAACAATCTATCAGGAACAATACCGCCTGAAATAGGTAACTTGACAAATTTGACTTATCTGGATCTTGAATATAATCAACTTACAGGCACAATACCGTCTGAAATAGGGAACTTGACAAATTTGACTTATCTATGTCTTTATCATAATCAACTTACAGGCACAATACCGTCTGAAATAGGGAACTTGACAAATTTGACTTATCTGAATCTTGGTTGGAATCAACTTACAGGAACAATACCACCTGAAATAGGGAACTTGACAAATTTGACTTATCTGAATCTTGGTTGGAATCAACTTACAGGAACAATACCACCTGAAATAGGGAACTTGACAAATTTGATTGTTCTGTATCTTGGTGATAATCAACTTACAGGCACAATACCGTCTGAAATAGGTAGTTTGACTAATTTAACTACGCTAGATCTTTGTTATAATCAACTTACAGGATCAATACCGTCGGAGATAGGTAATTTGACCAATTTGCGTAATCTGTATCTTTTTAATAATCAACTGACAGGAACAATCCCACCTGAAGTAGGTAATTTGGTAAATTTGATTCTTCTGGATTTTAGTTCTAATAATTTGACAGGGACAATACCCGTTGAAATTTGGAATTTGACAAATTTAACTTCGCTTGGCCTTGGCTCTAATAAATTGACAGGGACGATACCCGCAGAAATAAATAATTTAGAAAATTTAACCCATCTGTTTCTTTGTTATAACCAACTGACAGGATCAATACCACCTGAGATAGGTAATTTGATAAATTTGCGTTATCTGTATATTCATGGTAATCAACTGACAGGAACAATCCCACCTGAAGTAGGTAATTTGGTAAATTTGATTCTTCTGGAGTTTAGTTCTAATAATTTGACAGGGACAATACCCGTTGAAATTTGGAATTTGACAAATTTAACTTCGCTTGGCCTTGGCTCTAATAAATTGACAGGGACGATACCCGCAAAAATAAATAATTTAGAAAATTTAACCGATCTGTTTCTTTGTTTTAATAAATTGACAGGGTCAATACCAGCTGAATTAAGTAACTTGGTAAATTTGAAATATATAGACCTTAGAAGTAATAGACTTGAAGATCTACCTAATCTCTCGGCATTAACCTCATTATTTAGTTTATGGATAGAAAACAACAAGTTCACATTTGAAGATATAGAGCCCAATATAGGAGTTCCAAGTGATGAATTTACATATTCTCCTCAGGATCGTGTTGGAGTAGAACAGGATACAACTGTTAATCAGGGTTCAAGTTTTACCTTTTCAGTTATAGTTGGTGGTGAACATAATCAATATCAATGGTTGAAAGATGGGGCCCCAATATCAGGAGCAACAGATAGCTCTTATACAATACCTTCCATTGCTTCATCAGACGCTGGCAGTTATACCTGTAATATTACAAATACAGTTGCCAGAGAACTGACACTCTATAGAAGACCGATAAATTTAACAGTTAAAGAGGTACCTGCCCCCCAGAATCTTACCGCTACCTCCGGTGACCAGCAGGTAACCCTCCGTTGGAGCCCAAATACTGAGCCCGATCTTTATAAATATAACATCTACCGAGGCAATTCATCTCCTGCCAATACATTGATCAATAGCGTGATTGTCTCTTCTTCAACGGATACATTTTATATAGATACTGGCTTAACAAATGGGCAGGTTTATTATTACCGGCTTACAGCGGTGTATATTACAGGGTGTGAAAGTGGTTATTCCAATGAGGCGAGTGCTATTCCGAATGGACCACCTATCTGGTCAGGTATACCAGACACAAGTTTTGCAGAAGATGATTCTTTAGTAATTAATTTAAGTGATTATGTTTACGATGATAGCGATCTAGACAGTACTTTAATTATAACAATCTCTGGTGGTGAGAAAATAACTGCCGTTATTGATAGCCTAACTCATATTACAATATTTTCAACTTATCCTGATTCAAGTGGATTTTCAGAACAATTTGTTTTTACAGCAACTGATCCAGGTGGGTTATCTGATACTAATACAATAAATATTAATGTCTTACCTGTTAATGATCCCCCTTATTTTACAGATTTAATGCCTGATTCTATATCATTTGATTCGAATGTTAGGGATACACTTCTATTAACTGGATTGGTTTCTGATATTGACAATCCTGATACAAGTTTAATCTGGTCATACGTTCATAGTAGTTTTATTTTATGTGGTATAAATGATACGCTGAATTGCGCTATCTTTTGGGTAGAGAAAAATATATCCGGTAAAGATACTGTTGCTCTTAGCGTTTCTGATGGAGAATTGACTGCTTATTACTCACTTGTTGTAACTGTCAATGCGGTAACAAGAATTAGTTATCTTATGAGCCAAGTGCCGGAAGAATATTCTTTACATCAGAATTACCCCAATCCTTTTAATCCTATAACGAACATAATTTATAGCTTGCCTGTCAAAAGTAAGGTGAACATAATAATATATGATTTACTTGGAAGAGAAATAGTAACCTTAGTAAATGATGAACAGGAAGCAAAATACTACAGAATTACCTGGGACGCTAAAGATAAGTTTGGAGATAGTGTCCCCAGTGGAATGTATATTTACAGGATCGTAGCCCAGTCCAGAGATAAGACATTTGTGAAAACAAAGAAGTTGTTATTAATGCGATGAATTAGAAAAGACCTGAATTATTTGTAAGATACTGTTTACTTTGATTTAAATAACTGTAAAGTCAGGATGAGTTTACTAAATATCAACATTTTGTACTAACAATAAATGTTACCTTTGGATTTACTATCCTATTTTTAACGACGGAGTCGGGTATCCATACTTAAGTATTATCTATAAGTAAAGTGTAAAATTTAGCTGTGCTTAATAGCGCTTAAAAGTACCTAAAAACGCTCATTCTGTAATATCTTAATATTCCTTAGCAAAATGTGTTTCTGCGGAACTCGTTTTGACAAGCATTCGCCGTCCTGACGACATTTTCTCGACGGTGCGTTGCAGGCTGGCGAGTTTCTCGACCGTGACAGTGTAGGTTTTATAGGCTTCCTCGACCTTGCCGCGGATGACGAAAAGCGTTTCCCAGTTCAGTAGGTCGCCGAATTCCTTGTATGATTCCGGAAACATAACGCACTCGAAAATATCGGTTCCATCCTCGAAAGTGACAAATTCCATCGGATCGTGCTGTTTAGTTGTAGCGACTTTACGCGTAATGTAAACGCCCAGCAGGTTAATTGTTTGCCCTACATATTGCGCCAGGTCGCGGGCTTTTTTGACTTTACCTGCAAAAACCGGTAGATAGCGTTCCAGCGGATGTTCCGCAATTGGAAATCCGAACGATTCGATTTCGAGGGTAAGTTTTTCCAACCGAGAGATAGGTTGACAGTTAACTGGAGGCGGAAGCGGTCGGCGGTCGCCTTTTTGTAAGTAATAGCTGGCGACCTTGAAGGCAATTTCACGGTGGGATAATTGTGGCTCGAATTCAGCAAAACAACCAGCATTGGTCAGTGCCATAGCGTCAGCCAGGTCAAGGTCAACTCTCTGTAAAAAATCATCGAGGTTTTTGAAATCGCCGTTTTTACGTTCCTTAAGAATTGCTTCGACGGCTTTGTCCTGTAGGTTGCGGATCGCCATAAAACCCATCCGGATTTTGTCGCAACGCCCGCGATATTCTTGCCAACTACGGTTGATATGCGGCGGCAGGATTTGAATGCCCCAGCGGCGGGCTTCACTCAGATAGGCGTAAGTTGAATAATAGCCGCCCTGGTTGGAAATTACCGCCGCCAGGAATTCCGCCGGGAAATGGGCTTTCAGATAAGCACAAGTGAACGAGAGCATGGCATACGAGGCTGAGTGCGGCTTGCAGAATGAATAACCTGAGAAGGATTCGATCATTTCCCAGAGCGTTTCCGCTAATTTTGGGGAATAACCGCGCGCCAGTGCGCCGTTGATGAATTTCTTTTTCCAGATAGGAACTAGATGCGCCAGTGCCGGGCGGGAAATTACTTTGCGAATGTAATCTGATTCAGCATAACTAAAGCCGGCGATTTCGCGGGCTACCATTGAAACCTGTTCCTCGTAAACCATAATGCCGTAGCTTTCCTCTAAACATTTCAAGTCGGGATGTAAGAGTTGCCAGGGTTGGCCATGAATTCGCTCCAGCATGATATTAATGAAGCGATTAGCGGCGGGACGAATGATCGAGGAGTATATCACGACGTGTTCGAAATCAACTCGCCCGGCCTTTTTTAATAGCAAGCGCGTAGCGGGACTCTCGATATAAAAAATGCCCATCGTGCGACCGCTTTGCATCAAATCCTGCGTAACCGGATCGCCGACCGGTTGAATTTTATGATAGTCCATAAATTTATTGCGGTACAGACCAATCTGTTTCAGAGTATCGCGCACGACCGCCAGCGAGCGATTGCCGAGAATGTCGATCTTCAGCAAGCCGGAATCCTCAACTTGATCTTTTTCCCATTCGACGATTTGGACGCCTTTGGTAGCCGTTAACACTGGCGCGTATTGGCGGATTTCGTCCGGTACGATGATTACACCACCGGGGTGTACTGATGAGACCTGAAAGACGCCAACGATTTTCTCGCTTTGCAGGATAATTTCGCGCAAAGTGTCATCGAGGTCGAGATTGCGAAAACGCGGATCGGTGCTGAGCCATTCCAATAGTTCGGTTTTTCTGGCAAAGTAGCCGACGCGTTTGGTGACGGCTTTGATTTCCTCGTTAGACAGACCATAGACTTTGGCGACTTCTCGAATAGCCGAACGTGGCTGGAGCATAACCTGGTTGGAAACCATAGCAGTGCGTTCGAGCCCGTATTTTTTGAAAATGTAATCCAGAATAGCGTCGCGTTCGTCCCAGGCAAAATCAATATCAATATCCGGCATATCAATCCGTTCGGGATGAATAAAGCGTTCGAAGCACAGATTGTATTTGATAGGATCGACCTGCGTAATGAAAAGGCAATAACTGATAATGGAAGCCGCTCCGCTACCGCGCCCGATAGTGGTTTGAGTCTGCTGGACGATGTCATAGACAATGAGAAAATACGGCGCGTAGCCTTTCTGGGTTATCAGAGAGAGTTCATACTCAATGCGCTTTTTGACAACCTGATCAATTTTGCCGTAGCGGATTTTAGCCCCATCGTAAACCAATTGGCGTAGTTGGCGATTAGCGAGATTGGTTTCCTTAAGTGAAAGACCGGGGAAAATCGTATTAGTGTAATTCCAGTCAGTTTTACAGCGTTCGGCCAGAAACTGCGAGTTGTTGATAGCATTCAGGCTATTGGGGAAGAGGTCAATCATTTCCTTCTCGGTGCGAAAGAAATGCTGTTCGCTTTTGTAATCGCTGGGTGCAAGTTGCGAAAGTGTGGAATTTTTATCAATGGCGCGCAGAATGCGATGAGTCTTCTGATCTTCCGGTTTGAGGAAATAAACATCGCCGGTGGCGACGATTTCGAGATGAAAGGTTTCCGCGAGGCGCCGGGCTTCTTGTTCGCTCACGCCGGGACGCAGTTCTACGAAAAGATGCGTAGCAGGAATGAAACGCGCGAGTTCAGCCAGTACGTTTTCCTGATGTGCCAGGACGAAAAGCCCCTTAGCATACGGCTTCAGAATTTCAGCTACGGATAGATTTTCATCGTCATGTACCCGTGAAATAGCGCGGCATAGATTTTCGTAACCGTACTGATTTTCGGCCAGCAGGATGAGGTCGAAATTCGGAGTGAGCAAATTGGTAGCGGCGATTGGCTGGATACCGACTTCACGTGCCCACTGCACAAAGCGAATAAAGCCCCACAAACCGTTGACTTCTGTCAAAGCCAAATGTGTCTGATGAGCGGCTTTGGCTTGCGTCAGTAAAGCCTGCGGCGACGCCGTCCCGCGCATCTTCGAATAGGTGGAATGAGTATTAAGGTGAACGAACATGGTAATGAACCACTAAGGTGCAAGTGCACGAAGATTTATTGTTTTATTTTTACCACTAAGACACAAAGGCACAAAGAACTCATTTATTATTTTCTTTTTACCACTAAGACTCGAAGACGCTAAGGATAATATTTTGTGCCTAATTAATCTTCGTGTCTTAGAGTTTTTAGGATTAATGCACATAGTAAACCACGAAGGCGCAAGTGCACAAAGAGTTATTATGAGTTGGGTAGTAATTAGTTTTTTATGGAATTGGTAATTCATTTTAAGCTGGTAATGCTATTTTATCAGGACAGGAAACGTTTTTATTTGAAATAACGGCACCAAAAATATCTTTGTGTCTTAGAGCCTTTGTGGTTTTATTTAAGGGAATCAGAAGATTATCGGCGCTGCCGATACTGGCGAAGCCGTATTTCTGGCGAATTTGGTCGAGAGCCTGTGACAGACGATCATCTTTAGGCGGTCGAAATAAGTCCAATTGATTAATAACCGGCTGGAAGTCGGTTGCGTCCAGAATAATGGCTCGGACGCGGTTGCGGCGGTAATTGGCTAATGAGAATAGCCGACTAGCTTCCGCAATGACAGTGGTATCGTCGTTTGCGATGACGGCGCCTTTGCGGTTACTCTTGAATCCGTCAGTGTAGTGAATTTCAAGATTCAGCGTTCTAACAATCTGGCGGCGCCGACGCAATTGATAAGCGATCTGTTCGGCTAAGTTGTGTACAGCGGCCAGCAATTGAACTTCGTCGTTGGTGTCGGCGGTCAGAACGGTTTGTTCGGTGATGCGGTCGGTTTTTTGCGGTGGTCTGACAGGAGAATTATCCTGTCCGCGGGCTTCCCTAAAAAGGCGTCGGTAATATTTGCCGAAGAGAATAGCGCCGGTTTCGCTTTCAGTAGTTACCTGCTGGACGTTTTGTACCTGAGAAAGGAAAAGGAAGCGCACAAGTTTATTGACCGGCGGCTCGTTTGTTACCGGCAGGACTTCGGTATTCAGTGGCGCCAGAAAATTTGGTTCGGTGCCCGGCGCAACGCGGTGAATGGTTTCTGGGACAACGGCAGTGGTGATTTGACTGACGAGTTTATTAACGCTGATGCCGATGTGACTTTGCAGGCTGACTTTGGATTGAATGTCGCGGGCAATTAGATTGCCAGCCTGCAGACTGTCGCGATAGATGCCATGCATGCCGCTCAAATCGGCGAAATATTGACCGTAAACGGTTGGCTCGATGACTGGCGAATAGCGCGTGATAGTTTGGTAAACGTACCGATTGATTTTAGTGTAAAGAGTAGAATTGTAGGGCAGGAGTGCCACGCTGTGCGACATTTTGCGAGCGATGGTGACTTTCAGGCCGGGATAAATGCCTTCGCTGAGAGCTTCCGGTGAGGCGCAGACGATCGTACCGTTTGGATGATGCGAGGAAATCACGGCAATGGCGCGGGTACGCAGACCCGAGTCCAGCATACGCTCTACCTGGAGTTCAAAATCAGAGAGACGGATATGTAAAACCGATTCGGACATTTTTTACCACTAAGGCTCGAAGGCACAAAGGAATATTTATTATTTTTACCACTAAGGCTCGAAGGCACAAAGGAATATTTATTATTTTTACCACTAAAGCTCGAAGACACAAAGGGATATTTATTATTTTTATCGGACAGGTATTTTTGGATCAATGGAATTAGAAGCATCTTCGTGTTTTAGTGTCTTGGCGTTTCTCTTCATAAAATTATTCTCTGAATACCGTCACGGATTAAAGGAACATTAAAGTTGATAAGAAAACCAAGGCGTTTTCCGGTTATCCTTAAGTAACTCAAAACTTGGGCTTGAAACACCGGGTTCACTTCTGTAACAGCTTTGAGTTCGCATATTACCAAATCTTCCACCAAGATATCTAAGCGCAGACCGGCGTCAAATACTATGTTATCGTAAGTAATTGGTATCTCAACTTGTTGACGGTAATGAAGTCCATACTTGCTAAGTTCGTAACAAAAGCAGGTTTCATATATTTTTTCCAGCAGACCGGGGCCAAGATGTTGGTGAACATTAAAAGCGGCACTTACAATCTTTTTAGCAATTTCTTCTTCTCTTGGCGATAAGGGAACTTGTTTTGTTGACATGATTGCTCCTTATTTTTTTACCACTAAGATTCGAAGGCACGAAGAACAAATATATTGTATATAAAAATCTTCGTGTCTTAGCGCCTTGGTGGTTTTATTCATTCGTACACCCGCCACACGGCCAGCACCACTCCGCCGAGTCGGAATTCATCTCCCGGTTTGACTTTGATAACCGGATAAGCCGGATTGCGTGGATGCAGTTCGACACCACCGGCTTTGGGATAATAGCGTTTTAAAGTGGCTTCATTATTGATAAATGCTACTACGGTTTGACCGGATTCAGCCTGAGCTTGCTGACGAACGATGATATAATCGCCGTCTTGAATATTGTCGTCAATCATTGAATCGCCCTTGACTTTCAAAACGTAATTAGACGGGTGAATGTAGGCTGGTGGCACGGCGATTGTCTCCTGGTTTTCGATAGCTTCCAACGGATAACCAGCCGCAATTAATCCGAGCAGGGGCAAAGTGCTAGCGCTCTCCGTTTCGGGAATGGACAACGCACGTTTGGCATTGGGGGGACCGGAACGCCGAAGAACACCGGCTTTTTCTAATTCGCGCACGTACCAGCTGACTGTACCCGGCGATTTGATTTGCAAGGCGTGCATAATCTCGAGGAAAGTCGGGGCACGTTTGTTGGTTTCCGTGAAGTCGTGAACGAAATTCACGAAACGCTGTTTCTTGGGCGAAAGTTTTTCAGCCATTTTGCTTTTCCTCTCACTTTATCAATTACTCGTAAGTTACTCGTAAGTAATATAACGAGTTTTTAGCTGAAAAGCAATTGGAAAATTGGGATTTCAAATTAAATAATAACTACCAACGTCAATCAATAATCCCGCAGTAGCAGACCTCGTGTCATTCAACCAATAAATGACTACGAATCGCAATGAATAATTATTGTCTTATAAAATTAACTCTACTGCACTAGTCCCAGCCGGACGGCATAGCAGATAATTTCGGCGTTATTTTTCAGGTGCATTTTGCGTAGAATGCGAGTGCGATAAGTGCTGATAGTTTTGACGCTGAGGTTCAGTTCAGCGGCGATTTCCTTGACGGTTTTGCCGCTGGCGATCGCTAACATTGTTTGAAATTCGCGGTCTGAAAGAATTTCGTGGGTGGGATTTTGAGTGGTTTCGGTAAGGCTGTTAGCCAATTTTTCCGCAAGCGTGGGTGAAATGTATTTACCCCCGGTTACGATTTTACGAACAGCTTGGATTAGTTCATCTGGATGACTTTCTTTGCTAATATAACCATCGGCGCCGGCTTTCAATACCCGAATAGCATATTGACTTTCAGGGAAAACGCTGAGAATTAATACTGGCAGAGAAGGTGAGAGGTTTTTGATTTGTTTGAGAAGATCTAAGCCACTGCGGCCGGGCAATGAAAGATCGAGAATTACCGCATCGTAGTTATGGTTTTCAATTTCAGCGAGGGCGTAAGTACTATCGCTCGCCTCGCCGCTAACTCGAATATCGTTGGTATCAAGGAAGGTTTGGCGTAATCCCTGGCGGATCAAAGGATGATCGTCAACTATTAGCAAATTTATCATTAGATATTTCCATCCAATGGGATAAAGACCAGAACGGTTGTCCCTTTTTGCGGGCGACCTTTAATTGCGATGTGGCCATTCCAGGGATAAACGCGTTCGCGCAATCCAACCAAGCCCAGATTTTGGGGATCGTTGACCTGCTCATCAGTAATTCCGATGCCGTTATCAACAATTTTCATTTCTAAGGCGTGATCTTTAATACCGAGGTTGACTTTGACCTCGCTGGCATGGGCATGACGAGCGACATTCGTCAGAGTTTCTTGTAAAATACGGAAAATCGCAATACTACGTTCCTGATCAATTGTGATTTCCGCCGGTCGCAGATGTAGGTTACAGTGAATACCTGTCCGATTTTGAAAATCCTCACAATACCATTCGAGAGCGGCGGTCAATCCTAAATCATCGAGCAAACCAGGTCGCAAGTCGGTTGAAATCCGCCGAATAGTTTGAATTGTTTTATCAATTAGGTCGAACATTGAGCTGATTTTTTCAGCAATTTCGGATTGAGCGGTAGTTAGTCTTTTATTGATCCAGATCAAGTCCATTTTCAAAGCCGTTAGTGCCTGACCGAGTTCGTCGTGAATTTCGCGGGCGATATAAGAGCGTTCCTCTTCGCGTACTGATTGCAAATGCGCCGAAAGGTTACGAAACTGGTCGCGCGAATCCTTCAAATCTTGTTCGACTTTTTTCCGGTCGGTTATATCAATGACCACACCGCGCAAGCCGACCGGTTTGTTATCGTAAAAAATAGGACTGGAATAGATTAGGGCTTGGAAAGTTGTCCCGTCTTTCCGCAAGGCAGTATATTCATGTCCCTCGAGATCGCTACCATTATAAATTTTTTGAATATTACGGTTAAGTTTTTCCCGTTCTTCCGGAATAAAAAGCTGGGAGAAATTAACTCCGGTGTCAATATCCTGTTGATTATATCCGAAAGTTTCAAATCCGACTTGATTGGTAAAGCGAAATTTGCCATTTTTGTCCATTTCATAAATAGTTTGGGGTAGGAGATTGACTAATTCGCGAAAATTCTTTTCGTATTTATTCAGGGATTTTTCTATTCGGCGGCGTTCGAGATCAGCGGCTTCAAGCTGGTTTATCCGATTACGTAGTTGCTGTAATTCCCAGAGCAACTGTTCGCGGGTTTTACTTTCGTCACTAGTAAATGAATCAGGAAGATTCATTTTTACTCCGGGAAATTAAAATTCGCAGTTATAGCTTGCCGAGCGGCGTCAACCTGATGCTCGTTAATTACACAGCTTACTGAAGAAATACTGGTTGAAATTCCTAATATATTGATTCCAGCTTCGCCAAGTGTTTGACAAATTGTCCCGGCGATAGCTGGTTTTTCACGGAAATGAGGGCCATAAAAAGAGATAATCGCTACTGGTTCAGTTATTTTAGTATCCTTAATTGGGATAATGGCAGAAAGTTCCTGAAACGTCTGGGTAATGTCTGATTTGTATTTCTGATTGATACAGAAAATAAGGTCCGCCGAGCCTTCCAAATTGCGGCTTTCGGTTATAAAATCAACGCTAATCCCTCTTTGCCCGAAGTAAGTCAAAACTTTTCCGGCTGAACCCGGTTGATCGGGGAATGAGAAAATCGAGACCATCATCAAGTCTCTTAATTCGATCATTCCGCCGATACTGATTTTCTTTTTTAAATTCATATTGGCTCTGTTTGCAAATTGTTGAAAAATAGGTTAATTATTTGAAAAAATCCAGTCCGATTTTTAACAGCCGATAAATTAATACCAATCTTCATCTATTAATTTTAAAAAATAATTGAAAATTTCACTAAATATGTGATATATTTTAGAAAACAAGTTGGATTGGGCAAATTCGGCTTGTATGAAATTAAAAAGTAGATGTAATGTCGATCGTTAATAACAGTTTGTATTGCATACCAATTTATAATCCCTATTATTCATTACCTTTTCCTTCTCAAGCGGAAATAAATGAGTTGATTGATAATCTTTTAAATAGCCTGAAAGAAGGAACGCAGAAAGGGGTGTATCATTTTGACCAAATGATTTACCCTTTGTGCGAATATTTGAAAAGTCACCCGGAAAAAACGGATTTAGTTCGCCAATTAGTCGAAGAGAAAAAAATTTATTTCGGACCGTTTTTCATTCAACTTCATTCCGGACATATTTCCGGTGAATTGTTGATTCGTAATCTTCTCATTGGCCATCAGGAAGGGGACAAAATCGGTGACATTTTAAAATACTTTCATTTACCAGCGATGCGCGGACGCAATTCACAGACGCCCCAGATTTTGGCTGGTTTCAATATTGATGCTGTTTTAATTGACTACGATATAAAGTTAATGGATAAAAATACCACCGAGTTTATCTGGGAAGGCTTGGATGGTACCCAACTATTGGTCAGTCGCGTGGTTTTCTTAAATCCTAATCGTTTAAATTTAGCAAAAAGTAAAATTCAGGAGACGTTCCGCGAATATTTCAGCCATAATCCCAATCGAGTCTTGGTTTATCTGTTCAATGATAAAAAAAGCTGGGAAACCATGCCAACTTATATTGAAAAATTGGCTTCGATTTTTTCTTCTGATTTGAAAATTGAATCTCTGGCCGATTGTATTTGGGAAATTAAAGAGCAGATTGATTCGCGTGAAATAAGTGAATACAAGGGGGAAATGTGTTTAGAAAAAACTGAAGATTGTACCGAGACTCAGTTCGATTATTATCTAAGACATAGCGTGTTGATTGGTTTAAGTAATCATCGTCTTGAGAACCTAATTCAATATTTTGTTGAACCGTGGTCATTAATTATGAAATATTTACAGCCGAAAATTAGGCCGAAGTCAACCAACCATATTTGGGAGGAATTTCTAAAAAACCAGACATTTACTTATCTCGTAGATACTAATCCCAATAAATTTATCCAGTCACTTAGTACCACTCAAACTGGACTGATGAATCGGATCGAAGAGCAGGTAAAGGATTTAATTACGGCAGTTGTTAATAATATTCATATTGATGATTATAATCCTAATAATATTTACTTTACGGTATTTAATCCTTTGCCATATAACCGATCTGAAATTGTTGAATTTGTCGTGGAATTGCCATCCCTAATTAATCGAGATACAATCATTGCTAAAGAGGTGGGGGGACGCGAAATTCCGTTTCGAGTTCTCCATAAGGAGACTGAAACACTATTTAAGTACGACAAGGCAGATAAAGCGAAATATCGTTGTTTAGTAGAATTGCGTGACCTGCCCGGGATGGGCTGGAAAACTTTTGAAATTGATCCGAAGGGCAAGCCGAAATTATACTCGGCTGTGCCGATCAGCGCCGAGCGCAATTCGTTGGAGAATGATTTCTTACGAGTTGAAATTAATCAGAATGGAACGCTGGAAATATTTGCCAAAGAGACCGGTGAATTTTTCTCGGAAGTTGCCTATTTTCAAGATGAAATTGATCTGGGACGATTCAGTGTTGAGGATAAAACCGCGACTCATATTCCCCTTACTACAAAAAAGCTCCATCCTCAAATCAAATTGCTTTATAATTCTCCTAAAGCCGCCGCCTATAAAATCGAATATTTTTGGGAAATTCCAGAAATGTTCAATTGGAAAAATTCGCGTCGCAGTCCCAGGCATGAGACAATCAAAATTAGTGAGGTAGTAACTTTAAGTAGCCTTTCGCGAATGATTGATTTAAAAATAGAAATTAATGATCATGCCTATGACCATATGATAAAAATTTGTTTTCCCATTGAGTTTGTACCGGAGAATACTTATACTGATGGCTTTTTTTCGGTTGAGACGCGCCCGTTTAACAGCCCGCAATATCTTCATTGCCAAGCATTGAGTATGGGCAATTTTGTCGGAGTTTCCAATGAATCGGGAGGATTTGCCATATTTAGCGACGGCATCAACGAATACCAACTATTAAAAGGCAAGCATAACGTCTTGACATTAACCTTGGTCCGTGATTTTCCAATTGTTCGATCAAAAAAAACCGGCGGCACTATTTTATCACGCAACGAAAAGACAGAGGTTCATTTATCTATTTATCCGCGATTATCCGATTGGACGTCCAGCGATATTTTAACTGAGGCTATAATTTTCAATAACCCGATAATTATACGACAGATGGATCAAACAAATGGATACTTACCGGCGAAAATGCAATTTTTAAAGGTTACCCCGGATACATTGTTTTATTCGGCTCTCAAACCCACTGAGGATGAAAAAGATGTAGTCCTCAGATTGTATAATCCAACCCGCAACATAATCGTTGGCGAAATAGCAACTTATATTCCAATCAAAGCCGCCCGTTACCTTACGGTCGAAGAACATATTATTGCCCCGTTGGAAATATCCGATCCCTATCGTTTGAAAGTAAAAGTTTTTCCGCAAAAAATAATGACCTTAAAAATTATTTTTGATCGATTACCTATTAATTTGTCAGGTTCTTAATTTTATCTTTTTACTAAAGGCTATTTGTCAGAATTATGATAAAAATTTATAATAATTAACGTCAGGTAGTATTAATTTAGCACGTGTTAGCTAATCAAGATAAATCAAGTATCCAGAAATCAGAAGAATTCGTCTCTGAACTAAGCCGAAATCATATCACTGCTCAAAAAGAAGTGCCGTTAGCCAAATTTACCACCTTCGGAATCGGTGGCAATGCACGTTTACTGGTGATTGTCGAAGATACCGAAAAACTCGAAGCGGTCATCAAATTAGCCACTGCCTTTCAGGTACCATTTCGAATTATTGGTTGCGGCAGTAATTTACTGGTTTCGGATGACGGATATGACGGTTTGATAATTGTCAACCGATCTAAATCCTGGCAAATTATTGATGATTGTCCAGCAAATCTTAAATTTAGCCGAATCATTCCGAGATATGATCCATTGACAGCGTCTCGAACAGAAGAAATTCAAGCGGAAAATTTACCACAAAAAATCGTCCGAGTTGACTCCGGATTTTATAATAATACCTTAATTCAAGAAATGTTTGAGCAAGGCTTAACCGGCTTGGAATGGTTTAGCGGAATACCGTCCAGCGTGGGTGGCGCAGTTTATATGAACATGCATGGAGCGCACACCTATTTCGGCGATCTGGTTTATCGCGCAAAATTGATTGATGGAACCTCTCCAAAAATAGTGGACAATGCTTATTTTCAGTTCGATTATGATTTTAGCATTTTACAAAAGACGCGAGAAGTTGTATTGTGGGTGGAGTTAATTCTGACGATGGGCAATGTCGAACAGGCTCGAATCGTTGCTCAAGAGTGGAAAAGTAGAAAATCCTTCCAACCCCGTCGTTCCGCCGGTTGCATTTTTAAAAACCTCTCACCAGAAGCCCAAAAACAGTTTAACCTACCTACTTCTTCAGTAGGTTACTTGATAGATAAGGTGCTGAACTTGAAAGGATTGCGGATTGGTGGCGCTGTCATTTCTCCAAAACATGCCGCCTTTATCGAAAATGATGGAAATGCCAGCGCTAAAGATGTTTACGAGTTGATTAAAATAATTAAAACCAAAGCCAAAGAGACACTCGGGTTGGAATTGGAAACTGAAGTCGAATTGCTTGGAAAATTTTAACGTAATGAAAGGTAATTATGTCCAGATTTATCATTGAAGGTAATCGCAATTTATCCGGTGAGATCAGGGTAGCCGGGAATAAAAATGCGGCATTGCCGATTATCGCCGCGACCGTTTTGACCGATGAACCCTGTATTCTGGAAAATCTACCCGATATTAGCGATGTTCGTTCAATGCTAGCAATCCTGAGCGATTTAGGGAAGTCGGTGGAGATGCTATCCGCTCATAAATGTCAAATTACCGGATCGGTCAATAAATCGCGCCTAAATGATAAATTAGCCAGTACTCTACGCGCTTCCATTCTATATTTAAGCGTTCTACTGGCGCGTACTGGTGAAGTTGAAATGGTACCACCGGGCGGTTGTGTAATCGGACGACGTAAAGTTGACCAACATTTCGACGCGTTACAGGCGTTGGGAGTAAAAGTCAATATAATTGAACACGGCTATCGGCTAATATTAAAGCGCCCTAAACCAAATTATGTTTTTCTGCGTGAGGCTTCAGTGACCGCTACTGAAAATGCAATGATGCTGGCGGCAATGACGGAAGGGAAAACTACCCTTGATAATGCGGCTGGAGAACCGCATGTCCAAGACTTAGCTAAAGTTTTAGTGAAAATGGGAGCTAAAATTCAAGGCGCCGGTACCAATCGCTTAACAATTACCGGAACTAAAAAACTAAGGGGATTTCGACATCGCATTATGCCTGATCATATTGAAGCTGGAACGTTCGCGATTGCCGCGGCTTGCACCGGCGGTGAAGTCGTTATTCACGATGCCAATCGTGAAAATCTGACGATCATCAATCTTATCCTTGACCAAATGCGAGTAAAGTTATCGTTCCTTGATGAAAAAACGTTGGTGATTAAGCCGTCCAAAAATATCAGAGCCATTCCGAAAGTCCAGGTAGGAGTCTGGCCGGGTTTCCCAACTGATCTGATGAGTCCGATGGTCGTATTGGCAACCCAAGCCAGAGGGACGACTCTCTGCCATGATTGGATGTACGAATCCCGTATGTTTTTCGTTGACAAACTGGTGACGATGGGTGCTCAAATTGTGCAGTGTGATCCGCACCGTGTGCTTGTTTCAGGTCCGACGCGTCTTAAAGGGCAGGAAATTGTCAGTCCTGATATTCGGGCTGGTATTGCACTTGTAATTGCCGCCCTAATCGCCCGAGGTAAAAGTAAAATCGAGAAAGCTGAACTGATTGATCGGGGTTATGAAGATATCGTCCCACGCTTTCGGCAACTGGGAGCCGAAATTAATCGCGAACAATAGTGGTTTTTCTATCGAATTTTATTACTTTGTGGTTGTTTTCATTATTTTGTAGGAAAGAAGACAATTGATTAATTTAGGCACTGATTTTTAAAGCTGAGGAAATTAATGAAGCCTATTCAATCCTTTACTGTCAAACCAATTCTGCCTAAGAAATTGGAAGAATTGCGTGAGCTGGCTTATAATTTGTGGTGGACCTGGAATGCCGATGCTCGCGATCTCTTTCGGCGGCTGGATATGGATTTGTGGGAAGAGACGCGCCATAATCCAGTGGCTCTATTGAATAGAGTAGAGCAAGATGTACTGGAAACGCGTGCCCAAGATGATAGCTATTTGTACCAACTGCGTCGGGTTTATGACAAATTCAAACAGTCCTTAAACTCCCAAACCTGGTTCGAAAAGAGCGGCAAATACAATTCCCACCTCAATATTGCCTATTTTTCGATGGAATATGGCATTACCGAATGTCTGGCGGACTACTCAGGAGGACTGGGTGTATTAGCCGGCGACCACCTTAAATCAGCTTCGGAACTTGGTATTCCACTCCAGGCCGTTGGACTTTCATATCAGTACGGCTATTTTCAGCAAGTCTTAAATGTTGATGATTATCAAGAAGAAGAATACCCTGTCAATGACTTTTATAATTCACCGCTGACTCTGGTAAAAGGTTCTGATGGTAAACAATTACTGATTAAAGTGCCTTTTCCCGGTCGTTTGGTTTATGCTCGGATTTGGAAAGCCCAGGTTGGTCGCGTTCCGCTATATTTACTTGATACCAATATTGCCGAAAATTCAGAAGCAGATAAAAAGATTACAGCTGAATTGTACGGTGGCAATACCGAAACCCGAATTCAGCAGGAAATTATTTTAGGAATGGGTGGTTTTCAGGCTCTTCAAATACTCGATGCCACGCCATTTATTTGCCATATGAATGAAGGGCACTCGGCTTTTTCGGGATTAGAGCGGATTCGGAATGTTGTAAAAAACAACGGTCTGACATTTTACGAAGCGCTTGAAATTATTAAAGCGGCTTCAGTTTTTACCACCCATACTCCTGTTCAAGCCGGAATTGACCTTTTTCACCCTGATCTGATAAAACGCTATTTTGATGAGTATTGCCGGGAAGTAGGAATAGAAATTAATGAACTTTTAGCGTTGGGTCGTAACGATCCGGACGATAATTCCGAACATTTTTCGATGGCAATTCTAGCCATAAATTTGAGTAGTAAGATCAATGCTGTCAGTAAATTACATCAACAGGTTGCCCAGGAAATGTGGGAATCTCTCTGGCCGGATATTCTCACTACAGAAATTCCCATTGACTATGTTACTAACGGAATCCACCAAGCCTCCTGGATTTCACAAGAAATGTCTGATTTATTTGACCGTTATCTCGGACCGGATTGGCGACGTGAACCGGCGAGTAAGACTATCTGGAATAAAGTAGATAAAATTCCGGACGGCGAACTCTGGCGCACTCATGAACGTCGCCGGGAACGTTTAGTAGCTTATGCCCGCAGTGAATTATATCGGCAATATGTTACTCTCGGTAAACCTCAAAATATAATCGCGCGAGTAAAAAGTATTTTAAGCACGGACGCTTTGACAATTGGTTTTGCACGGCGTTTTGCCGCATATAAAAGAGCCTATCTGCTCTTCACTGATCCCGAAAGATTAGCTAAGATATTGACGAATAAAAATTTTCCAGTTCAGATTATTATTGCTGGTAAAGCTCATCCCCAAGATGAAGAAGGTAAACAGGTTATTCGGCGTATTTTGAAACTATCCCAGGAAGAACCATTTTATCAGTGCGTAGTTTTTCTGGAAAATTATGATATGAATATGGCTCGTTATTTGGTACAGGGCTGTGACCTGTGGTTGAATACTCCGCGTCGTGGTTTGGAGGCCTGCGGTACCAGTGGAATGAAAGCCGTCGCTAACGGCGGTTTACATTTCAGTACAATTGACGGCTGGTGGGATGAAGTCTATACTCCGGGAATCGGCTGGGCGATCGGAACTCGTGACATTTATGAGGATATTGACTATTGGGATCGTCAAGAAGCTAATATTCTTTACAATGTTCTGGAAAACGAGATTATTCCGAGCTTTTTCGAACGCGATAATGATGACTTGCCCCGTGATTGGATTGCTATGATCAAAGCATCAATGAAAGCCATCTGTCCTCAATATAACTCCAATCGTATGGTTTGTGAATACCTTGATCAGATTTACTATCCAGCCGCCGTGAGAGCCAATGAGTTGTCTAAGGATAACTATACCGTTGCCAAAGAATTGGCGCACTGGAAAGAGAAAATGCGTGAAAATTGGGACTTGGTTCGCTTCCTAAAAGTTACCTCCGGGTCAATCGAAGAATTATCGGTAAATAGCCAGCTGGAGATTCGAGCGGAAATATATTTGGACGGTTTGCAGGTGGATGATGTGGATGTTCAAATTTATTATGGTCGCGTTGATCCTAACGGCGACATCATTGACGGGAAATTCAGTTCAATGAAATTTGAAACAAAAGTTGACTCCAAAAAATACGTGTACGTTGATAAAATCAATAATTGGGAAAGCGGTTTGAACGGCTACACTATCCGGATTATTCCCAAACATCCGGCTTTAGCCTATCCTTTCGAAGATGGATTAATTCATTGGTTTGATGAATAATTGAATCTAAATTCTAAGTGAATGGTTGTAATTTTAAAGTAAATATAGATGGTTGTTGATGAATTTAATTACCAATGAAGTTGCTCGAAAACGGATCAGTCAAGGCGGGCAAGTTGTGGTTTTAACTGGTGCTGGCATATCGGCACCCAGCGGCATCCCAACTTTTCGTGGGGAAAACGGTCTATGGACTAAACTATCTCCTCAGGAATTAGCCAGTTTTGAATCGTTTTATTTAAATACGGCTATGGTCAGTGAGTGGTATAAACATCGGCGTGAAATTATCGAAGGTTGTCAACCTAACGCCGGACATTATGCTCTTGTTGAATTGGCGAAAATGGTGTCAAAATTTACTTTAGTTACCCAAAATATAGACGGTTTGCACCAGCGAGCGGGTAGCCGCGATGTATTAGAACTTCACGGAACGATTATGGAAAATTACTGCATCCGATGCGGTCAGCAATATAGCGCCACCGAATTTGATGAAATTTATAATAGTTCATTTGACCATATTCCACGCTGTTATTGTGGCGGTCTTATTCGCCCGAACGTAGTCTGGTTTGGTGAATCTTTACCGAAACAAGCTTACGAAGAGGCATATCGTGCTTCTCAACAAGCTGACCTGTTTCTCTCAGTAGGGACATCTGCTCAGGTACGACCTGCGGCTGATCTGCCATTAATTGCTAAAGAAAATGGTGCCTTTTTAGTAGAAATTAATATTGTTGAGACGGTATTGACTCCTTTTACCGATTTATTCCTAAAAGGAGCCGCTGATGAAATTTTGCCCCAATTTAATCGGGAGTACCAATATCTGCTGATGCAGGTTTGATATTAATCTGAGTTTGCCAAAAAAATATGAAAAATAATATCACGGTAAAATCTATCGAAACCCTGTTTTTAATAGGGCTGATATTGGTCTTGTCGAATTGTGCCTATTACAATACCTATTACAATGCCGAAAAATATTTTCGTGAAGCGGAAAAAGAATTTAAAACCCTTCCTGATGAAAAAATCAGCCCGGCATTGAAGAAAAAATTTGATACCGCGATAGAAAAGGCTAATAAGGTAATCACTCAATATCCGGAGAGTCGCTGGGTTGATGATTCATACTATATAATCGCAATGTCGCATTATTATAAAGGCGATTACCGAATTGCCCGTCAGAAGTTCGAGGATTTTGCTGTCAAATTTCCTCAGAGCAAATTATATCCTGAGGCAATGGTCTGGTATGGACGTAATTTGTGGAAGCTGGACGAACGCGAGTTAGCTTTTTTCCAGTGGAAAAAAATCATGAACCTTACGGATGATTATTATCTTCTAGCGGAGCTCTATTTATCAATCGGTGAATTGTATTTTAAAGACAGTGCCTATGACTCGGCTTTATTTTATTATCAAAAAGCGACTGAAGTTGGGGGAAGCTTCGATATTGCCGCCGAAGCTCAGTTCCGTATTGCCGAGATTGACCTGGCTTTAAACAGACCACAAGAAGCCATTAAAAATCTTAAAAAAATTGACCAGTTTTCGCCTTCTTTAATCTTACGCGATAAGATGCAGGTTCTCCTGGTGCGAATTTATCGAGAGTCCGGTCAATATGATAAAGCCATTGATTTAATTAATGAAAAATTAAATGATCAGGCTAATGAGAAAATCTGGGGTGATCTGGAACTGCAATTGGGATTGATTTATCTCGCTCAACAAGATTACGATGCCGCAATCTCTCGATTGACCAAGGTAATTGAGGATTATAAAGGTAAACCGGTTGCGGCGGAAGCCAGCTATCACTTAGCCGAGTTGTATATGACTCAAATTCATGATTATACCAAAGCCGCTGTTCAATATGATAATGTTGTCAAAATCGAGGTTAATACCCTGCGGGCTTTTGAATGTCGCAATAAATCTTCTGAAATCAAACGATTTAATACTATTTATAATCGTCTTGCCGCTCTAAGTGAACAGGTTGCCGCGATTGACCTGAATCCGCCGACTGAAAACGATACCATCGGCGAGTCGCTCCCAGTTGACCAGGAGCAATCGGAGTTGAAGAAGGCGCTTGAAAAGAAAAACACAACCCAGAAGAAAACAATTGACACGCTAGCAGTTTTCAAAGAATATTACACTACCCTTTATGAAATCGCTGAAATATTTTATTTTAGTTTTAATCAACCCGATAGCGCGATTTACTATTTTGAAAAAGTTGCCTACGAAATCCCTTATAATTCTTTACGAGATAAAGCACTCTACAGTCTTTACCGAATTGCCAGCGACCGGCAAAATATCGAAAAGGCTAACGAATATGCTAACCAGATTAAGCAGTGGTTTCCGGAGTCGATCTATTTAGCCGAAATTGAGAAACGGCCGCTTAATACTTCCGCCCGCGAAGTCGAAGCCGATTCATTATTGGTAAAAGCCGAAAATTTAGACCAGACTGATCTGCATTCTGCGATAACAATATACGAAAAGCTTGCCAAGGAATATACCGATTGCCAAGCCGCGGAGAAAGCGGTTATGTATTTAGCCTATTTCTATCATCACCGATTATGTGACTTGAATAATGCTTTAACCTGGTACAAATATTACCTTGACACTTATCCCAATGGGCAATATTACCAAATAATGGCAAATGCTTATGATCAACTCAAGGAAATAGAAGATGCCTTAGCTCAGGGGAGTGAATCCGAGGAAAATGAGACCCAAAAGCCGGAAAAGGTTGAATGAGAGTATTAAAAGATACCACGGTTTTATCTAACCGGATGGTCGCTACCGATACCTATTTAATGGAATTTGCGTTTCCCGAAATCAGTCAGTCGGTGCAACCCGGCCAGTTTGTGAACTTTTATTTTCCTGAACGCCCACAATTGTTTCCCCGTCCTTTTAGCATTGCGGGAGTGGATCGAGAAAATCTAACCATTCTATATAAAAAAGTCGGGTGTCTGACCTCTATTATGAGTCAATGGCAACCCAGCCAGAAAATTCGAGTTCTAGGTCCTTTAGGAAATACTTTCAATATCAAATATAACAATCATGTATTGATAGCCGGTGGAGTCGGTTTGGCACCGCTACTTTTCCTGAATCAGAAATTAGATAAGTCAAATAATACCATCTGGAATTTTGTAGGGGTGCGTTCTAAAGATGAATTACCACCATTATCATTATTATCGGGGGAAAAATATATAGCGACCGAAGACGGATCAGTCGAGTATTGCGGCACAATAGTAGATTGTCTCCGGAATAATCTGGGAGCGATTCCGCATCCATTCAGCGTCTATGCCTGCGGTCCGGAAGCGATGCTGAGTGCTTTATGGCATTTGTCTCGCGAAAACCACTTTGATTTACAATTGTCATTAGAAAAAGTAATGGCTTGCGGACTCGGAATCTGCCAGGGATGTGCAATTCCCCATTTTCATCCGTCGGAACAACCTCTGCGTTTGGTTTGTCAGGATGGTCCGGTATTTAACGCCAATGAGTTGGACTGGAAATGACTGATTTTCGTATAATGTTACGAGAAGATTTTATTCTTAGGAATCCACTTTTAACGGCTTCCGGTACTTATGGTTACGGCGATGAAATAGCCGATTTGATTGATCCGGAGCTTTATGGCGGAATTGTGACCAAATCAATCTCGCTCGAGCCTCGCGTTGGTAATCCGCCGCCGCGTATTGCCGAAGTGACCTCCGGAATGCTTAATTCAATCGGCTTGGCAAATATCGGAGTTGATAAATTTCTGGAAGAGAAGGGAGAATTTCTGGCGGCTTATGGTGGCAAAGTAATTGTCAATATAGCCGGTCGCAAAGATGAAGAATATGTTCAGGTGGTTAAAAAATTGTCCGATCGCCAATGGATAGCGGCTTTTGAAATCAACGTTTCCTGTCCGAATGTTAGCGAGGGTGGCATTGAATTCGGGAGAGACCCGTTAATTCTGGGACAATTGGTCAAGAAACTGCGTCATGCTACCGATAAATTTCTAATAATTAAACTCTCGCCGAATGTCACTGACATCCGGGTTCTGGCTTTAGCCGCTCAGGAAAACGGAGCTGATGCAATTTCGATGATTAACACGGTTTACGGGGCGGCGATTGATATTCATACACGTCGTCCGAAGCTTAATACTGTAGTCGGGGGGCTTTCCGGACCGGCGGTCAAGCCGATCGCCCTTGCCCATATTATTAAAACTTACAAAGAAGTTGATATTCCAATTATCGGAATTGGAGGAATCAGTTGCGGGGCGGATGTGATTGAATTTTTATTGGCGGGAGCGCATGCGGTTCAGATTGGGACAGCCAATTTTTTTAATCCTAAAGTCTGTGGCGAAATGCTTGATTTCATTGAACAATATTGTACGGAGAATAAAATAAGTTGTCTGCGAGATATAATCGGACGAGTCGAAGTCTAAGCCTAATCGTCATTTTATTACTGTTTATGATGTTGGGCTTTATGGGTTGTGCTTCCGCGCCGCGTTACCTCTATACTTCACCTAAAACTGGTGCGACAAATGACGATAAGAATACGTTGCTCTTGCTCAAGAATTCTAACAGGACCGCCGTTTTGACTGCCTCATATTACGGAGCGGATTTCCATGGTAAATTAACTTCCAGTGGGGAAGTTTTCGATATGAACGGAATGACAGCCGCTCATAAATCTTTGCCGTTTGGGACGGTTCTGCAAGTGACTTATCCACCAACTGGTCAATCGGTTACTGTGGTTGTTAATGATCGCGGACCATTTGTGCCCGGTCGCGATTTAGATTTATCGTACGCCGCCGCCCGAAAAATTGGGTTGGTCAATGACGGTACCGGCAAGGTGAAAGTTAAAGTTCTTAAATGGGGAAATAATGATTCCCCGAAACAATGAAATCAGGTTTTTTTAATGAATAACTTCGCTTCTCGTATGCTAATCAATATAATTGGAATTCCAGCCATTTTGCTTTTGATTCATTTAGGTGGAATTCCTTTCGTTCTTTTTATAACGGTAATGGTTTTCATCGCGCAGGTTGAACTTTATCTTTTGATGCGAAAAAAAGGAATTGCGCCGCTACTTTTGCCTGGTGTTTTAGCCGGAGTAATTTGGCAACTTGCCAGTTTTTATCTTCCGGGTGCACTGCTACTTTATTTACTGATAGGATTGGTAGTTTTGCTCTTACTAGCTGGTTTGGTGCACCAGATCAAAAACGTAACGGTTGATCTTGCCAGTACCTTGTTCGGTTTTGTTTATTTACCGGTGTTAACTTCGACTATAATTTTAATGCGCAATATTCCTGGTAGGGGGCGTTCGATTGTATTTCTTTTGTTTGTTACGATCTGGGTTTGTGATTCACTGGCTTTTATAATCGGAAAGTGGCTGGGACGTCGCAAGATCGCACCTAAAATTAGTCCTAATAAAACCTATGCCGGTTGCATTGGCGGACTATTTGGTGCTGTGCTGACCGTACTCATTTTTTATTTTTTAGGTTGGGCGCCGGATTTTATGAGCATAATGCAATTAATTATTTTTGGTATACTGGCGGGAGTATTCGGACAGGCTGGTGATTTTGTCGAATCGGCTTTTAAGCGGGACGCCGAAGTCAAGGATTCATCCAATTTATTGCTCGGCCACGGTGGGGTGCTGGATCGCTTTGACTCATTTTTTATCGCCGCGCCGGTTATTTTTCTTTATATTATTACAATATTGTAGGAAATCTAATTGTTCTCACACATGGAGATAAATTGACGGAGACGAAAATGTCAATAAACAATGGCAATAACGATCTGGTTGAATATTTACATAGTTTGAGTGGTGAAATAGATCCGAAACAGGGTTCGGTAGCTATTATCTTAGCCGCCGGTCATGGCAAAAGAATTAAATCCGAACGTTCTAAAATGTTACACGAGATCTGGGGTGTGCCGACTGTGGTGCGCGTCGCTAATGCCGCCAGTAAAGGCTTGGCTTCTAACAATCAGATAATTGTCGTGGGTATTAAAGCCTGTGAAGTGGCGGAATCAGCAGGGAAAAGAGCAAATCGCATTTTTGTCTATCAGACCGAACAAAAAGGTACCGGGCATGCCGTGAAAGAGGCACTTTCAGCCATTAGCCAGAATGGCCACATAAAAGACATTTATATCTTCCCGGGTGATATGGGATTGATTACACCAGCCGTGGTCAGCGAACTTAAACGCCGTTTTGAACAATCCGGTTGTGGTTTAGCTTTGCTAACGGGAAATTATAAAGGTGAACCGGAAGCTAATAGCTACGGTAGAATTATCCGCGTCCCGGCAAGAACAGCTACCGGTGAGCCCTCAGGAGAAGATGAGGGACGCGTTATTGAAATTAAGGAGCATAAAGATATTCTAGCAATTCCCGAAAGCGGATTTTATACGACTGTGTATAATGGTAAAAAATATCAATTTAAACGTTCGGAATTGCTGGGAATCACGGAATATAATACCGGCGTTTATGCGATGAAATTTGACCTCGCTCAGCGATTTATCCATCAACTTACTCCGGATAATGTGCAGGGTGAATTATACTTAACCGATATAATTGGTCTTTTCAATGCTAATAAAATTGAAGTAGAAGCTTATCCGGTTGACGACGAAAGTGCAGTAATCGGTTTTAACGTCAAGAGTGTTTTACAGGAAATGGAGAATATTGCCCGCCGAAAGGTGTGGAAACTTCTGCGGGATATAATTTATATCGAGGATGAAAATGATTTTTTCATTGCCGATGAGGTAGTTATTCGGATTCTGGAAATGGATAAAATCAATCCGCCGCTCGACATTGAGATCGGCAAAGGTGTGCATATTTCGAGTGGTGTGCACCTCGAACGTGGCGTAAAAATTCGGGCGGGCTCTCTACTTAATGGTAACATCCATCTGGGCGTTGGCACGGTCATTCAGGAAAATGTTTCTCTTAGCACTTACCCCAATCAACAAATGACCATTGGAAAAAATTGTGTCATTATGCGCGGCGATTTGATAAAAGGTAACATTACAATCGGCGACAATACGAGCATCGAATCGAGCGTCATTATTACCGGCAGTAGCGAATATCCAACTATCATCGGGAAAAATGTTGTCATCAAAGGGACTACTTATATATTTGGGTCAATTATCGAAGACGACCTGTTCATTGAGCATTCGGTATTGAAATGTAAAAGGGTAGAGCGCACAATCCGCAAAGATGGAACGATTCAGCCTGTTCGCTGGGTTATGCCCCAGCCACAAGGCCTGGATATCGTCCGCGATTTGTAACATTAACGTAGCCGGAAGGCTGGTTAGAAGAATTCATTTGGGGCAGTACGATTTAATCGTTATAAAAATCCGTTGGTCTGCGGATAGCGTCCCGCCCAGGCGGGATTGCGATGTTCAATATCCGACAATTCCAGACATAGTTCATAGGGATGGTTGGAAGTTCCACAGTATTCCCGGGCTATTATCGGTCAGAATCGTCTTAAAGGTCAATTTCTAGTGTTTATAATGGAGCACAACCTCTTCTGATTAGGAAGAGGATTAACTATACAATTATTTATAACTTTCAATGGCACAGATTCTAGTTATTTAATGTGGTTCATCACAGAAAAGTGTGGGTAGATAAAGAAATGATTTGAAAAAGAGACATCTTTTTCTCCAATTTTGGATTGTAAATGTTAATTAAAACAAAAGGAGAAAAGGATGTCAGTGGAAATTACCG
>JAGNGI010000019.1 GCA_018002295.1 Fidelibacterota bacterium
TTATTATAGGGATAAAAATTCATTATTACGAATGCCGATTTACCACGCTGAAGGATTAGATTTTTTTTATCATCAGATTCGGATGGATACCGGCAAAGAAAGCATCCTTCACATTTGGGATTGGTAATATAACCAATTCGCCAGGGTGCCCAGAGTTTATCAAATTCCACCGAATTTACTCCTCGTGTTCTTTTCTGGAAGCCGCTACGACTTTATCCTGAATTTCTTTGGGCATTTGTTCGTAATGGGAAAAACTCTGACGATGCATACCGCGTCCTTGTGTCATCGAGCGTAGAGCCGTGCTATAGCGGTAGAGTTCAGCCAGAGGTACTTTGGCAGTAATTTTTTGAAATGGACCTTCGGAATTAACTCCCTGGATTTTTCCACGCCTTACTGAAATATCGCCCATTACGTCACCCATATATTCTTCTGGCACAATGACTTCGAGATTATAAATCGGTTCCAGCAGAACCGGGTTGCCATTCATAAAGCATTCTTTAAAAGCACCTTTGCCAGCGATCTGGAAAGCAATATCCTTAGAATCGACAGGATGCATTTTTCCATCGTAAAATACGGCTTTGACATCGGTGACACGATATCCGGCTAAAATTCCTTCTTCACAGGCTGAGCGAACGCCTTTTTCGACCGAAGGTACAAACACTCTATCAACATTCTGCCCAACAAGTGTATTGGTGAATTCTACGCCGCTTCCGGGCGGACCTGGCTCGACGTACATCCAAACCTCAGCAAATTGTCCGGCACCGCCAGTTTGTTTTTTATGACGATATTTGGAGTCACCCCGTTTTTTTATAGTTTCTCGATAGGGGATGCGGGGAGGCAATTGATTTACATCAACTCCGAATTTTTGTTTTAAACGTTGTAAAATAATGGCTAAATGTAATTCACCTTGACCGGACAAAATCGTCTGCTTAAGCTCGGGATCGTAATGCCAGGACATTGTTGGATCCTCACTCGTTAAGGACTGTAAACCGGCGCTGATTTTTTCCTCGTCGCCACGCGATTTCGGCTCTATGGCGATTTGAATGACTGGTTCGGGAAATGAAATTCCCGGGTAAGTGATCGGTGCGCGCTGATCGCACAAGGTATCCGCGGTTTTCGAAAATCTAAGTTTAACGACGGCTCCAATATCGCCGGCATGTAAATGAGCGACCTCTTGCTTTTCTTTACCGTTGACACAATAAATTTGACCGATGCGCTCGATTTTGCCATTGTTGGAATTGAGCAGATCAACTCCACTTTTTAGCGAACCTGAAATAACCTTAAATATGGATAACTCTCCAACGTGCATTTCGCTGATAGTTTTAAAAATGAAAAGAGAAGTCGGTTCACTATCGCTAATTTTACGGGTTATCGGAGTGCCATTATAACTGCCGCTGACTGAAATTTTAGCGGAAGGTGTTGGAGCAAAATTGACGATATGATCCATAATTTTCGTGACGCCGATATTGTTGAGGCCGGCGGCTACAAAAACCGGAAACAGATTGCGCTTGATAATCGCATTGCGTAAGCCGTTTAAAAATTCCTCTTCGGATATAGTACCTTCGCTTAAATATTTCTCAAGTAAAACATCATCAGATTCAGCCACTGATTCGATTAATTCATTTTTCAGAGCGATTAATCTTTCCTTGATTTCATCGGTGGGTTCTAACTCGGTGTAAGTACCTTTTTGGTCATTTTTATATTTGATTACTTTTTGGGTAATAATGTCGGCAATGGTATCGAAATTCGGACCGCTATTGACCGGAATCTGCATTTGCACGGCTTTTTTGGTAAAGGAAGAACGAATCGAATTCAGCGATTTCTGGAAATCCGCGTGTTCTTTGTCGAGCATATTGATAATAAACCAAACCGGTAATTCATCCTCTTTAGCAAATTTAAAAACCAATTCAGTGCCAACTTCAACTCCCGACTGACCGTTAATGTTAATCAGTGCTAGGTCAGCCACTCGCGTCAGAGCTTTGGCTTCACCAACGAAATCTAAGTAACCAGGCGAATCTAAGATGTTGAATTTTATTTTATTCCACTCGCAATTCAGCAATGAAGAGGAAATCGAAAACTTACGCTCGATTTCATCATCATGATAATCGGAAACTGTTGTTCCTTCATCAACCCGACCTAATCTGGTCGTGGCGCCGGCTGAGTAAAGCATTGCCTCACTCAGACTGGTTTTTCCAGACGAACCATGTCCCAAAAGCACGATATTTCTTATTTCTTCAGTTTGATATTCTTTCAAAATTAGCCTCCATATTATCGCGAAAATTTAACTTTTATTATGCAGATTACGAAGAATTTTTCCGGATAGGTCTCGTTCAAAATATGTTACGACTTCGATTGCATCCGGTTGAAGATATCCCGGTAAATTTTTTCTACAGAAATCATTCAAGTCGTCAATGCTAACGGTTGCCGATTCCCGCAAAGATACCCACACTTTAATCTGATCTTCGTGATTAGGGTTTTTAATAGGGCAAGCCACTGCTTCGTGAATTGCCGGATGCTGTCGTAAAACTTTTTCGATCAAAGCAGGATTGATGTCATAACCAAATTTATGGATGGAATCAGAAATTCTTCCTTCAAAAATCAACGAGCCGTCGCTGGTTTTTCTCACAATATCCCCGGTACTAAACCAGGTGGTTTGATTAAAATGGGTTTTATCCAAGTCATCAAAATAATTCAACATCAAGGCTGATGAGCGAACTTGCAATTCACCGACTGAACCCGGAGTAACAATCGCACCGGATGAATTGATGATACGAATGTCAATCTCCGGAAACGGCTGACCGATGCTACATTCACGTTGATCAATTTCATCATAGACGACGGAGACCATCTGGGTTTCGGTTGTTCCATAAAGTTCCGAGACGAAAACGCCGAGATTCCTTATCAAATTCTGGCGAGTTTCCTGACTTAAACAGCTCCCGGAAACGATACAATGTTTCAAAGAACTAAGTTCGTCAGTTTTGGCATAGTTAATGAATTCTTTGAAAAAAACCGGAGTTCCAATCAAAGTGTTGACTTTATTTAAATTTATTGCCCGAATGATTTCTTCCGTTTTTGAATTTTCAACTAAAATTACAGTTCCGCCCGCTAAACTAATAGAATGCGGGATAAAACTGTGGGAAATAAAATGAAAAACCGGTACGGTACAAAGTAAACGCACAGCGCGCATACCACCGAATAATTTCACGCAATTTTGGGCATTGGCAAGTAAACCGGCTTGACTATGTACAACGGCTTTAGGGAAACCGGAATTGCCGTCGGTGAATGATACCACAGCTGGTTCATTTGTGTAATTAATTCCTGGAAACGAATCGGTTGATAGCGTCGGTATATTAGTCTTATCAATCGAAGTATCTTGCCAGGTGCTGGATGGTACTTTTATGAGAGGCGAACCTTTTTTCAGTTCGATTTCATCCACAACCTTATGAAATTCCGAGTCATAAAGAACCGCTTCAATTTTTAGCTTATTAAAGTTATAGGTGAGTTTGTTTGTGGAGAGGTAAGTCGGCAAAAGTACTGGTAAAAAACCGTTCAAAAGGCAAGCATAATAAGCGATTAGATACTCCGGCTTGTTTTGAAATAACAACCCGATTGTTTGCCCTGCTTGTATCTTCTGTTTTTGTAAAAACTCGGCTAGGTAAATAGATCGGTCGTAAATTTGAGAATAGGTGAAAGTTTGTTCATTAAAAATTACAGCCGGCCAGTCCGCCCGATTGTTTCGATTTTGGATTAGTATGTCGACGACGTTTTTAACCATCACGATAAAAGCCAATTAAAATAAAAAGCGCGCAATTTTAATCAAATTCTCCAAATAATTCCAAGTAAATTGAATAATCCAGAAGTTATTGTTCAATTGGAAAGCGTATCTAATTTAATAAATTAAAAGATATTAGAGAGGATTTTATTATTTGCTAATCCGCTATCAAATTTGAGAGGAATAAAATGATTTAAGGTCAAATCGGAGAAAATGATAGGAATTATTGTTGAACTATAAAAAGTTAATTGCGGGGGAATTTCTTTATTTTCGAGCTAATCAATTTTTAGAACTTTTAAGCGATAATTCCAATATTTACACTACTCAGATTAATATGAATTCGATCAGTAAGCTATTTCTAATCTGAGGAGAAATTTTGAATAATTTTAAGAACTTTAATTGGTTCTCCGAGTTAAAGATTGTAAATTCACGCTATTAAAATTATGAAAGAACAAAAGCAAGAAAAGAAGACAAGTGGGAGCAAATTCTGGCAGGAGGTCAAGTCCTGGGGAATTGTCCTGCTAATAGCTTTAGGTTTAAAAGCTACCATCATCGAAGCCTATCAAATACCGACCGGTTCGATGGAAAATACCATCCTGACCGGTGATTTTATTCTCGGTATAAAATTCATTTATGGCACTCGGACACCGGATTGGATCGGAATTCCCTGGACAAAAACTGGTTTTCATATACCTTGGTTTCGTTTGCCGTCATTTAAAAAGCCGGAACAGGGCGAGGTCGTTATTTTCAAATATCCAGTTGATCCGTCGCTAAATTATGTCAAGCGCTGTATCGCCGGGCCTGGCCAATCGGTCGAAATCCATGACAAAGTGGTATATGTGGATGGTAAAATTTTCCCGAATCCTAAACATGCGAAGTTTATTTCGCAGTATGTAGCGCCCAGTGGTTGGAATGATCCGGAGATATTTCCCGACGGCATCGGCAATAAAGATAATTATGGACCGATTTATGTTCCTGCCAAAGGCGACACGCTTCGTTTTGGCCAAATTCAAACCGGTATCATCAAAAATGCGGCTGAGCTAAAAGGTCATACCTTCCGCATTTATCAGGGGAAAATGTATATTGACGGTAAACCGTTCGAGTATTATATTGCCGAACAGGATCACTACTTTATGATGGGCGATAACCGCGATAATAGCTGGGACAGCCGGTTCTGGGGCTTTGTGCCATTCGATAACGTTACGGGACGGGGATTGATTACGTATATGTCCTGGGATAAAGAACGTCCGCTCTATCAACTGGATAAGAAAATTCGCTGGTGGAGAATCGGACGCCTCGTCCGCTAAAAACTTCTAAATTTATTTCAATATTATCATCTTTAATTAAAAGAAGTTACTGACGTTTGGATCGGAAATTTCATTTCTGGTTATTTAACCGGTTTTACTGGAATTTATCCTACTTGGATTGTTAGTAAAATTTTCTATTATTTAATGTTTATTAGTGCCGGAAAAGATTAAAATATTACTTACCTGCTTTACTAGATGGAGGAGTCCGAGCTGGCGTTGCCGCAGTATTTTCCCTCTTTAGAAGCAAAAGAGAAAATCCCAGCAAATTTATCCAAAGTATTGCTAAACTGTGTTAAGTTTTGATAAGTAAGGCTGAGCCTGCTGAATATTCGAGAGAAAACGTGGAATCGAAATTAAAATATTTACAAAATTCAATGGCAATCGAACCGGAGGAATTAGCCAGTTCTTTAGTAGAATTTATCAAGGTGTATGTGAAAAAGCTGGAAAGGGAAGGAGTAATAATTGGATTGAGCGGTGGCATTGATTCAGCTGTGATTGCCGCTTTATGTAAAAGAGCCGTCGGTGCGGAAAATACGTTGGCTTTAATCCTACCCGAAAAAGATTCCAGAAAGGAGCATCAAGTAGATGCGCAAATTTTTGCCAATGAATTAGGCATTGCGACGAAATTAATTGACCTAACGCCGTATCTTGAGATGCTTGAAGTATATAAATTATCGCCTGTAAACAAGCCGTTCTTACCGGAAAAAATAAAGGGAACTTTAATTGGAAAAGCGTACGATTATTATCGGAGAAAAACCGGGGAAACTCCCTTCTCCGCCAGTCTCACGGGGTTAAGGGATAAGGAATTTGATTCATACTTAAAAAAGGGCAATGCCTACTATCGGGTTAAACACAGACTGCGAATGCTTTTACTTTATTTGTATGCGGAGCTTGAAAATAGGTTGGTAGTTGGCTCGACTAATAAAAGTGAATACGAAATTGGCTTTTTTGTGAAATATGGCTGTGATGTGGCGAATGATATTTTGCCGCTGTTGAACTTGTATAAGACTCAGGTAAGAGAATTAGCTCGATACCTGAATATTCCGGCAAAGATTAGGGAAAAAGCCCCTTCGCCCGATATTCTTCCGGGACTGACCGATGAAAAAGCGCTCTCCATCTCCTATGAGAAGTTGGATTTAATTTTAATGGCTATCGAAAAGGGTTGGGAGGTTACAGAAATTGCCGGTGCACTTGAGATTTCAGAAAAGCAAGTTATAGAAATCGAGCGTCTAATTCAGAAATCGGAACATATGCGGAAGATTTACGCGCCGTAAATCTAGTCCATGTCGGCAAATCCTTTTGCCCGAATTTGAAAAAAGGCTTGTTAATCATCAATGCCTGACGTATTTTTACAATCTAAAATATAAGTTTTTTTAACATTGAGAATATTTGATAACTTGGTAAACAGGAACAGCAATAGGGAATTTTTTCGGGGCGGACTTTTCAAAGTGATCATAGACTCATTAATCAATTTAATGCTTTTATGACTGCATAATTTGAAGAAAATTAGAATAATCCCCGGTTTTTGTACCGGAAATTTGGAGGAGAAAATATGACAAAAGCCGATGTAGTTGATATTGTAGCACGAGCTACCGGATTGACTAAAGTTGATACGGAAGTAGTGATTAATGGTTTTATCGAGACCATCAAGGATGCTTTGCTAAACGGTGAGCGCGTGGATTTCAGAGGTTTTGGCAATTTTAGTCTAAAGGTTCGTAAACCTAAAAAAGCCCGTAATCCGGGGACGAATGAAGAAATCAGTTTGCCCTCGCGTATAGTGCCTGTTTTTAAACCGTCTAAACTGTTTAAAGGTGAGATCAGTCGCAACTATAACCAGCATTAGAGTTTGTAGTGAAATAATAGGAGTAAATGGGTTATGCCCTGTGGAAGAAAAAGAAAAAAAAGAAAAATTGCTACCCATAAGCGTAAGAAGCGGCTTAGAAGAGACCGTCATAAGAAGAAGATTAGGTAGTTAATTTGTACAAAAGGAGAGTGGTGATGGCCTTCGTGTCCGCACCACTCTTTTTTTTATGGCAGAGCGAATTTATACCGTCACTGAAATTGCCCGAGATATCAAGCGGGTTGTAGAGCAATTTATCGCGCCGGTCTGGGTTGAAGGTGAAGTATCGAATTTCACCATCAGTCGAGCCGGTCATATCTATTTTTCTTTAAAAGATCAAACCGCGGTGCTGAACTGCACTATCTGGCGTAGTCAATCATTGTCTATTCCTTTTCAAATTGTCAACGGAATGCGCCTGCTTGTTTTTGGAAATATTACGACCTACGCGATGCAATCGCAGTATCAGTTGAATGTTCAGCAGGTGCGCGCGGCCGGTTTGGGCAGTTTATTTCTGGCTTTTGAGGCTTTGAAGAAAAAGTTGAGTGCGGAAGGCTTGTTCGATCCGGAACGCAAAAAGCCTATTCCACTTTATCCCACCCGAATCGGTTTAATTACCAGTGAAAGCGGTGCGGCTTTGCGTGATTTTCTGCAGATTAGCAGGCGACGGAATCCCTCGATCGCAATCTATATCTATCCGGCTTTGGTGCAGGGAGCGGAAGCAGCCGCAACTATAATTGCCGGTATAAAACTTTTCAATCGTTTACGAAATGTAGATTTTATCGTGATTACCCGCGGTGGCGGTTCATTGGAAGACCTCTGGGCTTTCAATGAAGAACCGTTGGTCCGCGCTGTGGCTCAATCGGCTATTCCGATCGTCAGTGCGGTCGGACATGAAGTTGATTTCACCCTCTGCGATTTTGCGGCGGATTTGCGGGCGCCGACTCCTTCAGCCGCGGCTGAAATGACGATTCCTGAAAGAAGTCATATCCTAAACTTTATAGATCAGACCTGTAATAAAATGGCTCAAAATATCAGAATGCGGCTATCCAATTTTCAAAAGGAGATTGATAATATTGCCAGACGTCTTTTCTTGAACCGTCCTCTGGAATTGTTACGTCAACGTATTCAGCGGATAGACGATCTGGAAGCGCAGATTGTTAAGGCTATTAATAATCAAATACAATCAGCTAAAATAGGACTTGATAATCTTCAAAAAACATTGGTAGTCTTGAATCCACGAGCCATAATGGAACGTGGTTTTGCCATTGTGTATCATTGGCCGGATAAAAAAATCATTAAATCAATCAGTGAAGTAGCAGTCGGCGAACAAGTAAGCGTGGAACTGAAAGATGGTGAATTCCAGGCTAAAACGGAGATAATTCAATCACATAAAAATTAGTTAATTAACGAGGTAAATAAATGGCGAAAAAAAGTTTTTCATTGGAAAAAAGTCTCGAGCGGCTTGAGGAAATTTTACAGATTTTAGAATCAGGTGAAAAAGATATCGAAGAATCAATCAAACTGTTCGAAGAAGGAATGCGCCTATCGAGCGAATGCCAGGCGCATTTACAGGCACTGGAAAAGCGAGTGAAACTGTTGATCGAAAAGAGCGACGGCGAAATCTGCGAACAGGATTTTCCGGAATCGGGCGAAACTCCAGAAACTAACAACTTATTCGATTAGGGATGATATAGAATGAAAATCGGTTTACTTTTATCACCGAAAATAGAACTAAACGACCCAATAGTTCCGGCTATTATTAAATTATTGATTGAAAATAAGCAAACCGTAATCGTCGCCGATTGGCAAAGTAATAGTCTTGTTACCAATTTGAATGGTGTTGAAAGATGTAATCCGGAGCAACTGCCTGAGAAAATTGATGCACTTTTCAGCATTGGAGGCGACGGTACTTTCTTAAGTGCTTCGCATTTAATGGCAAAAAGTCGTAAACCGGTGCTTGGAATTCATCTGGGAGGTTTGGGATTTTTAGCGGATGTATCCGTTGATAATTATCACGAGCGTTTGATAGATTTTCTTAATGGTAAATATTCGGTTGAAGAGCGGCAAGGATTGACGGCTCGCACTTACTTCAAAGATTCCGTGCAGGAGAGTTTTGCCTTTAACGACTTCGTGATTGACAAAGGGCGGATCTCCACGATGATTAAGATTCGCACCTATATTAACGAAGAGTATCTGAACACCTATCGCGCCGATGGATTGATAATCGCGACTCCCACCGGTTCTACGGCATATTCTCTGTCTGCCGGTGGACCGATTATTTCACCGGAATTAAATGTGCTGGTAATTTGTCCGATTTGTCCGCATAGTCTATCAGTCCGGCCGGTGGTTATCTCGGCCGATCAGGTGGTGCGAATTGATTGTACCGATTTAAGTGACGACGTTTCGCTAATTAGTGATGGCCATAATAGAATTGCCCTCGGCGCGGCTCAAAAAATCGAGATTCATAAAGCTGAATTTCCGCTTCGAATTGTGCGCTTTAGCGGCGATTCCTTTTTTCATACTTTGCGCACCAAACTGAATTGGGGCAGGGATGTCAGAGGGAATTAGTTTATAATTAAAAAAGATAAAGTATAAGGAGAAATTCAATGGAAGTGAATGATACCAATGAAGTAAAACCTAAGCCAAAGAATATAGCGCTAGTTGCGCATGACCATAAAAAGAAAGACTTGTTAGAATGGGTAAAATTCAACGAAGGTACGCTGAAACAACATAAATTGTATGCGACCGGAACCACTGGAAAACTACTCGAAAAGGAATTGAATGTCAAAATCCATAAACTCCAGAGCGGCCCGCTCGGAGGTGATCTGGAATTGGGCGCGGCCATCGCTCAACGCAAAATAGATGTACTGATCTTTTTTTGGGATCCGCTGGAAGCTCAACCCCATGACCCAGATATTAAGGCGCTTCTACGAATTTCGGTTGTCTGGAATATTCCGGTAGCCTGTAATCGGGCGACAGCTGATTACATTATTTCATCGCCGCTAATGAATTCGGTTTACCAGCCGACCTTACCCAATTATTCCGAATATTTAAATCGTTTGAAAAAATAATCAATTGGATTTAGTAATAATTTTTGACTCTTTGACAAAGATCATCAAAGCGCTAGCTACAATCGTCAATCCAAGCGATAGATAAAATGGTGCGAGGGCGCCGATTTTATCCCACAAGAATCCAGCAATCAGAGACGCCGGAAAAGCGCATAATCCGATTAACATTTGATAAGTGCCTAGACTGCTGGCGCGGAACTTTTCCGGAGCTAATTCAGAAACAATTGTACTCTGAACCGGCTCGAGTGCGCCCTTATGCAAACCGTAAATAACAAACATTAAAAATATCATAATCTTGGATTGGAAGAAAATAACGTCAAGACAGACCAATCCCCAGAGCAGAAATGACATTTGCATAACGGTTTTACGACCAATCCGGTCCGCCAACCGACCGAAAGGATAAGCTGTTAGTGATGCCGAAAGGGTATAAACCAAGTATAACACCGGCACAAACGCTTCTGGAAAACCGATCTGTTTGGCGCGTATTAGTAAAAATGAATAAGTGAAATTACCGATGGCAAAAATTCCGCTTAAGATCATAAATAAAACAAAATTACGGTCTAAATCGCGTAAAGTCATTCCTTTATAAATGACTTTCTCAGTATGACCGGGTTCTTTGATTTTAATTAAAATTAACAACACGGAAATAAGCGACGGAATTGCCGCCAGTATGAAAAGGGCGCGATATCCGATTTTTTTGAATAATGCTAAACAAATCAAAATACCGACCACGGCACCTAAATTATCAGCCATCCGCATCAATCCGAAATTTCTACCGCGGTTGTCATTGCTTGAGACATCGGCGATAATAGCATCGCGCGGCGCACCTCTGATTTTTCCAGCGCGGTCCAGAATTCGAAACGGGATCAAATGTTGCCAGACTGTGGAAATGGCATAGCCGATTCTCGATGCGGCTCCCATCAAATAACCACTCCAAATAAAAACTTTTCGTTTACGGATACGATCTGACCAATAGCCGGACAATGCTTTGGCTAAAGAAACAACCGCTTCTCCCAATCCATCAACAAATCCCAACACCGCCATATTAGCCTTCAGAATCTCAGTAACGAATAATGGCCAAACCGGATAAATTATATCCGAGCCCATATCATTCAGGAATGAAGCCCAGGCAAAAATTCTGACAGTTCTTTTATTTTCTTTATTATCAATAGGATTCTGGTAATTCTGCACTGTTTTTCTCCAATTGTAACTCGATAAACTTATTCTGAAACCATTAAATAGACAAAAACTGTAAATAATTTAGGTAACTCTTTATACAAGTTTGTTAAAAATTTATTAAACTATGGTCGTATTTTTTCCGTAATAAGTAGTAAAATTGAAAATATAATATAGTTTTATATGGTCCATAAACAAAAAATAAAAAACATCATTTTCGAATATTGTGGGCTGGCGGTTGGTTCGGCTGTTATGGCTGGCAGTCTGGTTTTTTTCTTGATTCCGGCCAAAATTGCTCCCGGCGGAGTGAGCGGTTTATCAATTGTTTTACACTACTTGTTCAATTTACCGGTTGGTCTGGTGATGTTGGTTTTCAATATCCCTCTGTTTTTTTTAGGATTGAAAATACTGGGCAAGGAGTTTGGGCCACGAACTTTTTTCTCATTTGTGTTGGTTTCGATTTTTACCGATTTTTATGATAAAGTTTTGGGAGTACAGGCGGCAACTGAGGATCCGTTATTGGCTTCAATTTTTGGCGGTATTCTCTTGGGAGTTGGACTGGGAGTCGTTTTTCGCTTTAAAGGGACAACCGGTGGCTCGGACATCGTCGGGCAAATTATCCATAAATACAGTAATGTTTCGGTCGGAACTGGGATATTGATCGCGGATTTTTTCGTTATTACTTTTGCCGGGATAACTTTCCGAGACGTCAACCTGGCTTTGTATGGTTTCATCAGTTTATATTTTTCCAGTAAAGTGCTGGACTTAATCCTGGATGGTATGGATTACGCCCGCTCTTTTTATATTATTAGTGAAAAACAGGATGAAATCATCAATTTGATTACTAAAGAGATGGATCGGGGTGGAACCGAACTTCTCGGGAAGGGGTTTTATACCCGTAAAACTCGCAATGTTCTTTATACGGTGGTGACTCGTCGGGAGGTTGCAACTTTGCGACAGGAAATTCTTAAGATTGATCCCAAAGCTTTCGTCATTATTGCAAATGTACATGAAGTCATCGGTGAAGGTTTTCGCAAACGAATTTAATTTGATATAGGAGGCGTTATTTTAAAAGAAGTTATTGTAAATGTAACCGAACTGGATAATTTTGTCCGGCAGGTTTTAATTGCCCATGGCTTGAATGCCGAAGATGCCCGTATTACGGCGGATGTATTAATTCGTGCCGATCGCCGCGGAATCGGCTCACACGGAGTGGCGCGTTTGAAAAGATATGTTGACGGTTTAGATAGCGGAGTCATCCGACCTAATCCGGACGTCAAAATAATTCGCGAGACGCCAGTTTCGCTGGTTATTGATGGCGATGGCGGTATGGGCCAACCAATTGCTTATCGCGCGATGCAGAAATGTATCGAGAAAGCGCGCACTGCCTATATGTGTTTTGCGGCAATTCGGAATTCGAATCATTATGGGATTGCCGGTTATTACGTTTTAATGGCACTGGCGGAAGGAATGATGGGAGTTTCGTTAACAAATACCACGCCGTTGGTTGTGCCGACTTTTGGACGAAACGTTACGATCGGCACTAATCCGATTGCAATCGGATTTCCCGGTAAAAAGGAACGCCCGTTTTTGCTGGATATGGCGACTTCGACTGTGCCGCGTGGCAAATTGGAGGTTTATGCGCGCAAAGGTGAACCGATCCCCGATTGTTGGGCTTGTGATGAGGACGGCAAACCTTCTACCGACGCGGCGGCTTTACTCGATGATATGATTAACCGTCGGGTTGGTGGTTTATTGCCGCTGGGTGGCGGTACTGAACTGACCGGCGGACATAAAGGCTATGGTCTGAGCGCTGTAGTAGATATTTTATGCGGGGTTTTATCTGCGGGAATGGTTGGAACTGAAGTTGCTCGCTATTCCAATGCACCAGCCGGGGTATCCCACTTTATCGGCGCGATAAATCCGGACGCATTTGTAGGAACTGATTTAATTGGTGAAGGAATTGATAAATATATCCAAATGTTAAGAAATGCCGACAAAGCCGCCGGCCAGGAACGGATTTATGTTGCCGGTGAAAAGGAATTTCTCGCCGAAGAGAGGTATCGCGATTTTGTACCATTACAAGATAAAGTTTTTCAGACTTTAAATGATATTGGAACTAAAGTAGGTTTATCAATTACTGAACTAAAAAAGGAAAGGACAAAGTGTGAGTAAGCAAAACATTAATCTGGAAATGGCTCGTCTGTGTGCCAATACATTGCGTCTATTGGCGGTTGATGGTGTCCAAAAAGCTAACTCGGGGCATCCCGGAATGCCGATGGGAATGGCAGATGTCGCTACTATTTTGTGGAGCAAGTATCTTGAACACAATCCCGGTGATCCGCAATGGGCTAACCGCGATCGGTTTATCCTTTCAGCCGGACACGGTTCGATGCTATTGTACTCATTGTTACATCTGAGTGGATATGATGTCACTCTGGAAGATTTGCAGCAATTTCGACAATGGGATTCGCGCACGCCGGGTCATCCCGAGTATAAATGTTTACCGGGCGTCGAAACGACTACCGGTCCGCTTGGTCAGGGTTTTGCCACCGGTGTCGGAATGGCAATCGCCGCCAAAATTACCGCAAGCCGCTTCAATACGGATCAATTTCAAATTTTCGGAACGCATAAAATCTATGGAATTGTCAGTGACGGCGATTTGATGGAGGGGCTTTCGCACGAAGCCGCTTCGTTCGCTGGTCATCTGAAACTCGGCAATATCATTTACTTTTACGACGATAATCGGATAACTATCGAAGGCAAAACCGACTTGACTTTTTCAGAATCGGTTGCCAAAAGATTTGAAGCCTATGGCTGGGAAGTTCTCCAAGCTGACGGTCACGATTACATCAGTATCGCTAAGGCTTTAGATGAAGCTTTATCCAAGCCTGATCGCCCAAAACTCATTATTACTCGAACCCACATTGGTTGTGGCAGTCCCAGTAAACAAGATACTTCCGAATGTCATGGTGCTCCATTGGGAGAAGAAGAAGTCAAAATCACCAAACGCAATCTCGGCTTTGATGAAAATGTCTCTTTCTACGTTCCGGAGGAAGTACGCACGGTTTACGCTGAACGGCGCGCTGAACTTGAGAAAAAATATGCTCAGTGGCAGATCGAATATCAAAAATGGCGCGAGGCTAATCCAGAACTGGCAAAAAAATATGATGAATCGCAGAATCAAGTCCTCAGTATTCAACAAGAAGAAGAAATTATCAAAGCCATTCCGTCAGATGCCCTGGCAACGCGGGCTCTCTCCGGTAAAATTATGCAGAAGATTGCCGAACTTTTGCCGAATTTTTATGGTGGCTCGGCTGACCTAGCACCTTCGACCAGTACCTATTTGAAAAATTTAGGCGATATTGCTCCGGATAATTTTTCCGGCCGCAACTTTCACTTTGGTGTCCGTGAACATGCGATGGGTGCTATTTTAAATGGTTTGGCGCTGTACGGTGGTTTAATTCCTTTTGGAGCGACTTTTTTGGTTTTTTCAGATTATATGCGCCCTCCTATTCGGTTGGCGGCAATGATGAAGTTGCGAGTTATTTATGTTTTTACCCACGACAGTATTTTTGTGGGAGAAGATGGACCGACTCATCAGCCGATCGAGCAGGTAGCATCTTTGCGCATTATTCCGAATATGACGGTAATTCGGCCGGCGGATGGGCTGGAAGTTGCTCAAGCCTGGATATCTGCTATCAATAATCTGGGGGGACCGACTGCCTTGATTTTGACTCGCCAAAAAGTACCAGTGTTGAATCGCCTAGCCAATTTTGATCGTCATTTGATTGATCGCGGCGGCTATATAATTTCTCCAGAACAGAATAATGCTTTAGACTTAGTCTTGGTAGCCAGCGGTTCGGAGGTGTCGGTTGCTATCGAAGCGCAGAAAATTCTTCAGGCTGAAGGACGTGCGACACGGGTCGTTTCGATGCCGTCTATCGAAAAATTCGTGCGGCAGAACGCAACCTATCGTGAATCCGTCATCCCGAAAGGTAAAGTGCCAGTGGTAGTTATCGAAGCTGGACGAAGCACCGGTTGGGGTGACCTAATCCGCAATCCATTGCTGACCATTACCATAGATCGCTTTGGAGCTTCCGCACCCGCCAAAGTGTTAGCCGAAAAATTCGGTTTTACCGCCCAGCAGGTTGTTGATCGGATTAGAGACTGGCAAGTACTGACAAACATTATTGTATAATAGGGCTTTGAAGATCTCAATATTTGGGTTTTGGCAGATTTTGCATTAAAGTAATAATTATTTATGCATCAAAAATTATCTTCTCCATATTGGTAGAATCTAAAATTTTTAGTATTTTTGCAGGCTTTTAATTTATAGTGAAAGCGAAGGTTCGTAGTTTATGTCGAAAAAAGACAAAAGGGTTGGCAGTGATTCCAACCGCGCATTGAGCAAATATTTAGAGGAAATCGGGAAATTTGAACCTTTGTCGCCCGATAAGGAAATTGAACTTGCCCAACGTTTGCGCGCCGGTGATCGGGATGCACTCCGCGAATTGACTGAATCGAATTTACGATTCGTTGTCAGTGTGGCTAAGGATTATCAGGGACAGGGTTTGCCTTTGACCGATTTAATCAATGAGGGTAATTTAGGGCTGATTAAAGCCGCTGAGCGTTTCGATGAAACCCGCGGTTTTAAGTTCATTTCTTACGCCGTATGGTGGATTCGACAGTCAATTCTGCAAGCTTTAGCTGAACACTCGCGGATCGTACGCCTGCCGCTTAATCGCGTCGGCACAATCAGCAAAATCACCAAAGAGGCTGAAATTCTGGAACAGCAGTATGAACGAGCACCGATGCAGGATGAAATTGCCTCCGGTTTAGCAATGGAATCCGAAGAAGTCTCCGACGCTATCCGCATATCACGTAAACATCAGTCGCTAAATGATCCGTTCCGGGACGGCGAGTCCAACGCTCTTATTGACGTTATTGAAGACGATATGCAATTGCCACCCGATCATCCATTGATGGATGAGTCGCTGAAACAGGAAATCCGAGCAGCTTTGAACACGCTGAAAAAGCGTGAACGCGAAGTGATAAAGATGTATTTCGGAATAGATCGCGAATATGCTTTAACTCTTAATGAAATTGGCGAAGAATTCAATCTGACGCGGGAGAGAGTCCGTCAGATCAAGGAAAATGCTATTCGCCGTTTAAGTCATAAATCACGAAGTAAGAACTTAAAAGCTTACCTCGGCTAAACAGTAGAAAGGATACTGATTGCATGGTTGAAGTTACCGTGTACGACAATGAACCACTGGAAAGAGCTTTAAGACGCTTTAAGAAAAAGTTCGAAAAAGCTGGTATTTTGAATGATGTCAAGAAACGGACATACTACGAAAAACCGAGTGTCGAAAAAAGAATGCGTCGGGCAAAAGCCATCAAACGTCTACACCGTACCAATGCCCAAAAAACGGCAATAATGTAAAATTACCGGGCGTTATTACGTAATATATTTTTTGGTTATTACTTCAAAAGTTTTAACATTTTCTCGTCGGAATTTGGCGGTAGTCGAGTAATTTAGGTCAGCAAGATTAATCCGAATTTTGTTGGCTATCTCTTACTTGAGAATATTTTATAAATAATTAGACAGACTACTTCCCAAGTCGGTAATATATCTATATTTTAGGTTTCCTAAGCTATTACTGACCGAGGAAATTTATCGTAGGCAGTTCAATCGAAGTTGAATGAGATACACAGGTATAATGCTTTTCGCTTCTCGCTAAATTGTAAAATATTTTGAGAAATCAATATGCGATTAGATTGGCTTTTTTTAGCATTAGGAGAAATTTTCCAACTCGTTCTGCAACTGGTTGGATTTGCGCACCGAACTGACTTTCAAGTTCTTCACAGATAATCCCGGCGCTTTTATAGCCGTCGAATTTTATCCAGCAAGCCGAACCAATTTCATCCAGTTTCAATTTATAAAAATTATCGCGTCGGTTGCGCTGGAGTAACTTAATCAAAAATGGATTTTTGAATTTAGGTTTGAGTAATACGATTCTGCCATCAGCCTGACATTCGCTATTAACTAAAGGGCGAGGCACGATCTCGTACAAGTTCAATACCTCGCCCTTTTTATTTTTCATCAAATAACTTCCTTGTGATTACATAACGGCTGATGGTGGCGCCGGCTCATCGGCTTTGCCTGCATTTTTCAATGGAATGCTGACTAAAATCCAACCAATTAAACCGAAAATTAATAAACTGACTTCGAATCGAAACGGAAGAAAATTAAAAATGCTCGGTAACCACTTGTCGTATCCGACTTTCAGAATAGCGAGTAATGCTACTAATAAACCAACTAAAGCTTCACCAGCGATCAATCCAGCGGCTAACAAGACTCCCGTATTTTCCACGCGTGATTTTTGGGCATCATTACAGCGACGTTTGGTAACATAATGATCAAGTAAACCCCTTATTAAACCGCCGACGAAAATGGCGAAGGTCGTTTCCAATCCCAAATACATACCGACACAGACCAACATCGGGCTTTTCACCTGCATTAAAATGAATCCCAGTCCCAACAAAATTCCGACGATTATCAATGGCCATGCCATCTCACCGCTGACGATACCTTGTGATAACATTGCCATTAAACTGGCTTGCGGTGCGGCAAGATTAGTACCGCCCAGACCAGTCCCGCCCATATTGATGTCGCCCTGATGGAGAATTATGAGCGGAATGAACATAACTACGGCAGAAAGAGCTACACCAATTAAATCGCCGATTTGCATTTTCCAGGGTGTGCCGCCGAGAATGTGACCAACTTTTAAGTCTTGTAACATTTCACCAGCGACTGCAGCAGAAACACAGACTACACCTGCAACGCCGAGCACGGCCGCTACTCCGGGCGTGCCTTTCATACCGAGAGCAACCATCAAAAGAGCGGCTACGATGAGAGTTGAAAGTGTCAGTCCACTAATTGGATTATTACTGGAACCAATAATACCAACCAGATAACCAGAAACTGCCGCAAAAAAGAAACCGGCGATGATCATTACGACCGTTGCCACTAATGCGGCTATGACATTTTTCGCAAAAAATAAATAAATAAAGAAAGTTCCCACCGCCGCCAGAGAAATACCGAACATAACAGTCGTGAATTTTAAATCCTGCTCGGTGCGTTCGTTGACTTGAACCCCCTGAGCGGCTTTTTTAACATCGCTGATACTACGAGAAAGTCCATTGATTAGGCTTTTACGCATTTTAAAGAGAGTATAGATTGCGCTCATTAACATACCACCGACGGCTATTGGTCGCACTAAATTACGCCAGACCTGAGATGAAAGTGCCATCCAGGTGTCAGTGGTAACTGCAGTCGTATCCGGCAATATGGAAGGCGCAATAAAGTAAGTCAAAATCGGTACAAACAATCCCCACGCCAGCAAACCGCCACTGAAATTGAGTGAAGCTAATTTCGGACCAATAATGTAGCCGACTCCGATATAAGCCGGACTAACGCGCGGCGCGGTTAGAACCATCCCGCTCTGACCAGTTGCCGAACCACTGCTACCAAGTTGAATGATGGCTTTTTTGAAGGTGATGAACCAATCCTTGAGATCGGTGAAGACTTTTAATGAAATCAAAGCCTGAATCCCAGCGCCTAATCCCATTGCGCCAAACAGAAACTTAGCTCCAGTACCACCTTTCTGACCGGCTTTGTGAATTTCAGCCGCGGCAACCGACTCCGGAAATGGCAGTTCCACATCTTCAACCATTACCCGCCGAAGGAGTGCAACGAACAGTACACCGAGAACACCGCCGACCAGCATAATGGAGCTGGCAATCAGATAATTCGGTAAAGTGGCAAAATCCGTCCAGATTCCAGCGATATAAAATGCCGGAATCGTGAAAATTGCACCAGCGGCAACCGATTCACCAATCGAGCCGACCGTCCGGGCAAAATTTTCCTCGAGAATCGTGCCTTTCATCATACGCAAAATCGCCATACCAATAACGGCGGCGGGATAAGTAGCGGCAATCGTCATTCCGGCTTTTAAGCCGAGATAGGCGTTCGCCGCGCCCAGAACGACTGCCATAATCAAACCGATAATCAATGACCGGATAGTGAATTCTTTCATATCCGTATTAGCCGGTACGAACGGCTTAAACTTATGCTCAGTCAATTGTGCCTCCTGTGTTTAAAATGTTTATTATTCATATTAGAAAAATTTGGATAAAAGTAAAAAAAGCAAGAGTAATAATCAAGGAAAGTTTTATGAACATCATTCATAATTATTAAAACTCCAAAACGAGTATAGTAATCTGCAGTCATTGCTTGTGATTAAGTCGTACGTTAATTGTACGATTAGAAAAACTTGAATTAAACCGCTGTGGGGCTTCCTTCGAGTTTGAATCTAAGTATTTTTCTGACTAAATCTGTAAAAAGCCTTCAAAATTTGACTTTATTCAAGTTTTGCCTTTTACCGATGAATAAATTTAATAGATAAAAATTTCTCTCATTGTTAATCCGTTACTGTATCTTAAATTTTTTATTACAATGAAAAATGAATTTCCAACTCTGGATTTTGAAAATAATCTCTGGGAGCAGGGAATAAGCCATATAGCCGGTGTGGATGAAGCCGGGCGCGGACCATTAGCTGGACCGGTAGTTGCCGCCGCAGTAGTTTTTGATAAAAGCAGTGAAATTATTAGTGGAATCCAAGATTCCAAGCAAATTTCTCCACGAAAACGAGAAAGATTGTTCGATGAAATAATGAGTCAAGCAAAGGCGATTGGCATCGGTTTAGTTGAATCGGAAGAGATTGATCGTATAAATATCCTGAGAGCGACGCACAAAGCTATGCGTATGGCGATTGGCCGCTTAAAGATCAACGTTCAGCATATTTTGGTTGACGGCAAACCTTTGCCAGATAAAATATATCCGCAGACGGCGATTATCGGCGGCGATCGTAAGTGTTATTCAATTGCGGCGGCTTCGATTATTGCCAAAGTTTACCGCGATCGCCTGATGCAACAGTACGATTCCGTTTTTCCGGGTTATGGTTTTGCCGAACATAAAGGTTACGGAACTAAGAAACATCTTGAATCTATCGTGAAGTTGAAACCTTGTCCAATACATCGTATATCCTTTCGCGGGGTTACAGAATATATTGTGGATATAAACAAGTCGGCGAATACCCGCTGGCTCGGGAAATATGGTGAGGATTTAGCGACGCTTTATCTATTTCGGCACGGCTATCAAATAATTCAACGTAATTTCCATCTTGGCGCTTATGGCGAAATTGATATAATCGCACAGAAGGATAATAATCTCTGTTTTGTGGAAGTTAAAACACAGCGTCATACAAAATTTGGACCGCCTGAAGGCTGGGTAGATGAGCGAAAAATGCGCCAAATTGGACGGATCGCCTCTGGCTATTTATCCCAGTATCCAGTTGAAAATGTTGATTGTCGGTTCGATGTCGTAACTGTCAATCTAAACGGTAGCGAGGTTCAAATTGAACATTTACCGGATGCTTTTCGCCTATAAATAGCGCCTTTATTATTTTTGTAATGGGGATGTTTGGAATCGTATATTTACGGTATAGATCAAGATCGTTATGTTATTAATGGAAAGAATGGGGTGAAATTATGGAAGTAACATTAACAGTAATATTAATCGGAGTTATAATTTTTTGTGCTCATTTATTTTCAGCAATTTATAGCCGAACGAAAATTCCGGATGTTCTGTTTCTTTTTCTAATTGGTTTATTGATTGGACCGATACTCGGTTTAGTGCAACCAGCCCATTTCGGAGCGGTCGGACGAGTGTTTACCACAATCACACTGATTATGATTCTGTTTGAAAGCGGTATTGGTATTAGCCTGAGAGGTATCCGACAGTCGCTCAAAGGTTTATTAAGTCTTACAATTCTGAACTTTATTGTTTCTGTTATCGTTGTTGGAGGACTGGTTTTCCTATTTACAAGACTCGGTTTGATTCAATCGCTGATGGTTGGCGCAATTTTGGGTGGAACTTCTTCGGCAATCGTGATTCCGATTATTGATCAATTAGACATGCTGGAGGATTCCAAGCGAATCCTAATTTTTGAATCAATCATCAATGATGTGTTGTGTATTGTATTTACTTTTAGCCTGCTCCAGGCTTACAAATTAGGCGAGATCAAAATCGGTTTAATGACACTGAAAATAATTGCCACTTTTATCATAGCCGCCGCATTTGGCGTGCTCGGAGCGTTAGCCTGGTCAGCGATTCTTAATCGAAATAGAAATTTGGAAAACTCAACTTTTACGACGTTAGCCTTTATTTTTATTGTTTACGGAATTGTCGAATTGCTTGGTTTTAGCGGAGCCATTGCGGCACTGGTGTTCGGTTTTACAATTAGCAATGTATCTAAAATTAAATTTTCAATGTTCCGCTACAGTAATCGTTTGGAAACCACAGAACTCGACAGTCGTGAGCGTGGTTTCTTCTCCGAAATATCATTTCTACTCAAGACTTTTTTCTTCATCTACATTGGTATTTCGATACAATTATCCGGCATTGGTCTTTTGGTGTTTGGATTATTATTAACGATTGCCATTTATGCTATACGAATTCCTGTAGTCAGTTTAACAATTCCCAAAGACACCCCAATTAAAGATGCCACTTTGTTTTCTGTAATCATTCCAAAAGGATTGGCGGCGGCCGTACTAGCTTCAGTACCGTTACAACAGGGTGTGGTTGGTGGAGAGGTGATTCAGAACCTGACCTATGCAGTTGTATTGCTTAGTATCATTATGACTTCAGTTTTGATATTTTTAGTTGATAAAACCAAACTGGCTGAAGTATACCAAGCTTTGCTGGGCAAATTCAACAAGTCAATGTCAGCAAACGCGCACTAATTTTAGGTAGAAAACGCAATATCTTAAAGACAGCTTGACCTATTAGTTATTTATTTTGAACTAATTTTATACATTGATTTTATCTTAAGGTATCAAACTACCGATTGAGTTTAAATCGAATCTAAGATTAAATTTTGACCTTTCGTCGAGGTGCTTATTTAATTTAAATAGTTAGAACGTTATCGGATAAATCGGACGAATGTCGATCGGTAGATGCTCCAATTTCTTGACAGTTTCGGTGATTAGCGGAGTTGCAATACGATATTTTTCGATAATGGCTTTGGCGCCTTCGTAATCGCCTTTGGCTTCGATTAAAAGTAATTCCGCCGCAAGGTCTTTAATTGCGGTTTCGAGTTTAGCAGGGGCGATAGTCAGTTTGCCGTCCGCGTCGGTCAAGAATGCACCTTTATCAATAAAGTAATTGAATTGGATTGCTACGCCACCGCCATGAGCTTCATTGATGCCGAACCGTATTGAACGAAACATTCCGCCGAGATAAGTTGCCAGAGCCGTGTATTTTAAATCTTGAGCGAAAGCGCCTTTATCAATTAAGTACAAGTAGGAAAAAATGCCCAGCACATCGGCTTTGCATTCCTCAATAGTGGAGTAACATTCCTTTAATTCATTGCGCACGGTAGTTTCACTACCGTCGGGATTTTTCAGGATTCCCGGTCCGAGACCATGGCAGACTTCGTGCATAAGCACGTGCGTAAAATAGGCGTCGAATGAGACGTTTTTAAGTGGTTCGGACGCTAAAATTTCATTGACAATCGGAATCCAGCATTTTTCGTATTTGGCTTCGGCTACATTTTTCAACATTACTTTCTTGGAGCCTTTGGCGGAACGCACCCGCTCGTCGTTTGGCAAATTAAAAGCCGTTGTTTGAACTCCGGCTTTGGTATCACCAGCTGAAAAAATTTCCTGTACGACTTTAATCGGTGAAACTTTACCGCGACTGTAATTGCGATATTCTTTGGCGAGTGGCAGGTTGGCTTCGATTTCATCGAGATATTTGGTTACTTTGGCTAATTTTTCGCTTTCGGCGTGGTCAACCATACAAATGAAGGCTTCGTAAGCGGCTTTGTAATTGAAAAGATTATCCTCGTACACTTCATACGGTCCGATGACGATTTCCAGGTCGCCGGCCAGGTCCATCCAATCCATATCGCTCTGGAAATAATCGTCGGTTTTAAGATCATCTGCCCGTTGGTTGAGATACTTTTTTAAAGTCGGGTCTTGAGTGATTTCGGCGGCTTCCGTCAACAAATTAGAAATTGCATTGATATATGGTTCGTATTCTTGATGATAAGGAATTGCGACCAGTTGACCTTTTTGGCGCTTGATGATAGTAAATTCACTTTCAAAAGCCTTTTTCTGTTCAGGATGTTCGGCGATGAATTTCTCGAATTCTTCCCTGGTCATATCTTCCGGATAAAAACCGGCGCCGAGCGGTTTTTCCTTTTTGCCGATAAACGGTTTATTGTGATCGATTCGGTTCCAAGGCCCAAACATAATCGTGAATAGTTCGAGATAAGGCAAATCGTTCTCATCGGTCGAAGTCTGTAATTTGGCCAGGATTTCCGGGTTTTCGGGATTGACCTGGATGAGAAACAACTGGTCAATGATGCGTCCGGTTTCGACCAGGCGCACCAGAACTTGCCGATCGGCAACCGAGAGTGACGATAGGTCACATTTCAGTTCCACAGGCGCAAGTTTATTAAGTTCAGCTTTTACATAAGCCAGATCGGCTTTGCTATTATCCACTTTATCACCACACGTTACATTGCTTAAAGTCATAAAAATTCCCAGCCAGATCAGGTTGATAATTGCCCATATTGGGATTGATTTCTTAATAGATTGAAACATTTTTCCTCCATTTTGTATTATCTCATGTTCAATAAAATAAATTACAGCGATTTTTCCACCCAAACCTGGACGAGATTCACCAAAGTTGCAACGGTCTTTTCCATATCTTGCACGGAAATCCATTCCTGTTTGCTATGAAAATTATGACCGCCGGTAAAAATATTGGGAGTCGGAAGTCCCATAAAACAGAGCTTGGCGCCGTCAGTGCCACCTCGGATAATCTGAGTTTTGGGCTGAATTCCGGCACGTCGGGTAGCTTCCAGAGCATATTCGATGACTTTGGGATTCTCGGCCAGTTTTACGTACATATTTTTATAGGATTCTTTGACTTCCAGTTCGATGCGCGCCCGCGGAAATTGGGAGGCGACTTGATCGCGAATTTCGTTCAAACGGACGGTTTTGGCGCGAATGCCATCGGCATCGAAGTCGCGCAATAAAACGCGTAGAGTGACTTTTTCAACGCCGCCTTCAATGACATAAGGATGGAGGTAACCTTCGCGTTTCTCGGTAGTTGCCGGACTCGGTTCACGATCAATTAATCTAACAATTTCAGCCGCAATCGGAATGGCATTGACCATTTTGCCTTTGGCGTAACCGGGATGAACGTTGATACCATGAACCGTGAAAATTCCGGCGCTGGCGTTGAAGGTTTCAATTTCGATTTCTCCGACTGTTTCACCGTCAACGGTATAAGCAAAGTCCGCCCCGAATTTCTTAACATCGAAATGGTCAGTACCGGCACCAACCTCTTCATCAGGCGTGAAGGCAATCCGCAAAGTGCCGTGTTTGATGTCTGGATGCTTTTGCAAGTAAGACAAAAAAGACATTATTTCGGCAATCCCGGCTTTATCATCGGCGCCCAATAGAGTTGTACCATCGGAAGTGACAATGTCCTCGCCGATTTTTTCGGCTAAGATAGGGTTCTCGGATTGACGAATGATGACGTTAGGATCACCTGGTAATTTAATATCTCCACCTCGATAATTTTGATGAATAATCGGTTTAACGTCCTTACCGCTGACTTCCGGTGAAGTATCGAGATGAGCGATCAGCCCAATAACGGGAATCCTGGCGGCTTCAGTCGGCGCTAAATTGGAAGGCAAAGTTGCCATAACGATTCCGAATTCATCCATAGCGGCATCTTTTAATCCGAGGTCAATCAACTCTTTCACTAAAATTTTAGCTAAATCGAGTTGTTTTGCCGTACTCGGGTAACGGTCGGTGACATCTTCCTGGGATTGGGTGTCTATTTTCACGTAACGAAAAAAGTGTTCGAGTATCTCTTTATTCATGAATTATTCCTTTCTGTCTCCTAATTTCACTGGCTATAAAATAGTAATTATTGATAACAATTTGTATATTAAAAAGTGCTTTTGGAAAGAAATTCTGTTGATGAGAAACAAATGTGTTTTATCAATACTTCACAACATTATATAAAAACAAAAACTCCTACATCCGTAATGAAACCACCAATCGTGAGCCTGTGATTCCCTTAAAAAGGAATTTATAATATGAACCATAATCGTAATCATAACCAAAATACCGACAATAACATCGGACTGGCTTTTGGTTTGAATCTCGGATTTGCGATTTTTGAATTGTTTGGTGGACTGTGGGTGAATAGTATCGCGGTAATTTCCGACGCGTTGCATGATTTTGGCGATAGCCTGTCACTAGGCGTTGCCTGGTACTTCAAGCGCCTTTCGCGCCGCCAGAAGGATAATCGTTTCACTTACGGTTATCAACGTTATGCTCTTTTAGGAGCGATTATTACTATGATAGTTCTGGTAGTCGGCTCGGTGATAATTTTATGGGAGGCTTTTCCACGCCTTTTGCATCCCACCATACCTAATTCGACCGGTATGTTCGTTTTTGCCATAGTTGGAATAGTTGTCAACGGTTTTGCCGTTCTACGTCTAAAAGGCTATTCGTCGTTGACTGAGAAAGCGATTACCTGGCATTTGATGGAAGATGTGTTAGGCTGGATTGCGGTTTTAATCGTGAGTGTCATATTGAAATTTACCGATTGGTATTTTCTGGATCCGCTCATTTCGATTCTCATTACAATTTTTATTCTGTATAAAGTAATTGGCAATTTTCGAGCGACTATGGCTGTTTTTCTGCAATCGGCGCCAGCCAATATTGATAATGATAAAATTGTTGCGCACCTCTCACAGTTAGAGAAAGTCAAATCTGCTCATCATACTCATATCTGGTCGCTGGACGGCGAACATCACGTCTTGACGACGCATATTGTAGTCGAGGCAGATACCAGTAAAGACGAAGTGCTTATGATTAAAAATCGCATCAAGGAACTGGCCGAAAAATATAATTTTGAGCATCTTACTGTCGAGATCGAATACGAAGGTGAAGATTGTTCGATGAACTGTGACTGAGTGATAAAATAATTGACTATTACTGACAAGCTAGAAGCATTTGCTTAATTTGCTGTTTGTAAATTTCGCGCATTTTCAGAAAAAATAAGTGGTAGTCCGGCAATTTAAAATCCTGAAAAGCCCAGTCGTAAGGCTGATAGTGACCTTTGACATAATGTAAAGTCAAGTCAGCATAGATACCTTGCCCGAGATAAATTTTGTGAATTCCATACTTAGCTGAAGCCAATACGACTTTATCGTAATCAACATAACCAATGTCTAAGTTGACCTTACGGAGTCCATCGAGGCGCAAATCGTCTTCGATAGAGTTGGTGTGAATTTTAGCCGATGCCAGGAAATCGGGACTAAATAATTTACTAAATGCAACGAACCGACGAAAAATCGGACTACCCATTTCCGATGTGTAATAGTCCGTAAGATTGAAGGGAAAATCAGCGCTGACTAAATCGGCTGTGCCGTAAAGGTTTTCGGCTCGGCGGAGCGATTCAGCTAGGAGGTTTTTATCGGAAAAAAGGGCGCCGATGAAATACTTGACCGGTTTAGCAGGCATTGGCTTCATTTATGAGTTAATCTATTATCAATTTTGAAATTTTCAAATCAGGGAGTTATTCCTAAAACACCCCAAAAACGATAAAGCAATTGCCAATTAAAGAAAAATTCGTAAAATTCCAATCAGTTTTTTGAATTTTATTATTTTAAACTTAACCAACTTTATATGGCAAAAAAAACATCTGTCTTTAAAATTGTTCTTTTCTTAATCTGCGTTGTAATTATCCTAATTTATGGATTTAACCGGCTTAAGGATCGTTTACCACGTAAATTAATTAATGTCATTGCTCCGACTAAAATTACCGTAATGACGTATGACATTAACCACGGTATGGGAAATGATAATGTCTATAATCTATCGCGCATTTCCAAGGTCATCAAAAATGAATCGCCGCATATAGTCATCCTCAATGAGGTGGATTACAAAACCAGACGTGGTTTAAATGATGAACAAGCCCGACGAATCGCCGCTGAGCTCGGAATGGAGTTCACCTTTTCTCGCAATTATCCCGTTGATGGCGGCTGGACCGGCAATGCTATTTTATCAAAATTTCCGATTGAATTTGCTGAGAATAAAATTTACAAACAGGATTATGGCCATAATACCAAAAGTCTTCTTCATATCATTGTTAATATCGGAAATATTAAGGTTCACGTATATGGAACGCAGTTAAGTAGTGATTCGATTGCCAGTTCCAATCAAGTCAAAGAACTGCTAAATTTTGTTTTTGAATGGGGAAACGATAGTCCGGTCATAATTGGTGGTAATTTTGAAATGACGCCGGACTATAAGCGTATTTACGAAATGGCTTATTATTTCACGGATGTCGGGGCATATTTCCAAACGGAGGCATTTACCTATCCGGCTTCGGAACCTTACAAGCGCCTGGATTATCTTTTTTCGAATAAACTGGCGATACCGTTAAAGGTAAAAGTGTCGGACAATGAAATTACGCGGGTGGCTTCCGATCATTTGCCGGTGGTGGCGCATTTCAAAATCATTTACTAACAATTATCAAGGCATTTTCCTTTTATTCGAAATGGCATAATCGGGCAAATTTGTAACCTAAAAATTATGAAATTAATTAAAATTTTAGGAGAATCTGAATAACATAACGGAAATATGAAAAGCGGCATTTTATATCTGGTGGCTACACCGATTGGCAATTTGGCTGATATCACCTTTCGAGCGATCGAGACTCTGCGGGAAGTTGATTTAATTGCGGCTGAAGATACCCGCCACGCCGCTATCTTATTGCGTCATTATGAGATTCGGAAACCGGTAGTCAGCTATTATGAAGAAAATGAAAAACGCCGCAGTCAGGAATTACTCGATAAATTAAGCGCCGGTCAAAATATTGCGTTGATCACTGATGCCGGAACGCCTCTATTGAGCGATCCGGGTTTTCAACTGGTAAGAAGAGCAATAGAAAACGACATCCAGATTGTTCCGATCCCGGGAGCATCGTCAATATTAACGGCTTTGATGGTGTCCGGCTTACCCACCGATCGGTTTACATTTGAGGGCTTTTTACCACGTAAAAAAGGGCGGATGACGCGCTTAAACGAGTTGGCAAATGAACCACGCACAATGGTATTTTTTGAGAGTCCCCATCGTGTTCTGGAAACGCTTCAGGATTTTCTGGAAAAATTCGGTGACCGACCGGCGGTCTGTGCTCGTGAGATGACCAAAGTTTACGAGGAATTTCGTCGCGACCGCCTGAGCAATCTAATAAAACATTTCGAAAATCATCCGGCGAAAGGCGAATTTGTAATTATTGTTGAGGGCATCAAACGTAAATCTAAAAACCACTCCGGTTCGCAACCACAAACCCATTGAAATTATGACGCAGAATGTTTCACAACCTCAACCGTTAGTGAAGTCTCAAGTGGCTCTGGTAAGATGTGACAGTTATGAACCAGCGAGGGTGGCGGCGGCTATTCGTCGTGGGATAGATTTGCTGGGTGGTATCGAAAAATTTGCCCAGTCCGGCGAAAGAATTGTGCTCAAACCGAATCTGCTCAGTGCTCATCCTCCGGAGGAAAATGTCACGACTCATCCCACCGTTATTAAAGCGATAGCCGAGATTATGTTAGAAAACGGAGTAAAGGTTTTTATTGGTGATTCGGCGACGCGGGGACACTTGGCGAAAATTTTACGGGAAAGCGGGATGCAAACCGTTATTGACGAATTAAATTTGCCAATTGCCGATTTTGAAAATGGCAAGCAGGTTTATTCGCCTGACAGCGTGCGTAATAAAAATTTTACTATTGCTCGCGGAGTGTGGGAATCCGATGGAATATTTAATGTTCCCAAACTAAAGACTCATCATTTGACTCGTATTACGGCGGCTATCAAAAACCTCTTCGGCTGTGTTCCGGGTTTTCTCAAACCGGCTATGCACGTGGCTTTACCGGCAGTGGATGATTTTTGCCGAATGCTGGTTGATTTGAGCATTTTTCTGAAACCGCGTCTTACGATTTTGGATGCTATTGAGGCAATGGAAGGCAATGGACCGAGTAGCGGAAATGCGTATCCACTTAAACTGCTGGCGTTTTCGAGTGATTTGGTGGCAATTGATTCGTTAGTGTGCCGGATGATGGCGATTAAACCTGAATACGTCCGAACCAATTATTGGGGTGCTCAAGCCGGGTTGGGCAAGATCAATCTGGAAGAAATTGAAATTCTCGGTGATGGTCTGGATACTTTCTCAGCTCCGGATTTTAAGGTTCAACGTCAACCGGATTTGCGCTTTAATCAAGCCTGGCAATATCGCCACTTGAAGGGGTTAGTGACCAACCGACCAGTGATAGATGCCCAAAAATGTAAAAAGTGTGGTGATTGTATTGATCAATGTCCGCAACAACCTAAAGCCTTGTCCTGGAATGGAAAAATGAAAACGCAACCGCCCCAATTTGATTATAAATTGTGCATTCGCTGTTTTTGCTGTCAGGAAGTTTGTCCGCATAAAGCCATTGACAGTTATACACCGCTTTTACGACGAATTGTGGATAAAGTATATACAAATATTTATGGAGCTTGAATAATGATCTGGTTTTATTTTTGTGTGGCAGTTCTGCTGGTTCTATCTGGGACTATTATTTTCTTTAAAGCCGCCTGGTTCAAATCCCTGCTTCAATTCGTAATCCAGAAAGACCTATTATTGATTCCGGGTGTTTTTGAGATTGCTATCGGTCTCGGAACGCTTTATTTCAGGGACTTGACTCATATGACCTGGTTTGTATATCTAGCTGGCTTGCTTATGTTTCTGGATGGTATTCTATCGGTGTTAATGTCAAGACGTTTGCGTGAAATGTATGAATGGTTTATCAACATTGAAGATCGCAAAATGCGTTCGTATGCCATTTTCCTATTTTTAGTGGCGCTTGGCTATTTTTTAGCGGCGATTAGATGATGAGTAAAATTTGAGTAAGAAATCAATTTCCATCATTGCGGCGATTGTAATTCTGGTAGTTCTGCTACTCGTCAATTGGAAAAATCATCAGACCCGACTCGCTCCGACCTCTGATAATGGTGAATGGTTTTTTTTACAAAAATCGGATTTGCGTAAAAGCCCGCATCATACTAAACATGCCCGGATTTTCGGAAAATATGTGCGCGGGTACAATTACTATATTCTGAAAGGTATTGATAAAGTCCAGGCGCATGCACCTGATGGGGGAGAATATTTTACTACTTTAAAATCTCGACAGCTTGAATCACCAATCGGCTATGAGCTAAAAATTTTCGGTAAGTCGCTGATTGGGCTGCCTCGTCGGAGCAGTTATAGTAGCGGCGCTACTTACGGAGCTTTTATCGAGGCGATGAATATTATGTATGGGAAAGGTGGACATGATAGCCTTGATTTTGAACATTATGAGGCTCTCCGTATGCAGGAAATAGGCGGCGGCAAAAGAAGAGAAGGCGTCAAATTTTGGGGTTATTGGAACACGCACGGTTTCGGTAATCATTTTGCGCTGGTTCAATATAGCGGTATTGGAAAAGCAGTTGAACCTCGGAGTGCCCGACCGGGCGATTTCGTCAATATTGTTTGGAAAAAAGACGGTGCAACATCAGCCATTTTTCTCGGATGGTTCAAGGATAAAGACGAGAAGGAAAAGATCGTCTATTGGTCAAGTCAAAAGGAAACCAACGGCTTCGGCGATCAAATAATGCCGGTTGACAATATCAAGCACCTTAAATTCGTACGAGTGACCAATCCGGAAAAATTATTTGATTTTAATATTGATATGCCGGTCAATTTCAAAGTGGCGGGTGATAAAGTCGTATTTTGATGGAGAAATTGTTTTAATATTTTGAATAAAAAAGCCCGGTAGATCGCCGGGCTTTTACTTTTATGATATAACTGAATTTTTAATAATACAGATTACTGCGATTATCAACGATTTTGGCGTTGGCTTTTAAATCATTGATCCATGCCGTGTAAAATGCCGACTTTTTATTGTTTAAAATTCGCATCCGGGTGGCTTCTTTTTCCTGGACGATAATTTCCGGAGTAACGTCCTGACGGGAATGGAGTTTGATGATTACCAGATTACGATTAGCGACCAACACCGGTTTAGATATTTGCCCGGGCTGTAAAGCTAATAACGTACCGGTAATAGCATTGGACTGCTGGACGTTTTTCAGTGGTGCATTGACGGGATGATCGGTATAGGAATCGAGCAGGCACTGAGGATATTTGGCGATGGCATTGTCAAATTTATTATCCTGAGTTACTAAAGCATAAATTTCCTCGCTGATAGATTTTAATTTCTCGATTCTTTTTTCCGAGGTTAGGATATTTTTAATTTGATTTTCAACCTCTGACAAAGGACGATAGTGTTCTTTATTGATTTCTTTAAGGCACATAACCGTGATGCCCATTTCATGAGTCAGGACTTCCGATACAGTGCCGACTGGTATATTGGAATAAGCCCATCTGATGGCGGCGGGAAAAGGACCGAAGTAATTTATATATTTGGCATCCTTGTTAAATGGTCCAGTATTCCGAACAACTAATTTATGTGAATCAGCTGCGGCTTGGAAACCGTATTCATTGGCATCGAAGGCAAATAGATTAGCCTGGGCGCGAATATTCTCTAAGGTTTCCGGGCTAGTTTTGATTTTGATTAAAATGTGACGAGCTTTGACTTCTGGTCGGCCGTTCTCGACTCTTTTATCTTCGACTTTAATCAAATGAATTCCGAAAGATGTAATAACCGGCTGGGATACTTCACCTTTACGTAAAGCAAAAGCGGCTTGCTCGAATTCGGGTACCATCTGACCTTTGCCGAACCAACCCAGATCGCCACCGTTGGCAACACCGCTCGGGTCTTCGGTGAATTCTGAAGCCAAAGTGGCAAAATCTTCGCCGTTAGCCAAGCGTTCCCGAATAGATTCGATTGTCTGTAAAGCGGAGAAAGTATCCGCCGGAGTGGGTTTGGTCTCAAAGACTACAAAATCCAAAGAGCGAGTTTCTGGAACGTAAAAATTCTTGCGGTTGGCATCATAATATTTTTTTATTTCTGATTTATCAATTGCAAAAGTATCCCGAGCGACCAAAGTGTAAGGTATTACCAGCGCTTCGAAATTGGCTTTAGTCTGATTTAACACGATTTCTTCAATGACTTCGGCATCTGAAACCATCGCTAAACTTTCGATCAAATACTGCATTTTTTCGAAAGGCAAGTAAATACGAACATATTCCTCAACAGCTAACCATTCATTGCCCTGCGGGTTGTTAAGAGCATTTAGATATTTCTGGTAATCGAATTGGCCATTGGTTTGAAACGCTTCATTTTGTATCAAAAACTGAGGTGGATTATTAACCAGAACTTCATAGATCTCATTATCGGTCGCGTAGAGTTTGTAGCGATCGATCTGTTTATTAATCAACGTCTCGTTAATGTAGGAATTCCAGATATAATTGGAAATCTGGTCAATATCGGCTTCGGTTAATTCTTGATTTTGGTCACGATAATTGTTTATTTCATTTTGAATTAATTCCGAAAAACGAACTGCGTCTAATTTCTCGCCATCGACAATTCCAGCAGCATCTTTGAGACGGGATTTCTGGGAAAAGACATCCAGTAAATCGGCACCTCCAACTAGCCCACCAACTGTCAAACTGGCTACAAATAGGATTAAAAGCGCCCAGAGAATTACATGGGTGTGATTCCGCATTTTCTGCATTAGAGCCATAGTTTATCAAGACCTCCGAATTTTATATTAACCACTTCAAAAATTGACGCTAAATATAAGTAAAATT
>JAGNGI010000020.1:0-4876 GCA_018002295.1 Fidelibacterota bacterium
GCAGTGTTCGGGGCGTTGGTATATATGAATTTTGTTGCCGCTCCTAGAGTAATTTTTCTGGTAAAGTTGCATCCATATCCGATGGAAACGTAGATAAAGTTATAGGAAAAATCGGTTGCAGTGTAATCGTCTCCGGTTATTTTCGCATCGAGATTGTACAGGTATAAACTGGTTCCCAAACCGCCACGGTGTTTAAAATTTCTGACAGCTCCGGCATAATATATTTCACTGTTTCCGAGCCAGGTGCCGTAATTGGCTGAGGCACTTAATTCATCGCCATTGGCTAAACCAGCTGGATTATAGTAAAGTGCCGCGACATCGTTGACGATCGCCGTGGCGGCTCCGGCTAACGATGCGTAACGCGTTTCGGGATTGATTAAGAGCCAGACTTCATCAGCGAAAACAAAAGATACGAGAGAAAATAAGAGCAACATATTTTGAAGGATTCTGTATTTTGAAAAATATTGCATGAAAATTCTAAATATCCATTTGGTTGTGTATTTTATTCAAATGATGGTCAAAAATCAATATTTTAAAATTCTTGTACTTTATTAATTTTCACTGAGAAAGTTATTATTAACTGTACTCGGTCAACCCTAACCATTAACTTTTCCTTGAAAAAATGGGTTCTGAAATACATCAATGAGCCAAAACTCTTGATTAAGTATAATTTTTTAGAGAACTTTATGCTGAATTTAAAATAAGTTTGATTGAAAATAAATGATGTTAGAAAATATATGACTGAAAATACCCGCGTTCGTTTTGCTCCTAGTCCAACTGGTTCATTACATCTGGGGGGTGCTCGAACAGCTATTTACAACTGGCTATTTGCTCGCTCGGTCGGTGGCAAATTTCTCTTGCGCATTGAAGATACCGACGTCGAGCGTTCACGCAAAGAATTGGTGAATCAAATTTGCGATTCGTTACAATGGCTGGGATTGAATTGGGATGAAGAACCAGTATTCCAGTCGCAGAGACTCGAACTTTACCAACAGAAAGTTACTGAATTGTTGAAAGCCGGCAAGGCTTATCGCTGTTTCTGCAGTAGTGAGGAACTGGAAGCGGAAAAAGCCGCTACAATTAAACAGAATAAAGCTTATCGTTATAGTGGTAAATGCCGTAGTCTATCGCTCCAACAGTCAGAAGAACTGATGGCACAGAACAAACCTTACACTGTCCGTATCAAACTCGAACCGGGCATCATCGAATGGGATGATTTGGTTTACGGACATATTGCTGTGAATAATAACGAACTCGATGATTTTATCATTCAACGATCGAATGGAATTCCGGTTTATCAAATGGCAGTTGTCGTTGATGACATTGATATGCGAATTACTCATATAATTCGGGGTGAAGACCATATTCCGAATACGCCGAAACAGATTAATCTGTTTCGTGCGTTTGGTCAGCCGATTCCGCAATTTGCTCACTTGCCGCTTCTGCTTGGTCCAGATAATAAGCGTCTCAGTAAAAGGCATGGCGCAACCGGCGTGGACGAATATCGCGAACAGGGATTTCCCGCCGAAGCCGTCGTGAATTATTTAGCTTTACTGGGCTGGGCACCGCAGAATGATCAGGAAGTGCTGAGTATTGACGAAATCATCCAACAATTTCAATTGACCGCAATTTCCCGCAAACCAGCTGTTTTTGATATAAAGAAATTGGAATGGATTAGCGGTGAACATCTTAACCGTATGCCCGTCGCGAAAATTAGATCGGTTTTAGTTCCCAAATTAATTGCGGCCGGGCTTATCAATCAGCAAGAATCTGAAAACCGGACTCAGTACGTTGATTCCGTTATCGAGTTATTACGCGGTCGCGTCAGAACTTATAATCAGTACCTCGAATGGGGCTGCTATTTTTTCCAAGACCCAGAAAATTATGATGAAAAAGCTGCCGCTAAATACTGGCACACACCGGAGACCAATGAACATCTGGCTAAATTAAGTCAAGAGTTGGCAACGCTGACAGATTTTTCGGCTAATACTATCGAAGAAACATTGAGACGAACCGCAGAACATGCCGGATTAAAAGCCGCTGATTTGATTCATCCTCTGCGTCTGGCTTTAACCGGTTTCGGTATTAGTCCCGGTATTTTTCAAGTAGCAGAGATTCTGGGGAAAGAAACCGTTCTGCGCCGAATACAAAAAGCCATTGAATATTTCAAAACCTGAGGAATTAAAATGAAAAATGGTTGGCAAATCGCATATTTTCTAATGTTATCATTTTTATTATTTGGATTGGTCGGTGCGCAGACGCCCACTTCTCATCCGATTAATCTTTTCATTCTCACCTTCACTAATTATGAGGGCGCGCCAGAAATTGATTGGTGGAAAGAAGGCTTTGTTGATTTCTTGATGGACTATTTCAGTAATAATCCAGATCTTAATGTCCATCGCATCAATGACCCGGCGACCATACCAAACCAAATTAAGAATCTCTCAGAAACGGAAATTACCAGATGCTACCTTTTAACTGGCAACTATAAAATAATCGATCAAATATTCGAGGTTGATTTGGAATTAATTGACATTAATACCTGGCGACTTCTCCAGAAAAAGAATATCTCGATTCAATCAGCAGATATGGCAAAGATTATCGAATCTGTCAATCACGGCGCGACTGAAGTACTTACTCCATATTTAATAAAAAAAGCCGAAACCGCCGTCGCTCAGGAATTTAGTTCACCATCTCATCCGACGAAAAAAAATTACCAGAAGGCTGTTGCCGCAAGTGTAGAAATCTCATCAGTGATTGATAAGTTTTCGGAAACTCATCCGGAGTCAGCGCAATACGAACCAAGTTTTGGTGGCACTGTGACTAATGAACTTTCGCTCAAATTCGGAGAGGCGATTGCCCAAACTGGTAGTTTTCAATATACTATCAATCAGATCGTCCGCAATCCCTATAAACTTGAAATCAGCGATCCACTTTTCCGGCGCCTTTCTGCAAACGATGAGATAATTAACGTTACCTTTTTTATTAATTATGTTCTTAGTCGTGATCTAATTCAAGATATGTTGACAACTTTTCCTTATGAAATTCAGACAAAAAATGATGAATATACCGAATATATTTTCAGTGGTAAGCGGTTTGCCTATAGCGAAGATTTTATTAAGGCGATTGCGCGTGGCGATTATCGGACTCACCCGGTATATGCATTTATAACTAACACCGAAACCGTAGCTTGCGTTCTGATTGATATGCCAATAATGTACCGCAAAAATCTTATTTCTTCTTCAAAAGTACAATTTACAGCCAAATATCAGCCTTTAATCAATGTCACGGCTAACGGTTGGAATGTCGCCATCCAACTTAAAAATACCGATGCGAAAGCCGAATACAACTTTGACATAAGTTTCGAACAATTGAAAAACCTCAGCCGTATAGATGTGATGTTTCTTTCAGAAGCCGACATTCAAGAATATTTGAAAATAATAAATTAAGATTTATTTGATTATCTATTTGTTCTTGAATATATTATAATTAAGAAATAACTATATGAAACTGATCACCCAAATTAATCCTTGTCTCAGAATTAAGAGGAAAGATGTTTAGCTATCAATAAAGATTTTAAATTTAGAGGGGAAATAATGAATCAGTATAAAATATTAATTGTGGATGATGAACAAAATGTATGTGAATTTCTCGGGGAGTTTTTGCAGGATAAAGGCTATTTAGTTATCAAAGCCAGATCAGGTAGCAAGGCGCTCCGTTACCTGGAAAAAAATAATCCGGATCTGGTTTTATTAGATATTCTGATGCCCGGAATGAGCGGCCTTGAAGTACTTAAACACATTCGAAAATTATATCCCGATTTACCAGTTATTATCTTAACTGGGGTGAAGGATAAACGGGTAGTTGACGATATCATCAATATAGGACCCGTTGATTTTATTCCCAAACCAATTGATCTGGATGTTCTTGAGAAATGTATTTCAAGTAATCTCACAAAAAAATAAGGTAATATCAATGGATACTGCCATTTTATATTTACCTGAACGGATGACATCTAACAAAGCTAACCGTATCTTTAATACTATCCGAGGTATATTACATAATCAACTGAACTTGAATATCGTTATTCAAAACCTCCAAAACAGCCCGCCTATTTATGAACAAATAACCAGCATCAAAAATGCCCTCGTATTTGTTTCTATCTATGATTCTATTTATTTAGAGAAATTTGAAAATTTTCAGCCGCTCTTTAAAATTAAAACAAAATCATCTGATAATATTCTGGTTATTCCCCAGAAAGCGACTGTTCGCCATCTTAAAGAACTGGCAGGTGGTAAGGTGCTGATTACTAAGGGAATAGATCATAACTGCGTCAATCCGGTGATTCTATACTTGATTAAAAATTGCGGAATATTTTTTGCTCCAAAATCATTATCAATATACTATGAGCCAAAAACATTATTAGATCAATTGCTAAAAAGTGACGCTTCGGCGATTCTTACCAATACTTTTCAATTTGATTTATGGGAAGCCGATGAACAACAAAGTTTAAAAATCCTCGGTAAATGTCCAGAAGAATCTGAAATTGTCGCCTTAATCGGGCCTAAATTTAATGTAAGAAAGTTAAAGAAGAATTTTAATGATTGGTTGCAGGAACACGGTTCAGATTATTTCAAAGATGGTTATAAATTACAATCAATTGATAAATATGAAAATATACTGCTAATTGAGGCTATCGAAGGATTAGGATACAAATTAAAAGATTTCATTGAAAATTACCCTGATTTGATTATCAAAAATATTAAAAGTAAATTAGCGGAAGAGGTTGAAACTCTGAATGAAAAATATAGCGGGTTACAAGTTTTTAATGAAAAATTAGTTGATATGTATAAAGAGATTCGCGAGAGCCATGATC
>JAGNGI010000020.1:4976-33042 GCA_018002295.1 Fidelibacterota bacterium
ATTATCAAAAATATTAAAAGTAAATTAGCGGAAGAGGTTGAAACTCTGAATGAAAAATATAGCGGGTTACAAGTTTTTAATGAAAAATTAGTTGATATGTATAAAGAGATTCGCGAGAGCCATGATCGTCTTTATCAAGAAATAGATTCTGCCGTCCAAAATCAGATTTTATTTCTCAAAGATGGCACAATAATCGGCATCTCGCGGGGCTTTATGAATTGGGTACAAAAATCCCGACCGGAAATCATCGGTAAAAATATTAACGATTTTATTAATCCAAATATAAATAAGCCTTTTAATGAATTGATTCAGCAGGTTGATTATGGTTTGATCAAATCATTTGGAATACGTTTAAAAAATACAAACGACAATGACACTACAGCTAAAATGGATTTTACCATACTTGAATTGCGGGACTCTAAAGTCGTAATGGGAATTGTAAGTATGATAACAGATAGATAAAAATTTAAATGGGAGTAGAAAAAATGAAGAAGTATATCGTTTCGTTAGCATTTTTACTGTTGTGCAATCTTGCGATCGCTCAAAATCAGATGGCGACTGTTCTGAAAGTAGCCGGAGACGTCAAATTACGGACTAAAGGGCGTAGTGATTTTTCGAGAAAGGTGACCATGGGTATGGGCATTAATACCGGAGATGCGCTAAAGACTGGTTCCGATGGATTTGTAGCTATTATCTTCACCGAGGATAAAAGTCTGCTTAAAATTCGCAATGATTCCGAAATTGAACTCATTAAGGATAATTTAGGCGATCGAACCTCAAAAGTTACTCAAGGTAAAGTTCTGGCTGAAATTACTCCGGGCATTAAGACATCCTTCCGGATAGAGACTCCGACTTCGGTGGCGTCGGTTAAGGGAACCAAATTCTGGACAATTACCATTCCCGATTTCGGAGATAAATTTTATGGTGTCGAAGGGAAAGTAGGTATTTTAAATTTAATTACGGGTTTGGAGGCTGACTTGGAACCGGGAAAAATGGTAGTATCGACTATTGATGGAGAACTATTCAGTTTACCGGTAGATCCAGATGAGATCCCTGCTGATCCTGAAGAGATGAAACCCGAAGAAGAGCCGGTTGAACCATCGGGAATGAAGACGGAAGAAGAAACTGAAATGCCTGCAATGGGTGCCATCGAGGCGACTGGTCAACCACCGGCCGAATCAGTAGCCGAAGCAGGTAAAAAAGAGGAGGAAGCCCAAAAAGCAAAACCCTTTGGGATGGGATTAGGACTTGGCTCAGTTACGATTGGCGGGAAAATTTATAATCAGATTGCCCTGCGTCCCGAATTTAAATTTGGGAAATTAGGCGTTTCCCTTGATATTGCCTTTTATATGGACGAAAATGGCAACATCCGCAAAGAAGAATGGGACGAATTTATCGATTATATTGACAAAATATATTATGTGCGTTGGGCTCAGCAGGGGGATCCGTTCTTCATCAAAGTTGGGGCGTTGGATAATGTTAGTATGGGGTATGGAATCCTATTAAACGGCTATTCCAATACGACGGAATATCCGCAAGTCCGCAAAGTCGGTGTTCATACCGGAATGCAACTCAGAAAAATTGGCTGGGAAGCCTACATAGCTAATTTAAAAGAGATTACCGGACCGGGATTAATGGCTGGGAGGTTGACTTATAGACCGATTAGCAAGTTTCCGTTGGTTCTGGGAACTACTGTTGTTGCTGATGTTTATCCTTACAAAGGTTTACCGGATACGGATGAAGATGATGTCGCCGACGCGCTGGATTTATATCCGGAGGCTGACGATAATGTTGTCCTCGATTCACTTAAAACAGGTTTTACTATAAGTCAGCGCGAATTTCTTAGAAATAACGGCTTTAATATTCCAAGTGAAACCATCATACAGAATGGGATAACTAAGCTCTCCGATTATGATCGGCTTTTAAATGGAGCGGTTTCGGTTGATGTAGGAGTGCCTATTCTGAATAAGAAATCCTTCAATTTGACGGTTTATGGCCAAGCCGCCTCCTTTTTCCCCGTTGAGGATTCAGCCGTAGTTTATAACAGTACGACTCAGAGTTATGACCGTGTAGCTTTTACTCCGGGATATGGATTTGCAGTCCCAGGTGTGAAAATGGGAATCGCCAGAATCGCAAACCTGACTCTGGAATATCGCTATGCCGCTGAAAATTTCCTATTCAATTACTGGGACCGAGCTTATGATTATGAGCGAGTACAAATTCGTAATAATCAAATATACACTAAACAACAAATGTCTCTGATGCAGAATTCGATGCAGGGAATTTACGGAGCTGTTGACGTCAATATCATGAATTATTTCATTCTTGGTGGTTATTATCAACACATGTTCTCGGAAGGGACCGAGATCAAGAGTTTTATGGCGTCGGCATCTATACCGAAGGGAATAGTTCCAAAACTGGCTGATGCGACAGCTTTTTATCAACGTAATAATGATGAAAATCCTTTCGATTTTAAGAACCCTTCTGAAAATACGATACTCGGTTACAGGATAGGTTTTGAATTGGGTGGCGGAGCGATTATCTACTATAAATTCCAGAGAACTTACCGTGATTTTGACGGTAATGGAATAGTTGACCCCGATCTGGAAGCAGTTAATCTAACTACCATCGAAACTGGGTTTAGTTTTTAAGGCGTTTTATAAATTGAAAAGTGAGAGCGCCAAACCGGAAAGCCCTCATTTAATGTGGGGGCTTCCCGGACAGGGTAATTTAGCGTTTATCATAAGCTTGTTAATTTCACTCTTTATCAATTTCAGAGCTGGGAATAGCCAGGAGATTCTCGTAATTCATCCGAATGTAGGCGCCACGATTGATTTAGAAGAGAAAATTTATTACGACCTCTTTCCAGAGTTTTATAACTTTTCCGATGCCCAGTTCTATCAAACTAGTTCCGATACTGTAATAGCTAAAATCAGGTTATGGATTGACAATGGATATCAAGAGCAGTTGTTATATTTTACTCCTTATCAGATGTACCTAATCGCTTCACGTATCTCTGTCCGGGAGCCGCTCACCGACGAGAACCGTCAATTGATTCAAAAGAGATACAAGCCTTTATACGCCGAAAAATTTTTAGCTGAGATACCGATGAATTCCTACTTTCGTCTAAAATTGAAAGATAAAAGTCAATTTGATGCGGTTTATTATCGTCTCAAGGGTGATAGCTTGTTATTTTGGATTGATCGCCAGGTTGTTCCAATAAATAGGAACGATCTAGCCAAATTAAAATACTGGGATAATTATCGTCCGAATAACTGGGTCAAGTGGGGTACTATGGGGAGTGTCGCGGTTATATAATATTTTGGTAGTGGGCTGGTAGCCGATTGGCTTAACATTACCACAAAAAATGAGATTTTAGCTCAATTCGCGGCCGCCTCCGTCGGTTGTGTTATCGGATATAAAATTTCTCCAACAGTCAATGAATATATTATGCCGTCCACTGTGATAAAATTTTGGACGGGCAATATAAAAAGATTTGACACTATCGCAAGAATGGGTTACAATATTAGAAATACTAAGGATAAGATTTGGCAAATTATTACACCTTAAACAAAAATCTTTCCACGCGGCGAACGACTTCTCCAACTGAAGAAACGCCTCCGGCGCTCGAAGTCAAAATTGACTTTAGCGCCACCGAACAACGCTACGAATATATTCGGAGTAAATTAGATGACATTATGGAAAATATTGGTCAGTGTTATAGCGAACGCCTGACCAAGGAATTGCTTCACCGTTTGGAAAAAACAATTCTCGATTTCCATACGGAGGTTATTGCGCTTTTAGATAAGCTTGAAAAGCTGGAAATAGAACGCAATCAATTGCCAGAACGGACTCCTGTTTTTGAAAGCGTTAGCACCCCTGTTGAATCCCAATCAGGTGAACGCGCAAAACGTATTGAGGAAAATGAACAAAGAAAAGCTGGTATAGTCATAGAATCAGAATTGAATAAAAAAACCGAAAGTGAATCGAAGAGAAGGTTTTTTAATCGTAGAAAATAAGTATTCAATTATCTTTTGATAGATTAACTGATTTTTAGTAATTTAAAAATATCTGTTATTTGATAATAGAATACGATTTTAACGGTGGTCAGGACATAGTTTCTGAATCGCGGGGTAATAACGGAATTATAGTCTATCTAACTGATTTCAACTAGAGCGGGGAAGAGATTCAATCGTACCTGAAAAAGTGACCACTAAAAATTATCATACGTTGAACACGGGGCTGTAGCTCAGCTGGGAGAGCGCAGGGTTCGCATCTCTGAGGTCGTGGGTTCGATCCCCATCAGCTCCACTGTTATTTGATACGAACAAAATGATTGGCTATGCTACACGGGGAGCTAGCGGTGCCCTGTAACCTGAAATCCGCTTTAGCAGGGTGGAATGCCAGGCAGAGGATTTGGTCGGGGATAATAGGTTAAATCGGAAGCGATGACGCTTTCAGTTTTGCGCAATGGAAAATTATCAAACCCCGTCAGGTCCGGAAGGAAGCAGCGGTAGATAACCCTTTCTATGTGCCGCAAAATCAGCGAAAGCCAGCCGACGACTTTAACCGAATATCCCTGGACGGATTCAATGCCTGGTGCATAGCCTAAGTAAATATGAATTATAAAGTAATTTCTCGTAAATATCGCCCTCAAAATTTCAATGAAATCATTGGCCAAGACCACATTTGTACGACTCTGCAAAATGCCCTCAAAAGTGGCCGCATTGCTCATGCCTATCTCTTTACCGGTTCGCGCGGAATTGGTAAAACTTCGACTGCCCGAATTCTAGCCAAGGCACTCAATTGCCTTAATCCGCAAGACTATAATCCCTGTAATGTCTGCCAGAATTGTGTTGAAATAACCAATAGTCGCAGTCTGGACGTGATTGAAATTGACGGCGCTTCCAATCGGGGAATTGACCAGGTACGCGAACTGCGGGAAAATGTCAAGTATCCGCCATCCAATTCGAAATACCGAATTTTCATCATTGATGAAGTCCATATGCTCACGCGCGAAGCATTTAACGCACTTTTGAAAACACTCGAGGAACCACCGCCGCATGTTGTTTTTATCTTTGCTACTACGGAACCATTGAAAGTACCGCCTACGATTATTTCCCGCTGTCAAAGGTATGATTTTCATCGCATTCCAGTTCGTGAAATTGTGGGGCAATTAAAGAAAATTGCGGAATCCGAAAATTTAACGGTTTCGGATGACATCTTGACTTTGTTAGCCAAAAAGTCCGAAGGAGCGATGCGCGATGCCGAAAGTCTCCTCGAGCAGGTTGTTTCGTTCTCTAGTGAGAATGTGAACTTGAATTCTGTCCAAAAATTGCTTGGTCTGACTGATTACGAATATTATTTCACAATCAGTAACCAGGTTTTCGAGCACGATCTTAATGCTTTGATTAAATCGGCTGAAGAAGTATTCAATAATGGCGTTAATATCAGTGAGTTTCTGATTGGCTTATCCGAACATTTTCGGAATTTGTTGATTACAGCGATTGTTAAATCCGCCGCCGATCTGGATCTCCCGGATTCATTGAAAAATCATTATCAAGAAGAGGCACAACGGTGGTCGGTTAACGATCTGATGCGTTTATTAAAATTAGTCGGTGAAGCGCAGGCTGGTCTGAAAGCGGCTATGAATCAACGAACTCATCTCGAATTTGCCCTTCTCCGAATGGGAGCAATGGAAAAGACCGTCACGATTCAATCAATCCTGCAGAATATTGATGCTCGTCAATCTGGAGGAATAGGACAGATAAAGCCAGTTGCCCAAACGATGGATTTTTTTTCAACCAAGCCGGTGGTTCCCAAAACAGTCCCTCATCCAGATAGTAACGTTATTAAAGAGAAAGTATCTGATAGTTATATACCTGAAAAAAAATCTGAACCAATTTCAAAGTCGTTTGATGGTTTAGTCACGTTTGAAGCGATTCAGTCACAATGGTCGTCAATTATTTTGAAATTGGAAGAAAGTAATCTTTCGTTGGCTGAATTTCTCAAAGTTTCAAAGCCGATGCAATTAAATGGAAATGTTTTAGATCTAGGTTTTACCAGTGAACAGGATTTTGCTCGTAAAAATGTTGCCAAAAGAGCACCGACTATCGAACAGATTTTGATTGGTTTTTTCCATAAACCGATCAAAATTCGTTGTATCCAAATAGTATCAGCTGCGGAATCGGCTGATACCGTAAAAAAGCCGATCGATGAAATGACCGAAAAAGTCGTAGATATGTTTGATGGCGAAATAATTATTACATAAGGAGTATTGATGATACCTAAAGGTGGACTAAATAATCTGATGAAACAATTTTCAAAAGTTCAAGCCGAAATGGAACGAGTGCAGGAAGAACTTGCTAATCTAACTGTTGAAGGCAGTGCCGGAGGTGGAATGGTAAAGGTCGTAGCTAATGGTAAACAGGAAATTCAATCTATTAAAATTGATCCGGAAATATTAAAAGACGATGTAGAAATGGTTGAAGATATGATCGTTGCGGCTGTCAATCAGGCTTTGACTCGTGCCCAGGAATTATCGCAAGAAAAAATGGCAGGCTTAACCGGTGGAATGTTATCCAATCTACCAGGAGGAATGAAAATACCCGGTTTATGAGTGCTCTTCCCGATTCGTTACAAAATTTGATTGAACGTTTTGCCCGATTTCCCGGAATAGGCCGCAAGTCGGCTCAGCGCCTGGCTTTCTATTTGCTGAAAGCCGATCGGGAGGAAGCTGTTGCATTAGCCAAAGCCATTATAGATGTCAAAGATCGCATTTATAAATGTTCGCAGTGTTATAATATTTCCGAAACCGATCCTTGTAAAATTTGCACCGATGAAAAACGCGACCACACGACGATCTGTGTTGTACAAGAGCCGATGGATGTGTTCTCGATCGAAAAGACCGGTCATTATCGCGGCCTCTATCATGTTTTAGGAGGAGTATTGTCGCCGTTGAACGGGATTGGGCCTGATGACCTGAATATTCAAGGTTTGTTATACCGACTTGCCAATGTGAAGGAAGTAATTCTTGCCATTAACCTTACCCGCGACGGTGAGACGACGGCGCTCTATCTATCAAAATTACTTAAAAGTAAAAATGTAAAAGTTTCTCGCATTGCTCAGGGACTCCCGGCCGGCATAGAACTGGAGTATGCCGACGAAATTACCCTGACGCACGCTCTTGAGGGTAGGACAAGTTTCTAATATGAAAAAACTATTTAACTGGCCTAATCTATTGACTTTTTTCCGGATTCTCCTAACGCCTCTCTTTCTCTATTTTCTGTTCGGTAACCAACCTTATTTTGAAATATTCGCCTTGTTAATTTTTATTATAGCTTCGGTAACTGACATCTACGATGGCTATATTGCTCGGAAATATGCGAGCGTGACCAAGCTCGGCAAATTTCTTGATCCTTTAGCGGATAAAATTCTGATGTCTGCCGCCTTTATTTCATTTGTTATTTTAGATCTGGTTCCTCTCTGGATGGTTATTCTGGTAATTTTACGTGATTTTATCGTAACTGGTATTAGAATATTAATGAATTCGCGCCACCTGACAATGGAAACTCGCAAATCAGCGAAAACGAAAACCGGGGTGCAGGTCGGTGTAGTCTGTTTCATTCTAGCTTATTTGATTACTCAGCGCTGGGAAATATTTCTGGGTATCTCCGACTATGTCAGGTTAATTGAAGAATATAGAATTATTTATATCTTGATGCTGATAACCACAATTATTACAATCTGGACTGGGGTGGAATATATTTTAGTAAATAAAGATAAAATTCAGCAAGCTCTGAAAAAATGAATATTACCGGAGCTAAAAAACTACTCTCCCGGATAATAGCGAGCGTTTGCTTCATCGGCTATCTTCCATTTGCACCGGGCACTTGGGGTACAGTAGCAGGCTTAGTTGTCTGGTTCTTATTGCCATGGCACTCATTCTGGTTCGACTTAATTCTAGTGACAGTCACTTTTTTTATTGGCATTTTTACTTCTGAGTATATCGAAAAACAAATTGGCGAGATGGACCCAGCGTATATAGTAATTGATGAAGTCGTTGGAGTCTGGCTGGCGTTGGCAATTATTCCGACTTTAACTTATCCCAAAGATTTGGCATTGATCGTTTTAGTGTTTCTTATTTTTCGAATATTTGATATTAAAAAATTCAAACCAATTCGCAAATTGGAGTTGATCGGTGGTGGCTTTGGTATAATGGCAGACGATATCCTGGCTGGTATTTTTACCGGTATTATCGTCAATTTGGGAATTCTGATCCTGTGACCAATGCGGCTATCATTTCGATCGGGAATGAACTAATCTCCGGACTCGTTAATAACACCAACTCTGCCTATATCGCTCGGACATTAAATAATTTTGGTATTGTGGTTAGCTTAATTGTAACCGTAGGCGATGAGCAGAAACATATCTGGACAGTTCTCGATAATTTACCTCCGGAAATCAATTTGGTAATGATCACCGGCGGTTTAGGTCCCACGAATGATGATATAACAGTTTCTGCCCTCGCTCGCTATTTTAATCTGCCACTTGTATTTAATAAAGAAACAGCCAGTAATTTAGTGAAGCATTTTGCAAAACGGGGACTAAAGATGCCAGAAATAAATCTGAAACAAGCCTACCTACCAAAGGAAGCTGTTATTCTCGATAATCCGGTTGGTTCAGCTCCCAGCTTGAAAATTGAACATCAAAATCGTGTTTATTATGTTTTGCCGGGTGTCCCCAGAGAAGTAGAAGCGATAATGGCCAAAATAATCGCTCCGCAATTAGCCGCACTCGGTCATAAAGCTATTGTAAAAAAGTACCTGCACATTACCGGAATACCTGAATCTCAGATTTATACATTATTAAAAGAATGGATTGAACAACATCCTCACGTCAAAGTAGCTTTCCTACCGCAGACGGCGCATATTGACCTCGAACTGACGATTTCTGAACCCCAAAAAAGTGTTAGAATAGACGAATATGTCAAGGTGATTACAGAAATTCTCGGCGATTACGTCTTTGGTTTTGATGATGATACTCTCGAATCGGTTATCGCTCATCTTTTATTACAGAAGCATCTGACGGTCGCGGTAGCCGAATCCTGTACCGGCGGACTGATTGCCAGTCGTTTAACTGATGTTCCCGGTAGTTCGAATTATTTTAAAACTGGAATCGTTGCCTATAGCAATGCCACGAAAATTAATTTACTTGGAGTTAAACCGGAAATTATCGAAAAATACGGCGCGGTGAGTTCGGAAGTTGCCGATCAAATGGCAACCCGAGTGCGACAGATTTCCGGGTGTGATATTGGTTTGAGTTCCACTGGGATAGCCGGGCCCTCCGGTGGTAGTGATGCCAAACCGGTTGGATTGGTCTGGATTGGGGTTTCCGACAAAAACGCTACTCGGACTTTTCAATACCAATTTAGTGGCGATCGCTCGACTAATAAGTTACGGTTTTCTCAGGCGGCGTTAAATCAACTGCGTTTATATTTAATAGGTAAATAAAAGATGAAAAGAACTTTCATTGCCATACCGGTTAGTCAGGAAACTTGCTTGCAGGTGGAAGCAATCCAAAGGACTATTCCGGAATTACGTGAAAGTACGCGCCTGGTACCTACCAATAATTTGCATTTGACATTGAAATTTCTGGGCGATACCGATGAAAAAGTTATCCCGACTATTTCTCAGGCATTAGATAGTATCATCACAACCATTGATAGATTTGAATTTATTTGGGAAGGGCTCGGGTGTTTTCCTAATAACCACAAGCCTCGCGTATTATGGCTGGGAGTCGGCCAGGGATTAGAGCAAATTCAAAAATTGACTCGGGCAATTGAATTGGTTTTAGAGAATTTCGGTTATCAACCGGAGAAACGCGAATTTAAGCCACATTTGACTATCGGACGGGTTAAAAATCCTTTTAAAAAGGTTGCCGGACTGGAAAGTTTTTTAAATTATAAAATAAATCCTACCATAAATCCGGTAAAGGATGTAATTTTCTATGAGAGTAATCTGACAGTGGGAGGACCAATTTACACACGCCTGGCCGTGTTTAATTTAAAATAAAATAAGGAGAGAAAGATGGCGGAAAAAAATGATGATAAAATAAAAGCTCTCGATTTAGCCATAACCCAGATTGACCGTCAGTTTGGCAAGGGTTCGATTATGCGTCTCGGAGATGACTCGATGAAAATCACCGTGGATGTAATTCCGACCGGTTGCTTATCTTTGGATGCTTGTATCGGGGTTGGCGGTATTCCGCGTGGTCGAATCACCGAGATATTTGGACCGGAATCGTCCGGGAAAACGACGCTGGCTTTGCATATCATCGCTCAGGCTCAGAAAGCCGGTGGTTATGCGGCTTTTATTGATGCCGAGCATGCGCTCGACCCCCAATATGCCGTTAAACTGGGAGTAAATACCCGCGATTTACTGATTTCGCAACCAGACCACGGTGAACAGGCGCTGGAAATCACTGAAACTCTGGTTCGTAGTAATGCTATTGATGTGATTGTGATTGATTCGGTAGCCGCTCTGGTGCCGCGCGCCGAATTGGAAGGGGAAATGGGCGATTCGCATGTCGGATTACAAGCGCGCTTGATGTCTCAAGCTCTTCGTAAATTGACCGGTGCAGTCAGCAAATCCAACACGGCGGTGATTTTCATTAACCAAATTCGGGAAAAGATTGGGGTGACGTATGGTAATCCTGAGACGACCACCGGTGGTCGGGCTTTGAAATTTTATACCTCTGTCCGTCTTGAAATTCGAAGAATTTCCACGATCAAAGAAGGTAACACTAATGTTGGAAGTCGCACGCGGGTCAAGGTGGTTAAAAATAAAATGGCGCCACCATTTAAAGAAACTGAATTTGACTTGACTTTCGATCAGGGCATTTCGTATGTTGGGGATATTCTGGATACGGCCGTCGAGGCGGGGCTTGTCCAGAAAAGTGGAGCCTGGTATTCGTACGGAGATGAACGTATTGGTCAGGGACGCGAAAGCGCTAAAGGTTACCTGACCGAAAATAAAGAATTGCTTACAAAACTCGAACAGCAGGTTAAAACTTATCTAGGGCTAATCAAGGAATAAATTCCTTTTAATCCAGAAAGAAATAAAATGTCCTCAGACTTTTCGTCCGAAGCCGAGATATTAAAAGTTGTAACCAAGATCGAATCGCAGAAGAAGAAATCGGCGCGCATTAATATTTATCTCGATAATGAATTTGCTTTCGGCATTAGTGCTGAAACTTTTAACCTTTTTCGGATTTGCGTTGGTCAGCAATTGACGGAAAAGCAGATTAATATGATTCAGCAACACGAACTATTCGAACAGGCGAAAGAAGCGGCAATTAGATATCTGGGACTTAGAATACGCAGTCAAAGGGAACTCGAATTATATCTTACCCGTCGCCAGAAATATCCTTTGACGGTGGCTAGCCGGGTAATCAAGTATTGTACGGAAAGAGGCTATCTGGATGATAAAGTTTTTTGCGAAACCTTTATTCGTGATCAACTGGAATTGAATCATAACGGAATTCGGAAAATTAGGCAGGCTCTGGTTGCGAAAGGGATAGATCGTGAGGTGATTGATGAGGCGGTTAAAAACTTAGTGAAAGATGAAGATCAATTGAAGGCGGCTTGGATCATCGGACAAAAAAAAGCATCGAGTCTTAAAAACGATCCGAAGCGTCGCGATAAGTTATATCGTTACCTAATCCAAAAAGGATATAAGCCCGATGTGGTTATCAAAGTACTGCAAAAAATTCTATAGAAATAAAGCGCTTAAAGTTTGCCTTCGCCAATATCTGCTTGATTATATGCCCCATTCCGAATAACTTTCACCTTCATATTTATGCTTAATGAAGAGTAAATTTGAAATATGATTTTTTGCATTTATGAAGTTTACAGGAGTATAATTGAAAACCGCCAACGACGTCCGTCGTGAGTTTTTAGAATTTTTCGCTAGCCACGGTCATAAAATTGTTCGCAGTGCCCCGGTTATTCCGCAATCTGACCCGACTTTGCTATTTACTAACGCCGGAATGAACCAATTCAAAGGCATATTTCTGGGACAGGAGAAAATCGAAAGCCCGAGAGTCGCCAATTCACAGAAATGTATCCGGGTTAGCGGCAAACATAACGATCTGGAAGAAGTGGGGAAAGACACTTATCACCACACTTTTTTCGAGATGTTGGGTAATTGGTCATTTGGTGATTATTATAAAGCGGAAGCCGTGCAAATGGCGTGGGAATTGTTGACGGAAGTCTGGAAATTGCCGACGGAAAGATTGTGGGTGACTATTTATCAAGATGATGAAGAGGCGCTTCAAGCCTGGCAGAGAATAGCCGGACTCGACCAGAGTAGGATTCTTCGCTTTGGCGAAAAGGACAATTTTTGGGAGATGGGCGAAACCGGTCCCTGCGGTCCTTGTTCTGAAATTCATTATTACACCGGTCCCCATCCGGAGCACCAGCAAGCAGAAATGATTAATTCCGGCAACCCGGAATATATCGAACTCTGGAATCTGGTTTTTATCCAGTTTGATCGTGATAAATCGGGAGAGTTGAAGCCTCTGCCACTTAAGCACGTTGATACCGGAGCCGGACTAGAACGGATGGTAGCTGTTTTGCAAGGGAAAAAGTCAAATTATGATACCGATTTATTTAAGCCGATCATTGACCGGATTGTATCTTTAACCGGCAAAGAATATCATATGGAAAACGGTGTGCCCCATCGCGTTATTGCCGACCACGTTCGAATGCTGACGTTTGCGATTGCGGATGGCGGTTTGCCGTCCAATGATGGCCGCGGTTATGTAATTCGCCGCATTTTGCGCCGGGCAGCGCGTTTCGGTCGAATGCTGGAAATGCATAAGCCTTTTATTTATCAGTTAGTTGATAGTGTGATTGAGGTGCTCGGTGCGACTTACCCTGAAATTGCAGAACGGCGTAATCATATTCAAGCAGTTATTAAAGCCGAGGAGAAGTCGTTTGGTTTGACGCTTGATCGTGGATTAGAGGTCTTTGCTAAACTCAGGGAAAACCTGCAACGAAATAATATTAGAATAATCCCTGGTGAAGAAGTTTTTAAACTCTATGATACTTATGGTTTTCCGATGGATTTGACGCGCCTATTGGCGGAGGAAGCCAGACTTGGAATTGATGAGAAGGGATTTGAAGATTTAATGAACCGCCAGAAAGAACGTGCTCGAGCTTCGGTAGCGTTTCAAGCCGATGATTTTCTGGAAAATGAAGATTGGCAAACGCTGACGACTGGCGACGATTCTGAGTTTGTCGGCTATGAAAATCTGGAAACGCAATCAGTGATTCGCAAGTACCTGATCGAAGGTCAGAAAGTTCATTTGATTCTCGACCGGACTCCGTTTTACGCTGAGGCTGGGGGCGAAGTCGGCGATGTCGGAATTATCGAGGGCAATAATTTCAGAATCAGGATTGACAACACGCGGAAAATTGGCTCTTCCATTATCCATAGCGGTCATTTTGAAAAAGGGAATTCAATTGATAATCCGATGGTCAAAGCCAGCGTGGACAACGTCGCTAATTTGCAGATTCGCGCCAATCACACGGCTACGCATCTTTTACAGGCGGCTTTACGTCAGATTCTGGGTGAGCACGTCCATCAATCCGGTTCGCTGGTGACACCGGAAAAATTGCGTTTTGATTTTACCCATTTTACTAAAATGACCAAGTCAGAAATCGAGGCAGTTGAAGATTGGGTTAATGCCCGCATCCGAGAAAATTTGCCGGTGAATGCTGAAGTGAAGGATTATCAGAGTGCTCGTGAATCGGGTGCGATGGCGTTGTTTGGCGAAAAGTATGGCGATGTCGTGCGAGTAATCAACGTTGGTGATTGTTCAAAAGAGCTGTGCGGCGGCAAACATGTCAATCGCACCGGTGATATTGGTTGTTTCAAAATTATTAGCGAAACGGCAATCGCCGCCGGTGTCCGTCGCATCGAAGCCATTACCGGCGAGGCGGTGTTGCAATTAATGCGAGAAAATGAACGCCTGCTGGAAAAGATTACGACTATCCTTGGCGTTAGCCGTGAGCAGTTACCTCAACGAATCGAAAAATTATTAATCGAATATAAAAACCTAGAAAAGCAGATTCATAAAAATAATAAAGCGGATCTCGAACAGGAGATTGACACTCTCTTAGAAGAAGCCGAAATAGTCGGGGAATTAAAGGTTTTAAAATATCAAGCAAATGTTAAAAGTATAGTCGAATTAAAGGAAATCGGTGATCTGGTGCGCGCTAAATTGCATAACGGCGTCGGTGTAATAGCCGGTGTAATTGATGAAAAGCCGAGTATTGTCGTTGTGGTCAGCGACCTGGCAATCAAACAATATGGATTAAAAGCCGGCGATATTGTTCAGGAATTGGGGAAAATTTTAGGTGGCGGTGGCGGCGGTCAGGCGCATCTGGCGACCGCCGGTGGCCGATTTACCGACAAAATTCCTGAAGCTCTGCAAGCGGTTATTCCATTAATTAAGTCAAAAATCGAGTCTAAAAGGTAAAAGGAATATAGGATGGAGAAATTAATTTATGAGTATTCTCAATCTGGTAAAGAAGGCGTCTCTTTGCCACAAGGTTTTGAATCGGCAGTTTCTCCCGCCGAATTAATACCAGCCGAACTTCTGCGCCAGAGCGAACTACAATTGCCGGAAGTCAGCGAGCCGGAAGTTGTGCGCCATTTCACCAATTTATCAACAATGAATCATCACGTTGACAAAGACCTTTATCCGCTAGGTTCCTGCACGATGAAGTATAACCCGAAAGTCAACGATCGGAGTGCCGCTCTTTCCGGACTGGCTAACTGTCATCCTCTCCAGGATGTCGGCACGGTTCAGGGCGCTCTGCAGATTATTTACGAACTGGAACGATATTTGTGTGCAATTACCGGCTTTCAAGCCGCCACACTTCAACCAGCGGCTGGTTCGCATGGCGAATTGACCGGTGTTTTGCTTATGAAGAAATATTTTGATCAGAAAGGAGAAAATCGCCAGTTTATCTTGATTCCTGACTCGGCGCATGGAACCAATCCGGCCAGTGCGGCATCGGCTAATTATAAAACTATTTCATTGAAATCCAATCAACGCGGTTGTATTGATTTAGAAGACTTGAGCGCTAAAATGAATCCCTCAGTAGCTGGTTTAATGCTAACCAATCCCAACACGCTCGGGCTTTTCGAGGAGGAAGTAGGCGAAATTAATGAAATAGTTCATAATCAAGGTGGTTTGGTCTATATGGACGGCGCCAATCTGAACGCCCTGCTTGGTATTGTGCGGCCGGGCGATATGGGCTTTGACATTACTCATATCAATTTACATAAAACCTTTGCGACGCCTCACGGTGGCGGCGGACCTGGTAGCGGCGCAATTGCCGTAAATGAAAAACTGGTCGAATTTCTCCCCGTACCGCGCATTGAGAAAAATGGTGATAGATTTTCACTAAATTATTGTTATCCGCGTACAATTGGAAAAGTACTTGGATTTTATGGAAATTTCGGGGTAATCGTCCGGGCATACTGTTACATTCGGATGATGGGTACAAAAGGCTTGCAAGCCGTTTCGCGCAACGCCATCTTGAATGCTAATTACCTGCGCCAAAAATTGAGTTCTGTATTTGAAATTCCTTATAATCGAATCTGTATGCATGAATTTGTCGCTTCCGGAGAACGCCAGTTACAACGTTCTGGTATTAAAACACTTGATATAGCAAAGCGTTTGCTGGACTATGGTTTTCATTCTCCGACGGTTTACTTTCCACTGATTGTCAAAGAGGCTTTAATGATTGAGCCAACTGAAACCGAGAGCAAGGAAACTCTGGATCGCTTCATCGAAGCCCTGGTAAAAATAGATCAGGAGGCAACTAATGAACCTGAAAAATTACGTAATGCTCCCTGGACGACGCCGGTCAGACGTTTAGATGAATTAAAAGCTAATAAGGAGTTGAATATATGTTGGGGGAAGTAGGGCGCCAAATTGTCAATACCACGGATGCGCCGCGTGCCATTGGACCTTATAGTCAAGCCGTAATTTCCGGAAATTTTGTATTTACGGCGGGACAATTAGGACTCGATCCAGTCGCTGGAAAAATTGTCTCTAATGATTTTGAACAGCAAGTGCGTCAAATAATGCGCAACCTAAAAGCGATTTTACAGGCGGCTGGGAGCGATTTGAAAAATGTGGTGAAATTCACGGTATTTGTAACCGATTTAGATAATTTTGGGCTATTAAATCAGGTTTTTGGCGAGTATTTTCCAGAATCAGCGCCAGCTCGGTCAGCCGTGCAGGTTAGTAGCTTGCCACTGGATGGGTTGGTTGAGATTGAAGCCATAGCCGTTAAAAGGGGAAAATAATTGCCGTACAAATTTGCCGTTATCGTAAATCCGGTTGCCGGGAAAGGTAAGACAGTTCACAACCTGCCACTTTTGAAGGAAATCGCGGCTAAAACCAAATCGCGCTTCGATTATTTTATTACCGAAGGACCGCTTCATGCTACTAAAATTGCTGACCGGATTCATCAGGAATATGATGCCGTAGTAGCCTATGGCGGAGATGGGACGGCTAATGAAGTTATGAACGGTCTGGCGGGAACTGAAACACCGATCGGCGTGATTCCCGAAGGAACAGGAAATGACTTTGCTCGTTGTATCAATGTGCCGCATAAATTTGAAAGAGCCATCCAGATTTTAGATGAATATAAAACGCGCTTAATGGACCTCGGGACAATCGGTAATCGTGTTTTTATCAACGGGGTGGGAGTTGGTTTTGACGCCTACGTTAATGTGAAAACCAAGAGCCTTAAAATGTTGAAAGGCAGTATGGCTTATCTATATTCGGTGTTATCGAGTCTGGCATTCTGGAAATCGCTTCCGCTGGCAATCGAAATAGACGGGTGCCCGATTAGCACCGATCGCTCCTTTTTGGTGGCTGTCGGCAACGGCTGGGCATGCGGTGGTGGTCTGAAACTTAATCCGCAGGCTAATATTCATGATTCGTTGTTGGATGTATGCCTGATTCCGGAAATGCCGGTCTGGAAATTATTCCTGAATCTAAGAAGGCTAAAAGACGGCACAATAGCGGAAGTCCCAGGAGTTTTGACGATGCGTTGTCAAGCAATTAATATTTCCAGTGAAAAACCACTTCCGGTGCATTTCGACGGGGAAATATTCGATGCCGGTGCCGGAGAAGTTGATATCAAAATAGTTCCTCAATCGGCTTCAGTCGTAGGGGCTTGGTAATAGGATTAAAAGCTGGATTTGAAGCGTATTTTTCTGGTGGCAGGATTATTAATAATATTGAAGAGCAATTTGCAAAGTGCTAGCCCAGCTGATACACTTATGAAAATTTCACCGAAAGGGGCATTTATCCGTTCGGCAATAATTCCCGGCTGGGGACAAGTCTATAATAAGAAACCGGTCAAAGGGTTATTGCTCTTATCAACAGAGGGATATTTTCTCTATAATTTTTTCTATTATAATCGAATTTATGACTATGTCAAAACGACGAAGGAAACGCTGGGAATCGAAACCTGGGTAGGGTTGACCGAAGAAGAGAAAAAAGCCCAAGTGCTGGCGGTTACCGGTTACGAACTTACGCTGAATTCCTGGCGTCCCAGAGAAAAGCGTAATAAATATGGCTGGTGGTGTTTAGGCACTTATATTTTTTGTTTACTGGATGCTGTTGTTGATGCCCATTTGATAAATTTCCCTAAGGGAGAGATTGAACTGGGTAGCACTGAAGCAGGACTAAATTTATCAGTCAGGGTAAATTTTTAACATGACCAAGTCACGTGAACAATGGGGCTCAAAAATTGGATTTGTACTTGCGGCCGCTGGTTCGGCTGTGGGGCTGGGAAACATCTGGAGATTTCCTTATTTGGTCGGTGAGAATGGCGGTGCGGTATTTATTTTCATCTATTTGATTTGTGTTGCGGTTATCGGTTTACCCGTCATTATTAGCGAAGTTATAATTGGACGAAATGCTCAGAAAGATCCAGTCGGTAGTTTTAAAAAACTATCAAATAACAATCCCTTCTGGAAGGGAGTAGGTTTTCTCGGGGTTTTTACTGGCTTTATTATCCTCTCATATTATAATGTGATTGCCGGCTGGTGTCTGGGATATATTGTCGAAGCCGTCAAAGGTTCATTTCAAACGATAACGGATACCGCGCAGGCGGTAGCATTATTTAGTAGATTATCCGGCAGTGGCAGTTGGAGTGTGCCTTACTTGACAATTTTTATGGTGCTGACAGTAGGCATTGTATATTTTGGGGTTACTCGTGGCATAGAGAAATCCAGTAAAATTATGATGCCCAGTTTGATTATAATCATTTTGATATTGGTAGTTAGAGGAATTACCTTAGAGAATTCAAAGGCTGGGATTCTCTATTTGTTGAAACCGAACTTTGCCAATGTCACCGGTCGAACGGTTTTAGTGGCTCTCGGGCAGGCATTTTTTTCACTTAGTATTGGTATGGGGGTGATGATTACTTACGGTAGTTATCTATCAAAAGAAAATAATATCCCGTCGCAAGCAACCCGGATTGTGGTAATTGATACATCTGTTTCGCTTTTAGCCGGATTTATGATTTTTCCCGCAATTTTTGCGCTGGGGCTAAAACCTCACCAAGGACCAAGTTTATTATTCAATACTGCGCCGATTTTATTTAATTACATTCCGGGTGGATACTGGTTTCGGATTCTTTTCTTTATCTTGTTAGCCTTAGCCGCCTTGACCTCGACGATTTCTTTACTGGAAGTCATCACGGCTTATTTTGTGGATGAATTTAAGTTAAATCGGAAAATGATAGCAATTATCGGAGGTGCCATAAGTTTATTACTTGGAATTCCCAGTGCTCTCTCCTTTGGTCGCTGGTCGAGTTTCCAGATTATGAAGCTTTCAATTTTCAATTTTTGTGATTATTTGGCTTCTAATATTTGTTTGCCGATAGGTGGTTTATTTATAACTATATTTGTTGGCTGGTTTTGGGGCAAGAATAATGCTTTGTTAGAAATGCGGCAAGGAGCTGATAGAACACCGAATTGGTTTTTTTCTGTTTGGCGATTTTTAATTCGCTATGTAGCGCCGGTTTTGATTGCAATGGTTTTATTAAGTTCACTCGGTATAATATGAAAAATTGGTGGCTATTGTTATTGATATTTGCAATTGGCGGTAGGCTTTTAGCCGCTCCACCGGTCGGAGAAATAATCAAAAGTGAGCCGGATGATGAATGGTTTGCGATGGACAAACTGAAACATTTTAGTACTTCGTTTTATATGAGCACTTCTCTTTTTTATACTCAAAACCGCATTTTTGATTTAAAGACTGACCAGGCTAATCGAAACGCCGCCGGCTTGACGATTTCTTTAGGATTATTGAAAGAAATAAGGGATTTAAAACAAAAGGAAAATTACTTCAGTTGGCGTGACCTTGTGGCTGATATTCTGGGTGCTGGCGCCGCGATATTGTTTATTAACGGAATTGAATGAAAACCTTGAACGAATATATTGGTTGTATTCATATTCATACCGTCTATTCCGATGGGAGCGGGACGTATGAAGAAGTTATTCGAGCCGCTCAGGAAGCCGGATTGGATTATATAATGGTTAGCGACCATCAAACTTTGCGCGGTCGAGATGAAGGATATGCCGGCTGGCATGATAATTTGTTTGTTAGCATTGGTTATGAAATTCAGGATTTAGAAGATCGCCATCATTATTTAGTGTTTGGTATGGATAAAACCTTACCGGCTGATCTGACTCATCAGCAATATATTAAGGCGGTGAAGGAGGCTGGTGCTCTGGGAATTGCCGCGCATCCGCTGGAACAACGTGATAAGAATTATTCATTACCCGGGTTTCCGGCTATCACCTGGAGCACTCTGGATTATCCCGAAATAGAAGTTGTAGAAATCTGGAATATGATGTCGCACTGGCTGGAAGCGACTACGATTAAAAATAAATACTGGAACGTCATTCATCCGCGCAGTTTTTCAACCAGTCCGGCTAATGAACTTTTAAAGTGGTGGGATAATGTCAATCTTAAGCGTAACGTAGTGGGAATCGGTTCGGTTGATGTCCATGCTACAAAAGTAAAAGTTCTCGGCATTTTTTCGAAAGCAATATTCGATTATAAAATAATGTTCAAATCCATCCGTACTCACCTTTTGAGTGAGCGCAAAATTACAGAATTAAATGATTCTGATACCGAAGCAGAAATAATTAAGATAATAAAATCAGGACGCTGTTTCTATTCTAACTTTCGGCGGGGTGATGCTCGAGGATTTCGTTTTTATGTTCAGACTGACCAGACGGAACTGCAGATGGGTGACACCGGAATGGCTACCGGTGGCACCTTGTATGTTTTTTTACCGCAAAAGGCGGAATGTAAGGTTTATCGCAATGGTAAAATTTACCACACGGAAACGACTACAAAGCTGGCGATTGATATACCAGAAGGCATTTATCGCATCGAAGCCAAACGCAATCAGCGTGGTTGGATATACTCAAATCACATAAAACTAATTAATGGATGAAAAATGTGTGGAATTGTAGGAATTTATAATCATGAAGAAGCCGCTACTCTGACTTATCTCGGGCTGTATGCTTTACAGCATCGCGGTCAGGAGGGAGCCGGTATCGCTTCGTTCGACGGTAAAGTCAGTCATCTTCAGAAAGGCAAAGGACTGGTCGCCGATGTTTTTGTTAATCGTGAGCAACTTATGCATTTATCGGGGAAGACGGCTATTGGACATGTCCGATATTCAACCTATGGAAGCAATGGTAACGAAAACATTCAACCATTAGCATTCAAGTACAAAGGCAGTCAGATTAGCATCGTTCACAATGGCAACCTGATTAACCTGGATGAAATCGGCCGAGATTTGGAGAGTCATGGGGCTTTGTTTCAAACGACCTCAGACACCGAATATATAATACATTTATTTGCGCATTCGGGCGGTGATTCGTTAGTCGAGAAATTTTTACAGGTTTTCCGTCGGATAAAGGGTGCTTTCTCGGTTTTAATTTTGTTTGACGACAAAATGATAGTGGCTCGTGATCATCGCGGATTCCGGCCGTTATGCATTGGAACTCTCGATGGTTCATACATTTTTGCTTCCGAGACTTGTGCTTTGGATTTAATCGGTGCTACTTATGAGCGAGATGTCAAACCGGGCGAAATGATAGTATTGGACGGTAATAATGTTAAATCCTATCAAATCGCTCCACCTGAGCCGAAGCATTGTATTTTTGAGTATGTGTATTTTTCACGTCCGGATAGCCAGATATTTGGCGAATATGTTGATAAAACCAGGCGCAAATTGGGTAAAATTTTAGCTATGGAAAAGCCCGCCCCGGAAGCTGAGATCGTGATTTCGGTACCGGACTCGAGTAATACTATTGCGCTCGGATATTCTCAGCGTTCAACGGCTCGGTTTGAAATTGCCTTGATTCGGAATCATTATATCGGACGGACTTTTATCCATCCCACCCAGACTATGCGTGATTTTACAGCTAAAATTAAATTCAACCCGGTCGGGGGAGTATTAAAAGATCGCAAAATTGTCGTCGTTGATGACTCGATTGTGCGCGGTACGACTTTACGTAAATTAGCGCGAATGTTGCGGTCCGCCGGAGCTAAAGAAATTCATATCCGTATTGGTTCTCCGCCAGTCAAATTTCCTTGTTATTATGGTATGGATTTTCCGTCGCACGAAGAATTAATCGCCAATCAGAAATCCATTACAGAAATAAGGGATTATTTAGAGGTTGACAGCCTTGAATATATAAGCCCGGAAGGTTTGTTAAATGCGATGAGTTTACCGGCTGAAAATTTTTGTACAGCTTGTTTTACCGGCCAATACTGCGAAAAAATTAACCAAGAGAAGGGGAGACAATGTTAAAAGTTCCAAGTAAATCAATTGCCTGGCTTGATTACCTGTTTATTTTCCGACCGACCTTATTCTTTGCGGTCTGGATTATCACACTTGCCGGTTACAGCGGCTATTTTATTTTCAGCGAGAAGCAACCAGCCTGGTGGTCATTAGAAGTCAACTGGAAACTGGTATTAGGTTTTATAGTTGTTACAATGGCGACGGGAGCGACTTTTATCTTAAATCAACTGCACGATATCGAAAGCGATAAAGAAAACCGTAAACTTTTTTTAATTTCAGAAGAACATATCAAAGCTGATTTAGCCTTGAAAATTGCACTGATAACCATCGGGGTTTCATTGGTATTAGCCTTGATAATAAACTGGCAGTTCTTTATTGCGTTGGGAATTTGTGTTTTTTTCTGGGGTTATTTGTATAATTATAAGCCATTTGAATGGAAAGACAAGCCGATGTTGGGCGTGCTGGTCAATTTTATCAGCGGATTGTGTCTTTTTATTTGCGGCTGGATCATCGCCGGTAAATGGCAATTGAAAGACATTATTTATGCGATACCCTATTTATTGGCCTGGACGGCGGTAGCGGTTTTGACTACTATTCCGGATAAAGAAGGCGATCTCAAAACAGGGAAGAAGACCATCTCGGTTCATTATGAAAATAGAGTTACGATTTGGTTGGCATTCATTTGTCTGGTTTTGAGCTTCGCACTCGGGATGTATTTTAATGATCCGGTCATCAGTTTATCCTGTTTGCTTTCATCACCACTTTTTATTATTATGCTTTTTAAGCCGACTGAAGCCTGGGTCTTGCGATCTATTCGCTATCCAATCTTGTTCCTGGCTTTGATTTTATGCGTCGAGTTCCCCCTATTTTTTATTGTACTATTGATAAACTATTATCTTTGCCGATTTTATTATTTATCTCGATTTAATCTGAATTATCCAACGTTTCAAGTTGAGGAATCGGAATGATAGAAGTTAACCCAGACTGTTGCGATTTATGTGGGACGTGTATTTCGGTATGTCCGAAGGATTGTATCACATTGACTGAATCGCGCCTGATAATTGATGATTCTCAATGTAATGCTTGTCAGATTTGTGTGAGAGTCTGCCCATTTAAAGCGCTAAGGCTGGTTGAATAGGAAAAATTATGCGAAAAGAATATGATGTGATTGTCGTCGGTGGCGGCCCTGCCGGTAGTACGGCGGCTCGTTTCGCTAAAACTGCTACTAATACAGTCGCTCTTTTTGAAAGAGATCGGGAAATTGGTATCCCGGTTCGATGTGCCGAAGCCACCTCGATTCCGGATCTCGAACGATTCGTAAAAATTGATCCACACTGGATAGCAACTACCATTACCAAAGCCCGCTTAATTTCTCCATCCGACCAAAAGGTCTGGTTGAATTTGCCTAATGATGGCGTAATCCTTAACCGGCGTTTATTCGATAATGGATTAGCCGAAATCGCCGCTACTCAAGGAGTTGAAATATTCACTAAGGCTAATGTTTATAAAATTGTATCAGATGGAGAGCAACACTGGGAAGTGTTTGTGCGCCACCTCGACCGCGATTATATCGTGAAATCTAAGATAATCATAGCGGCTGATGGGGTGGAATCGCGAATTGCCCGCTTTGCCGGAATCCGCACTCAGACCGTTTTAAAAGATATTGAATCCTGTGCCCAGGTTTTACTTGGCAATCTGGATGTAGTTGAGAATCAAATAGATTTTTATTTTTCCAGCCGCTGGGCGCCGGGTGGTTACGCCTGGGTATTTCCCAAAGGCAACCACACCGCCAATGTCGGTCTGGGTGTCAACGGTGCTTATTATAAGGGACGCTCGGCGATTGAATATTTGGATGATTTTATCAATGAAAAATTTCCTGAGGCGGCGCGATTGACCACGGTCGCCGGAGGAGTTCCCGTTGCCAAATCGCTAAAAAAAATCGCCTCAGATGGATTACTAATTGTCGGAGATGCCGCCCGGCAGGTCAATCCGGTAACCGGCGGTGGAATCTTGGCGGCAATTACAGCCGGTAAAATTGCCGGTTTGGTCGCCGCTCAAGCGATCGCCCGCAATGACTGGAGCGTAAATGTATTGAAAGAATATCAGACGGAATGGGATAAAAATGTCGGCAAAGATTATGCGCGCTTTTATAAAATAAAGGAATGGATGACCGAGCTTACTGACGACGAACTCGATGAAATTGCCACCTTACTCCAAAAAATCCCTCCGGACGATATCAACATTATGACTGTTTTCAAAGTTGCTCTCCGTAATAAGCCGGCTTTACTGCTCGAGGCGATCAAATTGTTTGCTCAAATGATCTAATGGACGATTTTTTAACTAAAGCCGGATTAAATGAATTTATTGCCCTCGATGTTGAGACGACCGGCTTGAATCCGCAACAAGATGCCGTGATTGAATTTGCGGCGGTAAAATTTATAAACGGTAAGCCGTCCAATACCTTGAATTTTCTCTGTAATCCCGGTTTTCCCATCTCTCCGGAAATCGAGCAACTGACCGGCATCAAAGATGAAATGCTAAAAGATAAGTTGCCTTTTGAACAACATCTTGATGAAGTCCTGGAGTTCATCGGTAGAATTCCACTGGTCGGACATAATATCGGTTTTGATCTCGGTTTTTTAAAAGAATATCTGAAAAATTTCAAAAGTCAGAGGAAAAGGATTCTTTATAATCCGTTATACGATACCTTACTTCTGGCGCAGGCTTTTCTCTTTTTTTTATATAATCATCGCTTGTCCACTATCGCTGAGTTTTATGGATTAAGTGCCAAGGGCGCACACCGAGCGGAGAATGATGCTCTCAAAACCGGCTTGATTTTTGTCAAATTAATCGAAGAAGTGCAGAGTTACGACCTGGAGACGATCCAGACTATCAATATGGTGCTGAAAGACACTGACGACCCTAATAAATTGCTCTATAAAAATGCGGCCGAAGCTCTCTTGATTCAGAGAAGCCTTGGATCTGCAGAAGCACCTCAAATCGGTTGGGAGCCCCCAGTAAATATTTTTGGTCAGTCTATTGAAAAAAATAAAGAAAGCGCAAAGGCTTCCTTAAAAATTGAGAAGTTTTTTGAACCGGCTGGACCAATTGCCCAGAACTTCGTTGGTTTTGAAGACCGACCACAACAAAAGGAAATGGCGCAATTGGTGCTTAACAGTTTGCAGGCAGGCGATTCAGCAATTATCGAAGCCGGAACCGGAGTCGGTAAATCACTGGCTTACCTAATACCGGCGGTGGTTTGGTTGAATCAACAGAAGAAGGAGAAAAAGCGGGTAGTAATCGCCAGTAACACCAAGACTCTCCAGGAACAAATATTTTATAAGGAAATTCCCTTTGTATCGGAAAAATTGAAACTGCCATTCAAAGCCGTTTTACTTAAGGGACGTTCAAATTATATCTGCTTGACGCGCTGGCATCGTTATCTAAATGCTCTGCCTCAACAGCTTCACCTGGCGGCGCGCTCCGCCATTATTCCAATCATAATTTGGCTTAAGCATACTCGCACCGGCGACATTGCAGAAAATAATGGATTTAATCTGGCGGCGCATTACTATATCTGGAACGAAATTTGTTCCGAGCCCGGCTATTGTACTACCAGTGTTTGCCAGAAATATGGCGGCTGTTTTCTGGGCAAAATACGTTATCATGCGATGAATGCCGACATTATGGTAGTTAATCATTCCCTGCTTCTTGCCGACTCAGCCGCCGATAACCAGATTCTACCTGGATTTGATGCTTTGATTATAGATGAAGCTCATAATCTGGAAAAGAATTCCTATAATTATTTTGCGCAAAAAGTCAACCTACCAACGCTTATTTATTTTCTAAACGGAATCTATAGCGGCTCGGCACCTGAACGTGGCTTGCTGGTAGATTTAGCCGAAAGCGCTCATCAGCTGAAAAGTCTCGATAAAATCGAACCGCTCCGTCAAATGATTCTCGAGAAAACCTCCGATGTCAAAATTGCAGCGGAGGTATTTTTCCGAAAAATCGTTGCCACTAAATTAAATCCGGCTAATGGCAATCAAAAGTCTTTTGGCATTAAAAAACGCTATAAAGATTTTTCCCGTGAATTTCCCAATCTGGAAATCGAAACGAATAATCTGATCTACGAACTGGGCACTTTGTGGAATCTGCTGGGTAATTTGAGCAATAAAATGGATGAAATATGGGGCGATTATGCCGAAGAGTATGATGAATTGCAAGTGCGGCTAATGAATCAGAAAATTATGGTCGAGGCATTTCTGGAAACGTTGCGTAAAGTTACAACTGCCAACGACGATTCGCATATTTTCTGGTATGAAATTGCCCCCAATGGTAAAAACAATACTGTAGAAATTGTTTGCACTCCCCTCAATATTGCGAACGACATTTTCGAAAAGGTCTATAAGAATGTTTCCAGTGCGATGCTGACCTCGGCGACTTTGCAAGTTGCCGGAGCTTTTGATTATGTTCTTAGTCGGACCGGTTTGAATTTGATAGAAGATCATAATGTTGTAAGTCGCGCACTCGGTTCGCCGTTTTTTTACAATGATCAAATGGCTTTTTTCACTTATCATCAGAATGATAATGAAGTTAATGAAGCCTTTATTACCGCACGGTTGATAAAACGTCTCTCCAGCGAAACCGGAAAAGGCATTCTGGTTTTATTCACCTCCTATAATTTTATGTACGAGGTCTATCAATTGTGTTTGCCGACATTTATCGAAATGGGAATTACTCTTTTAGCGCAAGGACAGGGCGCCTCGAGGACAGCGCTTCTCGAGCAATTTCGCTTAGAGCAGAATTCGGTTTTACTGGGTACCGATAGTTTTTGGGAAGGAGTGGATGTGGTTGGACCGGCATTGGAAATTTTAGTTATCACCAAGTTACCGTTTCCGGTGCCTACCGAACCGATTATCGAAGCAAATGTCGAAAAGTTGAAAGCCGAGGGTCAGGATCCATTTAACGAGTACTATGTTCCGGAATCGGTCTTGAAGTTTCGCCAGGGAGTTGGTCGCTTAATTCGCTCGATTAATGATGTGGGAGTCGTTATTAATCTTGACAGTCGCATTGATAAAAAAGCCTATGGCCGCTACTTTAAAAAATCATTACCGGTTGAGCCAATTTCAATTGTTGGCGAAGATGAATTATTAGCCGCTGTCCGCAAGTTTTTTAGAATAGGAAAATGAAATGAGGATATTCCGGATTTGTTTATGTTTTCTGCTAAGCACTTCTATAATTTTCGCAGAAAGTCCAAGGAAATTAACCGTTAATGATATCGTTAATGATCCCGGATTAAATGTGAGAGCTTACGGGCAGAGACAATTTACCTGGACTCCGAAGGGCGACGGAGTATTATTCTTAGAGAAAAATAAAACTCAAAACTGCGATTTGCTGAAATTTTCGATTAATTCCCTTAAAATTGACACGGTTTTTACTTATGAACAATTAAGGTGGAGTAACGATACTCACTCGATTCAACTTGATCCGTTCGGTTTCATATCGGCTCCCGATGGATTCCGATATTTACTGACTGGTGAGAATGACCTTTTCCTAGGCGATGAACGCGATGGAACTATAGTGCGTTTGACAAATGACGGAACTCAAAAAAGTGTTCCAAAATTCTCTCCCAACGGGAAATGGGTCAGCTATATTTGCGACCATAATATCTGGATTGTCAACTGTGAATCAAAAAGTACGATCCGGCTGACAACTGATGGCAGTGAATCGATTTTTAATGGTTTACCCGACTGGGTTTATGCGGAGGAATTTGATTCTGAACAAGCGTATCAGTGGTCGCCGGACAGTAAAATGGTTGCCTATTGTCAGTTAAATGAAAATGGTGTCAGTCGCTACCCGCTGGTAGATTGGTCTCCTATGCATCCAGAAATCGAGTGGCAATATTATCCGAATGCAGGCGAGAAAATACCAGAAGTCAAAGTATTCACAGTTGATATAGAGACCCAAAAAATTGTTTGTATGAATAATTTTCAATCCAAGAATGAATACATTGTCCGGATAGATTGGTTGGCTGACACCAGTTTGGTGGTTATTCAATCAATTAATCGGCTTCAAAATAACCAGAAAGTTACCTATGGTAATCCACGAACCGGCCAGACAAAAGTTATTCTCGAA
>JAGNGI010000083.1 GCA_018002295.1 Fidelibacterota bacterium
AAATATTGTTTCGTTTTTAAACCCGATACCACCTATCGTCTCTCGATCCAGGATGCTCTCATAATGACCGGCTTGATGAAAAGCACCGATTTTGAACCTCTTGATCCCGATACAATTACTTTTCCCCCAGGTATTGTGGATGGATTACTGATTCCATCTCGTGCAAATGATGCTCGGCTTATTGTTCCCCAACTAATTTATTATGATATTCGCATTCCTATTTTTGGTAGTGCCAACTGGAATGAGCCGGAATTATTAAGGAAGAATCAGGCAGTTCTGCAAAATTTGTATTTTATTTCGGATTACTATATTGAGACAGAATCAGATAATTATCGTCAGATGGCGGTTGATTTTAAGAAAAATTTTGGCAAAGAACCGGAACGAATGGAATTGTACGGGTATGATACGATGAATGCCTTACTCACAGTAATCAAGAGCGGCGCGCATACGCGGGAATCGTTACGGCAAGGGCTTTTAGCAATGCCGGTCTATCACGGACTATGTCGTAATATTTCCTTCCAGGGTAATCGCCCACGCATCAATTCCTGTGCCTTCCTACTTGGTTTCAAGCAAAATAAAATCCAACCAGTGGCGATCATCGAAAATGGTGCCATTATTGAAGAAAAAACTAAGCCATAATGTTTCCACTAACCGTTTCCAAAGGAATTGAAATCATCCAATCTCCGGAATTAATGACTTTTCCGGAAATTGTCCACGCTTTCAGCACCCGGAATGGTGGAATAAGTAATGGCCCTTTCCGTTCACTTAATCTTGGAATTGCCGACGGCGATTCTCTTAAGAATATCCTGATTAATCGAAAAAGATTTTATAATACCCTCAATTTTACTTCGTCCGATGTTGCTCAAGCCGAACAAGTTCATAGCAACAAGATCGCTATAGTGGAAGACAATGGTCCTATTCCAGGTTGCGATGCTCTAATTACCACTCAAGCCAATTTATATCTGAGCATTAAAACGGCTGATTGTGCGGCTGTTTTATTGTATGATCCGCACCACCAGGTCATTGCGGCGGTGCATGCCGGTTGGCGGGGCACAGCCGAGGGGATAATCGCCAACACCATTAATACTATGCAGGCTCAGTTCCAAACTAATCCGGGCGAATTGATAGCCGCCATCGGTCCGGCTTTGCATGTCTGTTGTTATAAAGTGAAAAATAATGTCGCCAAAAAGTTTAGCGATAATGAAATAATCCAGCGAGAGGGAAATCTTTTTCTCGATTTAATTTTGGCAATTACCAATCGCTTGAACGCGGCTGGTGTTCAACTCGATAGGATTGCCGATAGTGGTTACTGTACCGCTTGTCAACCCGATAAATTTTATTCCTACCGGCGGGATGAGGGCGTTACCGGACGGATGCTGGCTGTAATTGGCATTAATCAGCGAAATAAATGCTAAGTGATAGATTCGGATGTTTAATTTAATAGTAGCCGTAATTATTGGAGTTTGCATTTTTTTCGGATTACGCAATGGCTTGATAAAATCGGCTTTTAAGCTTATTGGCTTAGTATTGGCGGCGCTCTGTGCTTCACGATATTATTATTTTGGTGGGAAAATAATTGCCGACCTTTTTAATCTATCCGAAGGTGTGCAGGCGGTGATTGGGTTTGTTATCGTATTCATCGTGGTGTTTTTACTTTTTGAATTGCTGGCTTCAATGTTGAGAAGCCTTTTACGAGCTTTGAAATTGATATGGGTTGACCGAATTGGCGGAATGCTGTTCGGATTTCTGGAAGGTGCCATTATTATGATCGGAATAGTCTGGGTATTAAATGTCTATCCAGAACTCGGATTCGTGGACCATCTGCGTCAATCTTCAGCCAATTTTAAGTTTTTTGAACGCAGTGGTGTGAAAGTTATCAAAATTTGCGGACTGAATTCGGAGATGGATCATCTCCGTAAAAGTATGCGTAAAATCGTTTTCTTGCCGGAAACCCCGGAGACAAATCCAGAAAACACGAATATTTCTCCAAGTGAAAATAATCCCTGAATTAATGACAATACCTGAATCTATGAAGGAAACCAACGATAAACTCGGTTTTGCTAAAATCATCGAGTTGATTCAGGAAATGGCTCTCTCTACTGCCGGCAAATCTCTGGCTAATACTATTTTGCCACTAAAGGATATTGAGATGATTCGATGCCGGCAAAGTCGCATCAATGCGCTCCAAGCCATTCTATCCGCTGGTGATTCGCTACCGTTGAATGCTTTTTCCGATTTCCGCGCCGAACTTGACCGATGTCGTGTCATCGGAACATTTTTATCTCTTGAAACTCTGATTCAGATTGATCAATTACTGGAATTGGTGGAGCGCCAACGTCGTTTTTTTCGCTCTCAGCGTCCGCAACTATTGAGTTTGGAAGAACTATTTGAAGGTTTGGATTCTCTGCCACAAGTACGTAAAACTATCGCGGCTATTATCGCGCCGGATGGCTCGCTTCGCGATAGCGCCAGTCCGCAGCTTAATCGAATTCGCCATGAAATTCGCACTCACCAGCGTCGCCTCAATCATGAGATTGAGCGTTTGATGAACTACGCGCGGGATCAGCAATGGCTACATGAAGATCAGGCTACTATCCGCGACGGACGTTTGGTCTTGCCTCTACGAGCTGAATCGAAACGAAAAATTAACGGAGTAATTCACGGCCAATCAGCCACCGGTGCCACCGTTTATGTTGAACCGCTCGAGATCGTAGAAATTAATAATGCTCTTAAAGAGCTGGAACTGGCTGAGAAGGAAGAAATCGAGCGTATTCTACGCCAAACAACCGATAAAATCCGGCCGGACTTCTCGCCTTTACAAAAAAACATCCAAATTCTGGCTGAACTCGACTTGTATAATGCCTGCGCGCGTTTTGGGCACAAATTCAAGTGTACACCGCCGATTATTGCCGAGAATAATAATTTTGTTTTGCATCAAGCGCGGCATCCTCTTTTAGCGCTCCATAAGGAAGTGGTTCCGCTGGATTTTGAATTGGCGAATGATTTCCGGGCCGTTGTCATCTCTGGCCCAAATGCCGGCGGCAAAACCGTCGCGATGAAAACTGTTGGTCTCCTATCACAAATGGCAATGAGTGGACTACCAATCCCAGCCGAAGAAGAAAGTCGCCTTCCGCTCATTACTCAGTTTTTGGCTGATATTGGCGACCAACAATCGCTCGAAAATGACCTTTCGACTTTTTCCTCGCATATCAATAATATGAAACTGTTTCTGGAAACTGCCGATGACAGAACTTTAGTCCTGATTGATGAACTCGGTACCGGTACCGAACCGAACGAAGGTGCGGCTCTCGGGCAAGCGATTTTAACCGAATTGATTGCCGCCGGCTCGCTGATAATTGTTACGACCCACCATAACGCCTTGAAAGAATTCGCCCAAAAACAACCCGGCGCCATTAACGCTGCTATGGAGTTTGATATGGTTACATTGGCGCCGACTTATCGTCTGCAAATAGGTTTGCCGGGTAGCAGTTATGCCTTTGAAATTTCCAATCGGCTGGGTCTGCCAGCGAAAGTGGTTGATAATGCGCGCCAGATCGTTGGTGAAGAATCGGTGCGTTTGACTAATCTTTTACGCGAAGTGGAACAATTGCGTTCAGAAGTCGAAAAGGACAAAAAGATCATCTCCCAAAATAAAAAAACGCTCGATAAATTAGTAACCGAATACAATAATAAACTCAATACCTTGCGGGAAAAAGCCGAACGGGCTGATACCGAACTGGCACGCCAATTAGAAGAACTTGTAAATGAATCGCGTCGCCGGATCGAAAATGCAGTCAAAGAGATTCGCGAACAAGCCGCCACGCCCGAGACTATTCATCAAGCGCAAAGTACTATTACCGAAATCCAGACGAATGTTCGCAAAATCAAGACGCGTCCCAAGCGAACCGCTCCGGTAGCGCAGGTGGAATTCCAAATTGGTGACACGGTACGGATAGACGGTATTAGCGAGCCGGGCGAGATAATCAAAATTGGGTCGCAAAATAGCCGCTTGGGAGTTGCCGTCGGTGGCAAAATTCTCTGGGTTAGTCGGACAGTCCTGCATCCTTTCAATAAAAGCACTGCTTCGCGCAAGCAAGCCGCAATAGTTTCCGTAGAAAGTGAACCACTTTTCTCCCCGCGTCTGGATTTGCGGGGAATGCGCTACGACGAGGCTGAGAGCGCGCTCCAGAAATTTCTCGATCGCGCCTTGCTGGCTGGATTGAACCAGGTAGAAATTATTCATGGCAAAGGCACCGGCGCTCTTCAGAAATTGACTCAAGAAGTATTAAGAACTACGCCCGGCGTGCGTGGCTTTCACTATGAAAATTTCGATAGTGGCGGCACCGGCGTAACGATTGTCGAGTTCTGAAGAAAAAAGTTAATCGAGGAATAAAAAAAACTAACAAGGACATTGTGGCACGAGGAATATTTTAAACTCTCATTCGTGCCGGTTTTTTACTCTTTTTCTAAAACATCTTTCTGTCTGAAATAGATTTGAAAGCTTAAATTAACAGCGTTATGCCGAGAATTTCCTCCAATACTATCGAGCAGATCAAAGCGCGTACGGATATACTCGAGATCGTTTCAGATTTTGTGCAATTGAAACAGCGGGGGCGCAATTACTTCGGACTGTGTCCTTTTCATGAAGAAAAAACTCCGTCATTCAGTGTCAATCCCAGCCTGGGAATTTTCCACTGTTTCGGTTGCGGTAAGGGCGGCAACGCGGTGACTTTTATAATGGAATACGAAAAAATTGACTATGTCGAGGCTTTGAAAAGATTAGCCGAGCGCTATTCTATCACCATTGATTGGGAAGGCATCGAAGATTCGCAGAAAGGCGAGGTCGCCTTAATTTATGAATTACACGAGATTGCCGCAGAATTTTATCAGAAACAATTAATGACAGAACGTGGTCGTTCGGCATTGGAATATATCGAGAAACGCGGTTTCGATCGCGAAACAATCGAACAGTTTCGGCTCGGCTATGCGCCGGATGAATGGGAGAGTCTTTTCCGGCAGATTGATTTGAACCGTTTTACACCGGCGATTCTCGAAAAATCCGGTCTTTTTGTTCGCAGAGAAGGAAACAAAATATACGACCGCTTCCGTAACCGGCTTATGTTCCCGATAATAAACTTAGCCGGACGAGTCGTTGCCTTTGGCGGGCGAGCGCTTGATCCGAATGAGGAAGCCAAGTATTTGAATTCGCCGGAAACGCCGATTTATTTCAAGAGCGGCATTTTCTACGGACTGAATTTCTCAAAGGATGCTATCCAGAAAGCCGGTGACGCGATTATCGTTGAAGGTTACACCGATTTTTTACGAGTTTATACCAGCGGCTTTCCCAACGTCGTAGCCGGTTCTGGAACGGCCTTGACTTTACATCACGCTCGTTTAATCCACCGTTTTACAAAAAAAGTGACACTCTGTTACGACGGCGACGAAGCCGGCCAAAAAGCCACCGAACGCGCCGGATTTTTGCTAATGCGCGAAGGATTGGACGTCCGTGTTATTCGTCTGCCGGAAAGCGACGACCCGGATTCTTACTTACGCGATCATAAACCCGAAGAATTTCGCGAGCTTTATGATTCGGCTAACGATTTTATGACTTATTATATTGATAGCCATAGCGATGAACTCAATTCTCCCGCCGCCAAGACTCAGTTCGTGGAACGCATTGCCGAAGAGCTGATCGAAATTAAGAATCCGGTCATTCTGGATCTGGTTGTCGGCGAAGTCGCGGAGCGGATTAATATCAAAGAAGAACATATCCGGGCTCAGATTCGCTATATCGCCCGGCGACGCACCAATCAAAATCGGGGCGAGAGAAGCACTGAAAGCTCGAAAAGTTTGCGTCTGCGCACTGCTGATGAAAAAGCCGAATACGAACTTCTGAAAATGATTTTGACCCGACATCAAAATTTGCAAACAATGATTAAAAATTTTCTCACGGCCGCCGATTTCCGCCACCCCGTATTGCATCCAATCGCTGAAAAATTACTGAGCGACCTGAGCTCGGGAAAACTTGCCGAAGCCGATGAACTTTTCAATACCGAATGGGATGAAGAGCAACGCCTTTATTTATCACGTTTGATTCTGGAGGCTGATCCGCTCCAATATGTAGAGAATATGGATGATCTCCGCAAACTAACCAGTGATTGTATCGCAGTTTTAGTGACGCGGAATATTGACGCTGAAATCGCCGCCGTGCGGGAGAAAATCAAAACCGCTGAGAAAAAAGGTGAAGACAGCACTTCACTGGTAATTCAACTCTCAAACCTACGCCAGAAAAAGCGCGCCCTCGAGGACAAGATTAAAGCCTGAACCTTGCTAAGAGCTAAGAATTTAAGATAGAGGAGAACAGCCCTGTTGTAGTTCAAAAAAATGATACAGTCTTTATTCTCACCGAGGGATGGTTTTTTACAGTTTAATTTTTGTGGGAAATTTTCTAGGAAATTTGTGACCTGTGGCAAAAATCTATTTAGGCTTTTAGGCTAAATTAAAAAAGAATTTTTTGAAAACTCCAAACCTCACTACCCTCCAGTCCAGCGTGATTCCCCATCACACTGGACTTTTTCTTAAATCAGCCAGAGCCTTTATAAAATCAGGAGTTGTTCCACAACAGCCGCCAATGATTTTAGCACCTGATTTTAGCCAATTTGCCGCTATCTGGGCGTAATTTTGCGGTGTAAAATTGGGATCTTCGCACCAACCATTTTTACGAGAATAAATTCCAGCATTGGCGTATAAAATTAACGGCAAGTCAAGTTTCCGTCCGTAATTTTCAAGAAAATTCGA
>JAGNGI010000084.1 GCA_018002295.1 Fidelibacterota bacterium
TATTTAATTTTAGCGCCATCGTTAACTCCCTGATAGCGCGCTATCGCTTCGGTCAATTGGGCGGCTAAAAGTTCACCTAGCTGGTAATTATGATAATAAACCGGGTAAGAACAAACATGAATCTTGGAAGCCCAATCCGGCTGGTTGCGATTTTCTGGCCGGTTGATCATTTGATATTGTTCAACGAGATCCCACCAGAGTTTATTCAAGTCTTGTTCCGGATTCTCATACAAAGATTTCTCAAAATTATACATCACCAGCGACCAGCGGGCAAAAATCAGTTTTTGCAATCTTAACATCTGCGCGGTTGCTTCCCGAATATCGGCTTCCTCCTCGGCATCGAGGTTAAGCATAGCCCGCATCCAAGTCGGATTCTTCGATAATTTCTCAAAAAACATCGCAATGGCTTCGGTCGTGAACAGATGAGCTTCTTCACGTAAAAAGTAAGGCAGTTGCCGATCAATATTGATCGAATAAACCGCATGCCCCAGTTCATGTAGAACAGTCGCCATCCATTCTTCATTATTGCGCACGTTTACCATAATGCGCACATCGCCTTCACGATCAATATCAGTACAATAGGCATGCGGATATTTGCCCGGACGCTCATACAAATCACTATTAGCCAGAATTGGCGATACACCCAGACCAATTCCAGCATAAAATGATTCGGCTATTTTTACCACATTCTGATTCTGATAATATTGATCGAGGTTAACCGCGCTAACAGCCGGAACATCCTGAAAAAAGGGATCGGCATAATGCCAGGGACGTAGTTCTTCCGGTTTGATATTGAAACGCTTGGACAGAATCGAATCCATCATAGCCTTATCATGACGGAATGGTTCCCTCGTTGCGGCATCCAGTTCCTGGAAAATTCGCTCGATCTCAGTCGGATCTTGTTCATCGGTAATCAGCGACATCTTTTGAAAGTTATTGAATCCGAGTTTGCGAGCGGCTTCGTTCCGCAAATGCACCAAAGCCAGCATATCTTTTTCGACTGCCGGTGCAACCTGCTTGGAGGCTTCCCAGGCTTTTTTCCGCAATGTAAGATTGTTTGACGAAACCAGAATTTCCTTGATATCATTGCCGGTGACTGCGCGACCGTCAATTTTACCACGGAACTTGTTGAATCGAGCTTCAACCGCTGTTTGCATTTCGGTAATTTGCTTTAACAAGGTCGTATCAATTTGTTTGGCTAAAAAGCGATAGTAAAGAATCTCGACTTGCCGCGCTAATAATAGGTCTTTGATTTTGCTGGATTTTAAGGCTTTTAGCTTTTCGAAATCGGCTGGATTGGCATAAATCGTCGCCAATTCCAAAGAAGCACCGGCATAGCGTTCGTAATATTCATCTTTTCCGGAAGCAGTGGCTTCCCAGTAGGCTAAATTAGCCGCTTTATTCAACGGCTTAATAACATTGGTCAGGCTATCAATAAAAGCCTGCGCCATCTGTTCGGTCTGTTTAATTTTACTGTCACAATTCATCATCATTAACACCATAAATAACATTAAGATAAATTTCTTCATATCGGATAAACTCCTCGCAGATATTTTCTACTGATACATCTTGTTATAATATTCATCGTGCATATTTGGTTTTTAATTTACCATTAAAGTCACGAGGATTCAAGAATTAACCAGCCAAAATTAACCGATTTTCCGATTGATTTAGTTTAAACTATTTCGTATAATTGAAAAAAAGAGAGAAAGGTTTATTATGAGTGAGCGCAAAATATCGGGAGTAAAGATAGCCGGACTGGTTCTTATAATTTTAGGAGTTTTATTACTTTTGGATAATCTAAATCTGATATTTTTCGATTTAGGCGATTTCCTGCATAATTGGTGGCCTGTATTTTTGATTCTAATCGGTTTGAACGAATTACTCAAGACGAATCACTCCGGCGGTTGGTTTTTAATTGGACTGGGAATAATTCTGACATTGAAAATCAATGATATTATTGACGGTTCTCTATTAATTGCAATGCTATTGATTTTAATCGGAATAATCATAATAATTCGTCCTCGCCGATTTTATCCTCAGAAAACCGCCGATAATTCTCAACCCGAGACCAATAATAGCAATAACATAAACTTACGAGCTGTATTTTCCGAATCCACCGACAACATTATCTCAGACAACTTCAGTGGCGGCAAAATTGAAACTATTTTCGGGAAAATGGTAGTTGACTTGCGCCCAGCTAAAATGCAACCGGGGCGCTATCACCTCAACGTCGAAACGGTGTTCGGTCAAACGATTCTGATTTTACCTAATGAAATTTCAGCTGAAGTAATCGGCACGCCGGTTTTCGGACGGATAGACAATCAAGCGAAAGCCATACCGAGAGACGAAAGCACAGCGATACTAGAAATTCGGGCTGAAGTAGTTTTCGGCAAGATAGAAATTCGCCAATAATGTGAATAGTCAGGATTCATTGATAGAAAAATGGGTAGTAGAATTAAAACCTTACTATTTTTATTAAGTCTTTTGGTAATATTGGCTATGGCAAAAAATCCCCAAGATCCCGATTATTACCAATTACGGCAAAAAATGGTGAATGAGCAAATTATTGCACGCGGTGTCCGGGCTGAATCCGTCATAAAAGCGATGCAAAAGGTTGAACGCCATCTATTTGTGCCTGAACAATACCGGAATTTGGCTTACTCCGATCGTCCTTTGCCAATTGGCGAAGGGCAAACTATCTCGCAACCTTATATCGTAGCTCTGATGACCGAACTACTGGATTTAAAAAAGAGCGACAAAGTCCTCGAAATCGGTACCGGCAGTGGTTATCAGGCGGCAATTCTGGCTGAAATCTGCGATAGCGTTTATACGATCGAAATCATCCCCTCACTCGGAAAGCAAGCTCAGGCACTTCTTAGAGAGCTGGGCTATCACAACATCCATTGCAAAATTGGAGATGGTTATCTCGGCTGGCCGGAACATGCGCCGTACGACGGTATAATCGTCACCTGCGCGCCATCTAAAATTCCCCAACCGCTAAAAGAACAACTCGCCGAGGGTGGCCGAATGGTTATTCCGGTTGGTGCAACTTATACCCAGGAACTGGTCCTGGTCACTAAAACTAAAGGCAAATTAATCCAAAAATCAGTCATCCCGGTGCGCTTTGTGCCGATGCTGAGGAGCCCAAACGGCTTAGATTAAAATATAGTTGAAAATTCCGCTCGAAAGCTATTTACCATCAACAGTATAGTTCATTAAAGATATACTAGCAATTCCCACAGCGCACTTTGTGTTCTTTGCGGTTAAGCAACCTCGGCTTCAATTAGATACAGATCTTCTCGGTCAACGACCTCGCGAATCCGAAATGACATGCTTTCCAGACGTTCCACAATTTCGGCTGAAGGTGGCAATAAATCGTCGCTAATTGGAAATCCGATTTGACGATGCTTGGAATTAATCCTCAGACGACCCTGTGGATGAATTATCAGTAGATGTCCGCCGGATTTTAAAACGCGGCGATATTCAGATAACGCTTTATAACTGTTTTTAATATGCGGAAAAATACAATAATTCAGGATTAGATCAACACTGGCGTCTTTCAAGGGCAACTCTTCGCAATATCCGACCCAGAGTGGTACATTATTCGAGAAACGCTGACGGCTTTCGAACAGCATTTTTCTGGAAATATCGCAGGCAATAATAGTAGCCAGCGGTACGATTTTTCTCAATATCGGAAATAAATTTCCAGCTCCGCAACCGGCATCCAGCACCACTCCGGATTCAGGTAATTGGACTGAACTCAAAATATTCTCGGCTTGAATCCGATCCAATCCGGATAAATGCCAGCTAGTCGCCTGGGCATCGAAATATTTAATTATATTCTTATAAATTGCCGTATTCATCTGCCTAAAATAAATCAATACTTCAAGGTTATCCCAATCCAAAAGTTGCGGCCCGGCAAAGGATAATGGTACATAGTTTCATATTCCACGTTGGTCAGGTTCTCAATTTCGGCGCTTAGATCAATGAATTGGTTGATTACGTAATTACCGCGCCAGTTTAATAACCAATAACCGTTTAGACGCTCATAGACCGGCTGACCATAACTGTACGGATTTGCGAGGCTATAAAGATTGTTAATCCATTGGCTCTGTAAAGTCAAATGTAGCTTTTCGGTCGGATTCCAGCGCAAACCGAGATCGCATTTTTGACCGGGATTGCCGCTAACTTTCTGGGAAGCGGTATTAACACTCATCGTCCAGGAAGTGGAAAAATTAGAGGTGATAATTAATTGCCCTTCCCATTCGATACCTTTTAGAACCACTTCACCCCGATTTTGGTAAATCGGCATACCGGAGACCCAGCCCTTTTCAATCAAATTCTCGGCTTTCGTATGATATAATGATAGAGACGTCGTTAACCAACCAATGATTTCCTTCTCGACGATCAACTCCAGATTGGTCGATAGTTCTGGTTTTAAATCGGTGTTTGACGGCATAAATAAATAAAGTTCATTGATCGTCGGATTGCGATAGCCTCTGGCGAATTGAGTTTTAAGATACCAACCTTTTTGTAAATGGAGAGCCATACCGAGGGCTGGTATCCATTCTGCACCAGCGACCGAATGATGAGTATAGCGCAATCCACCGTCGAGATTAGCCAATGAAAATAACTTTCGATTAAATTGAGTAATGAGGCTTTGTTCAGCGACGTTGTGCTTTTTCCAGGTCGAATCCAACCAGGCTTTGCCGCCGTACTGACGCAAATCTATCCCGACCATTACTCGTGACTTTTCAGATTTATAATATGTTTCCGTCAATATCAAACCGGCTGTGTAATCATCCGATATGTATTTATTCGGATCATCAATATCATGATGCCCATAATTATAATGCAATTTTAAATCGCTGGTTAACTTCGCCAGACTGTGATTAAAAGTCAGATCGCCACCCCGCCGTTTGATATCATAGCGATGATTGCTAAAAGGATTGTCAGTTTGCCCCGGATCATAAATTTCCATATTCGAAAAATAGGCATTGACATCTGCCCGCCAGGCATTGCCAATTTGCCAATGAGCCTCGGCTATGCCGTTTTGATTGGAATAATCGTCTCGACCATCTGTTCGATAACCATCACTGCTAACCGTTCCGACCGTTCCCGAGACTCCCCAGTTTTTTCGCTCGTACGACTGATGCAGATTCAATTGATGTGAATTAAAACTGCCGAATCGTATTGGCATCCGCAAATGGTAACCCGGCTCGGACTTATGATCCGTGATGATATTAATCGCTCCACCCATCGCATTTGAACCATATAAAAGGGAAGCCGGACCGCGTTGAACCTCGACTTTTTTGACATTTTCAGCAAAATAAACATCGCCCAGGGGATGTCCGAAAAGTCCCATAATGTCCGGGCGGCCATCTATCAAAACCAATACCTGAGTAGTCGGAAAACTACCGATACCTCTCATAGAAATCTGACCACCAGCACCACTGCTCAATCCATATCCAAGATTCGTCCGCCTCGTGATAAACAATCCCGGCACATTTTCGGATAACAAATCCAGAAGCGGCGCCCCACTTTGTTCGCTCAATACATTCTCGGGGATGACCGTGATAGCAACCGGCAGTTCATGCCGATTGATGGCCGTGCGCGATCCGGTTACCACTACCGGATCGAATGGAAAAACTTTCAGCGTATCGGTATAAATCGCCGCGGAGCTTAAACTCACTGCCATTAAGGTAATTAATAAGAAATATTTTAACGCATATTTAATTGCCATTTTTTAATCTCTGATGTTATAAACCCGGTAGGTTTTTCCCTGTTGATGTAAAGGTCAATTTGCCATGTTTTACCCCGCGCAAACCGATCAGCCGCTCGGCTATATTCTGTATTAATGAACACCGACCGCGCAATACGATTACCTCGAGACAATTATGTTGATCGAGATGAAAATGAATATTCGCCATAATATTCTGGTATGACTCGTGTTGCATAGACTTCAGTTTTGCCGCCAAATCAGCAACGTGATGATCGTAGATCAAGGTTAATGTTCCGACAACCTCGGCATCGGAATCAACTTCCTTCTGGACTAAAAATTCCCGAATTAGGTCACGCAAGGCTTCCGAACGATTAGAGTAGCCTCTGCGTTGAATTTCATTGTCGTAGCGTGTTAGCAGGTCTTCCGGTAGAGAAACTCCGAATCTAATCAAGCCAGCCATATTCACCTCGTAGCAACATTTTCAAATTTGTAACACAACGAGTCAAAAAATATATCATTTTGGATTAATTTGCAAATTTAAATAGGGCATTTCGACGGTAAAGGTGCTCCCTTGCCCTATTTTACTCTCGACAAATATTTTGCCGTTATATTTTTCGACGATTTGTTTGACGAGGCTCAATCCTAAACCGGTCCCCAGATTTTCCATTTCACGAGCATT
>JAGNGI010000021.1 GCA_018002295.1 Fidelibacterota bacterium
ATTGCATTGCAAATTCAACGAAAACGCCGTCCTCTTCTTTTTCCGCGGTTATCGGTTTATCGATAATAGCCGGCCGGGTTTCATCCAAAAAATTTACAAATTCAGCTAGCCCGCCTTTATAATGGAATCTGCTCTCGTTTTTATCACGCTCATCAACCAAAACGATTTCTAAATCCCGGTTTAGAAAAGCAAGCTCGCGACAACGATGCTCGAGCACTTCCCATTCATACTCTATTTTCTTGAATACTTCAATATCGGCTTTAAACCTTACGAGTGTCCCATTTTTATTAGTCTTGCCAACCGGTTCAACTTTACTGGTGGGTACCCCACGTGAATAACTCTGAGTATAAATCTTGCCGTCGCGATATACTTCAACCCTCATCCATTCTGAAAGCGCGTTGACGACTGATACACCCACACCGTGCAGTCCACCGGAAACCTTATAGGAACCTTTATCAAATTTACCTCCGGCATGCAGTATGGTCATCACGACCTCGAGGGCTGATTTCTTTTCTTCTTTATGAATATCAATCGGAATGCCGCGCCCATTGTCCAGTACGCTAACGGAATTATCTTCATGAACAGTTACCACAATCTTATTGCAAAAACCGGCTAACGCCTCATCAATCGAGTTATCAATAACCTCAAATACAAGGTGGTGCAAACCGCGCTTACTAGTGTCACCAATGTACATAGCCGGTCGCTTTCGGACTGCATCCAAACCTTTAAGAACCGTAATTTTTTCAGCCCCGTAATCAACTGTGGCGTCGGTAATTTTAATTTCGCTCACCTTAAGATAATCTCCTTAATCTGTGCATTTTTTAATTGACTGTTTATCCGCTTTAATATTTCTTCCTTGCGAAAGTTTAATTCATTGCGCCAAACCGGCGAATCAACTTTGACAAATAATTTATTATAGGCAACTTTTTCTGGTATGGCATGCTTGGCAATGACTTCACCCACAATGTCTTGCCAGATAAAAAAAACTTCATTCTGACGAACCGGCTTTTCTATGCCATAAATTTTTAGCATTCTGGCAATAGCCGTACCGAGAGACTCCATCTTTATGCTTCCCCAGTAGTCAGATTAAAAATTTTATATTTTTCAGGATTATCAAGAAAACCATACTTTCGCAACATTTTGACATCGGTTGAAGTAATCAGCGCCTGATTTTTATCACCGATTTCTTCAACGATTTTACGACAGTGTTTACCATCTAAAAAGGCAAAGAGATCATCTAATAAAAATATAATTTTTTCGTTTTGGTGGCTCTCAATATACGCTCCTTCAGCCAATTTTAAGGCTATAAGAATTAACTTATGCTCACCCTGAGAGCCGATCTGACGAATATCTCTGCCGTTATAATTGATAATAATTTCATCTAAATGAGGTCCGCAGGTTGTTCGCCCGATAAGTAAGTCGCGGCTGAATCTTTCTCTTAAGTTTTTGGTAAACAAAGAAATAAAATTGTCCGGGTCGGCTTTAATATTATATTTCAGATCAATTCCTACCGTTCCGCCAATATGGGTAATTCGCGCAAAGACTGTTTTGAAAATCGAGTCCATATCGGCAATAAATGCCTGTCGTCCAATAAACAACTTTTGCCCCAGTCTGGCTAAGATTTCGTCTTGGGCTTCAAAATAAGCATCATAACGACAGCGTTTTTTCTCTCGATACTGGTTGAGTACGACATTTCTTTGTGAAATTCTAAGGCGATATTCTATCAAAGTTACCAGGTAATTGCGATCGGTTTGCGAAATTATCCGATTAATGAAATTACGACGTTCGGCTGGGCCGCCTTCCGTAATTTTCTGTAATCCTGGTGATAATATCACTACTGGCGCACAACCGACGACGTCGGTGTATCTTTTTACCCTATTTTTATTCATCAAAAAACTGCGGCCTTCAGTTTTAGAATAGTTCATATTAAACAAAATTGTCTGATTGTTATCGCTTAAAAACTCACCAAAGATGTTGAAATAATCACTTTGATAATTAACCGCTTCGCTGTCATTATTCGTACGAAAACTTTTGGTTAGGGATAAATAATGGATGGCTTCGAGTAGGGAAGTTTTTCCACTACCATTATCTCCATTTATAAAATTTGTCTTTTCGTGAAATACAAAAACGGAATCGGTATATTTTCTAAAATTTACAAGTCTCAAATTTTTCAATACCATTAATAATCATCTTTTACGGAAAATAAAGAGAGGCGTTAATCACTTAGCCTGATCGGCATTAAAAGCATTATTAAATCTTCATTTTCTTCTTGATTCTCCGGGATTACCAGGCTGGCGCTGACCGGAGTCTTTAATTTCATTATAACTTTTTGAGTATCAATATTCCTAACGATTTCTCGAAGATATTCGGCATTGAATCCAATTGTAAGATCGTCGCCACTATATTCGACATCGAGGATTTCATCTGCCGACGACATTGTTTCTAAATCTATCGTGCTTATTTTAGATAGTTCTCGATTCAAACTAAGCGATATTTGATGGGTTGATTTATTAGAGAATATAGACACTCTTTTCAAAACCGCTGAAAGATAATCTGAATCGGCTTTCAGCTCCTTATCATTATCTTTGGGTATAACACTTTCATAATCCGGAAAACGTTCGTCTATTATTCTGGAAATTATCAGGGTTGAATCACTTTCCATCATTATGTGATTGTCGCTTATAGTTAAACTAACCTTATTATCATCGGTAAGGTAGGTATTAATTAGATTGAGAAATTTAACCGGGACTATGATCTGTCGTTCGTAATCCGGCGAACTGAAATCTTTTCTATTAATATATACCAGCCGGTGACCATCTGTCGCTACCGATCTAAGTTCGTTAGCTTTGACTTCAAAAAGTACGCCGGTCAAAGATGGTTTAAGTTCATCTCTACTAACCGCAAACACCGTTTTCTGAATAATTCTCGATAAAATTTTACTGCTCACTAAAATACTATTTTGATTAATAATACTTGGCAAAGGTGGAAATTCTTCACCCGGTCTTCCCATAATTTTATATTTACCTTTTCCTGCAGTAATTTTTATCTCGCCTTTATCAGTAGCATTAAAATTCAGTTCACCCTCTCTAATCTCACCTACTATTTCTTGTATGAGTCGAGATGGAACTACAACACTTCCATCTTCTTGCCCGTTCACTGGAAAAGTCGTACTTAAGGTAATTTCAATATCGGAAGCTCTTAGTGTTAAATTAGAATCTTTCAAGATAAAAAGAATACTATTCAATATCGGCATAGTTGTTCTGGCGGGTGTCACTTTGGCTACCTTATTTAGATTATTAAGTAGTAAATTTTGGCTAACAGAAAACTGCATATTCTATCTCCTTACTTTTAATATTTTCATAACAAGATTTTATCAAAGAATACTGTTTTTTCCAAGTAATTTAAAACAAATAATCAAAAGTAATTTTTACATTTTAAGTAACTTTGAATTATTGAAATATTAGTAATTAAATAAAAGATGTTAATTTGTTAATAACATGTAAAAATTAGATGATTGAGAAGATCGTTAATTGTAAAATACACTGTTGATAATTTGTTAACGTTCATAAACAGGAGTAAAGTATTTGTCGTCGTGATCTAAGGGAAGACCAATGCACTTTGTTAACAAATAATTAAAATAGTATTAACCTGTTAATAATTTACCTTGATGTCAATAAAGATGTCTTCTTTTAGCTTATTTAGCCACTCTTGATACAGTTGATTCTTTTTAAATTCCAGTGCAAATCTTTCTATCGTTGGCCAACTATCATCATAAACGTTATTAAGTTTTAAAATGTAATATCCGGGTGACGACTCAAAAACCGGACTAATATCTCCAACCTTCATATTACTTAAGACATTAATAAAATCTGTATTTTGAATCTGATTTAGCGGAATGCGTCTAATACGCCCTAAGGTGGATTTGGCATTAGGTTCGTCGCTATATTTTACTACAGCAGAATCGAATGAAATTTCATTATTTATAATCATAGTACGAATACTATCAGCGAAGCGATATCGGTCTTCATAGTTTTTATCGGACACCTTGATTTTGATCAAGATATGACGAACCCTAATGCTTTCACCTTTTCGGTCAACCATTTGGATGATATGATAGCCGAAATCGGTTTTAATTACGTCGCTAATCTCACCGGGCGAGAGTGAAAAAGCCACCTCTTCAAAACTCTTAATAAATGCGCCACGCTTAATATACCCCAAGTCTCCTCCATAAGGAGCACTTGCCTCATCCTCCGAATAATTTTTAGCCAGATACTCGAAATCATACCCATTTTTTAGTAAAGTATAGAGCGAATCAATTAATTTTTTAGCCGCCATTTCTTCCTCGGGACCAGGAGTGACTTTGAATAATATTGCACTAAAATCCAGTGATGGAGGAATCGGGGGAATGCTGTCCTTGTAGGTTTGGTAAAAAGCCTCTACCTCAGGGCGTGTGACAGTTACTTTACTAAATTTTTCGGAACGCATTTTCTCGACGATCAGCTGATTTTTAAAAATCGGACGGTAATCTTTTTTTATCTTACTGATAGAGCTACCCATCAACAATTCGAGATTTTCTACCGAACCAACCTGCTCAACGAGCATATCCAAACGTTGGTTGATCGCATTTTCCACATCGCGATCTTTAACTTCCACCGTTTCAATTCTGGCTTGTTCCAGAATAACATTCTCATCAATTAAAGAATTTAAAACTTGACGTTTAATGTTATTGAACTTTGCAACGTCGCGATTAGGATCAATATTCATCTGAGAAGCCGTGATTCGCGCCACCTGATCGACTTCACTTACAAGGATAATGTTCTCGCCGACAATTGCGGCGATACCGTCAATGAGCGTTTGAGCGAAAAGAGTGGTCGCAAAAAAGATAATACCCAAAAATAACTTAATTTTCATCGAGAGCCTATAGAGTTTAGAAAATTGGAAATATTTTCATCTTTTATTTCATAATTAGCACTCTGGACAAGACTGTCAACCAGTGCGTTATACCGATCTTGGATTTTTTTCTGAGTCAATATCTGATAGATTTCATCACGAACCTCATCGATTGTACGCGTTGAGCCGATAGGATAGCGGGCTAGAACCTCAACGATATGAAAACCATAATTTGAAGCAATGGGACCAATGATCGAACGAGGAGAAGTTTCAAAAATATTACGATCTATTTCTTCCAAAGATTCGCCTCGCTTAACGACAGAGGTCTCAAATTTATACTTACTATAAAACGCATCAAGCGCATTCTTATTGCGACTAGTTATAGCAGATTTTATTGCCAGCGCATCGTTAAAATCCTGCACAAGAACATGGACGATCTTAGCTTCTTCACGATCACGAATAAAACTTTTTTTATTTTTAAGGTAATAATCACGTATTTCGTCTTCACTAATAGTTACATTGGTTTGTAAGAAAAAACGTACATAGGAATCTATAGTTAAATCACGATAATAATCTGCCACCCGGGCTTGTACGCCTTCTTCGCGGTCAAAATGATACTGGCGAGCTTTTTGATAAAGTATCTCCTTGTTTATCCAGTTGGAAACAACAGAGTTTAGGTAATTTTTATCAATATCTTTTGATAAGCCACCGTCGGGTAACATTCGGGTTAAGTCTTCATTGGTTAAGTAAGCATTTCCGACGCGCGCAATATAATCTTCTTTATGATTGCCACAAGCCGCCCAGAGAAAAATGAATATCATTAATAAAAAGTCCTTGCGCAATTTTATACCTCCCAAGCTAAGTTACATATCATAAACAAACTAAAATCTATGCTTTAACAATCAAACGGAGATTTAGTTCTAGCCCAAAACCTACATTTGCAGAATAAGGATGTATTTTCATAACTTTTTATACTCCTAAAACGATACTATAAGTTAAGGGCGTTACGAAGCAGATTCAAGAAGAGAGTGATTTTATCAAAATCAAAATTATTTTTTAAATAAACGGTTAAATATAAGGTATTGTAAGGATTAAACTTATAAGATAAAACTAAATCAGAAGCGGTCTTTTGGATGGTTTGGATGAGATCAGTTTCGGCTGGCGGTATAAAAGATTCGTCCCAGATAAAGCTGGTTGATTTTTCGGCAATATTGACTTTTTTTATTCCAAGTGATGAAGCAAGGAGCCGAATCTTGCTGATATTAAAAAGAGTCGTTGCCTCAGACGGTAACTTTCCATAAATATCGCGGATTTGTCCTGAGATTAAATCTACTGTAGACAATTCATCCGCCAGTGTTAGTTGGCGATAATATTCTAATCGTGCCGAAGAATCGGAAATATAACTGTCAGGAAAATAGGCTGGAAGTGGGCAAAAAACTTCAGTTTCCAATCTTAATTTCTCAGGTTGAACAGGCTGGGTTGATTTGATCTCATCAAGCGCCTCGCGCAAAAATTTCATATAGAGCTCATACCCGATCGCCGCTATATTATTGCCGCTTTGCGAAGTACCCAGAAGGTTTCCCGCACCGCGTATTTCGAGATCTTGAAGCGCCACACTGTAACCAGAACCGAGTGCGGTATGTTTTTTGATAGTCTGGAGCTTTCTAAGGGCGTCCGGTTTAATGCGAGACGGTTCGGGAACAATCAAGTAAGCGTAAGCCCGACGACTACTCCTGCCAACCCGACCGCGTAATTGATATAATTGAGCCAGACCAAAATGATGGGCTTGATTAATAAAAATTGTATTAGCGTTAGGAATATCAATGCCTGATTCTATAATGGTAGTGGTAACCAATAAATTGATTTCATTGTTAATGAAAGCCGACATAGTCTTTTCGAGTTCTCTTTCATTCATTTGACCATGGACATAATCTACGCTGATTTCTGGTAGAGCCAGAGCAAGTTTATGACTGAGAGCGGCAATAGATTTGATGTCATTATGCACAAAAAAGACTTGACCGCCACGATTAATCTCCCGCAAGATAGCCTTTTTAATAATATTCATATCGAAAGTGATGACTTCGGTTATTACTGGCAAGCGAGAGATTGGCGGGGTGTTGATAACAGAAAAGTCGCGTACTCCAATCAAAGAAAAATTTAAAGAACGCGGGATCGGGGTAGCTGATAATGCCAGAATATCAACCGATTCGCGTAAAAATTTAATTCGTTCTTTGTCTTTGACGCCAAAGCGATGTTCTTCATCTATAACTAATAAACCAAGATCTTTAAAACTAACATCTTTTGACAGTAGTCGGTGAGTACCAATGACAATATCAATCTTTCCCGCGGCAAGATCACGAATAATCTGTGACTGCATTTTGCGGGATACGAATCGCGATAAAAGTGCAATTCTTATCGGATATTTTTGAAGCCGCTGGCTGAAAACAGCAAAGTGTTGATCAGCCAGAATAGTGGTTGGTACCAATACCGCTACCTGCTTGGACGCGGATACCGCCTTGAAAGAAGCCCGGATGGCTACTTCGGTTTTTCCAAAACCCACGTCGCCACACAAAAGCCGATCCATTGGACGAGGTTTTTCCATATCCTCTTTAACGGCTTGAATAGCAGTCAGCTGGTCGGGAGTTTCTTCATATAAAAATTCCGATTCCATTAAGTATTGTAGTTCATTGTCTGGTGGAAAAGCATAGCCGGGCGCGCTTATCCTTTTGGCGTAAAGTTCAACTAAATCTTTCGAAATTTCATCAATAGCCCGTTGTGTTTTTAATTTGGTGCGTTCCCATTCCGTCGTACCAAGTTTATTGAGAGGTGGCGGATTCTGAAGATTTCCGGTATATTTCTGAACATAGTTAAGCTTCTCAAGTGGTACAAATACTTTATCTCCGCCAGAATATTCCAGGCAAAGACATTCGCGGATCGAACCAAAAGCCGCGATTTTATCCAATCCAGCAAAGCGGCCAACCCCATAATTAATATGAACCATCAAATCGCCGGGAGATATTTCGTGCGGACTGAATTGTTCAACAGGAAAGTCTGGGGAATACTTTTTGAAAAAATTTATCCGTCGTTCGCGCTTGAAAATTTGGTGATCGGTATAAAAATACAACTTTGCTTCGGGTAGTTCTGCCCCCGCCGAGATAGAAAAATCAAAGTAGTTCAATATTGCCAAATCCAATAATTCCTTAAGACGTTCCACCTGCATAGAATTAGCACAAAACAACGAGATTTTGGCATCTGGCTGGACAGAGAGAACTGTCAATAAATGTTCTCTAAAAGCTTTAATTGAATTGGTTTGCGGTTGAGGATTCACCCGGAAATCAACATCTGAAGCAAGTAAGTCGTAATGATTAATTAACTTGTATGATGATAGATAAGTAAATATATCAGTCGTGTTTTTTTCATCTGTATCCATAAGTTTTTCAGCATGAAGGCAAAAAACCACGGTGTCTTTTTTAAGGTAAGAAAAGATATTAGTAGAGTTTTGATTATCTAGCGACGAATGCGCCGGAGCTTGTACTGTGAAGGATGATAGATTGCAAATCGAGAGCTGGGTGTCAGGATTAAAAGTGCGAATAGATTCGATCTTATCCCCTAAAAATTCTATTCGATAGGGATGCAGAGATTCTGGAGGATAAAAATCAATAATTCCACCTTTGATGCAGTATTCAAATGGACTTTCCACTGCTGGTGCTATAGTATAACCGAGATGAACAAGATATTCGATAAAAGCGTCGCGATTAACTATTTCGTTGACGTGATAGGTGCGTTTAAGCTTATTGAAATCATCAGAAAGCGGGAATTTACTTTTAAGCGAAGATAAAGTAGCTACAATGATCGTATTTTGTCCGGTGGATAGTTTTTGAAGGGTATCGTTAGTGAAGTAAGCATTGAGCGATTCCGTATCAGAAAATAGGAAGGAAGAATTCGGCGGCTCCGGCAGATAGCATACCGAGTCGTCGAGATTAAACAGCTCCAAATCATCTCTTATGTATTCCGCTTCATTGGAATCATTGGTAATTAATAAAATTGGCTGGTTAATTTTTTTATAAAAAGAATAGAGAAAAAGCGCGGTTGCAAAACCGGATAATCCCGCAACGGTAAACCCAGCGTTAGAGCGATAAAAAGCCTTAACGGCATTAAGAAAAGATGGACATTCGGAAAAGGCAGAGACTAAATTTTCTATATGATCGTCTATATGTTTCACGTTAAACCAGAATGCTTATGCAGGAGGAAAAACAGCGCCGCGACGTCTGCCGGAGAGACACCCGATATTCGGGAAGCTTGTCCCAGAGTTTGTGGGCGAAAGTGAATTAGCTTTTCACGCGCCTCGTTAGTTAAAGATCTAACCGCAGAATAATCGAAATCAGGGGGAATCTTAGTGTTTTCATTTTTTGACATTGATTTGATTAAGGCTTGACTATGTTTAATATAACCGGCATATTTGACGTCACACTCAATCTCCTCAATAATCTTGGGAAAGTGAGCAATCTTATTTTTTATTTCAGATGATAAAAAAGGAACGAGCGAAGCGAGCGCAACATCCGGACGGCAAAGCAATTTATATAAAGTGAGATTACAGCCAATGGAATGGGCGTCCTTATTAGGTAATATGACTTTAGCCGCTTCGGGAGAAATATTTGTTGAAGATAAAAAGGATATAATCTCCTCAATAACTTCTATCTTATGTTGGGTTGATTCGTAAGTCTCTCGCGGCAATAGACCGAGTTCATATCCTTTTCGGGCAAGTCGGCGATCGGCATTATCAAAACGTAGCATCAAGCGGTGCTCGGCGCTCGAGGTAAACATTCGGTAGGGCTCATTGGGACTTTTGGTAATTAAATCATCAATGAGAACCCCGATATAGGCTTCGTGCCTTTGCAAAACAAATGGTTCGCGACCTTGGATGGAAAGGGCGGCGTTGATACCGGCCATTAATCCCAGAGCGGCCGCTTCTTCGTAGCCGGAAGTGCCATTAATTTGGCCCGCTATATAAAGTCCGTTGAGTGACTTGGTTGCGAGAGTATCTTTAATTTGGTAAGAGGGGAAAAAGTCGTACTCAACGGCATAGCCCGGCTTGATAAACTCCGCTTTTTCGAGACCCGGCACTGTTCTTAATGCCTTCATTTGAACGTCAAGTGGCAGGCTGGTCGAAAAACCGTTTACGTAATATTCGTTGCTATTTTTCCACTCCGGTTCTAAAAATATTTGGTGAGATGTGCGCTCTTTAAAGCGAACACACTTGTCCTCTATGCTGGGACAATAACGCGGACCAATTCCTTTAATTATGCCAGAATAAAGCGGTGAACGATCCAGATTGTTCAAAATGAAATTGTGGGTAACGGTGTTTGTGCGGGTTAAAAAACAAGGAATATTAGGTGGCGAGAAATTTTGGGTGCTAAAAGAAAACGGAATCGGATCTTGATCGCCATATTGGGGCATTGTCCTAGAAAAATCTATAGATTCGGCCGAGACCCTGGGTGGTGTACCAGTCTTAAGACGTCCAGAAAGGATATTATATCTGGCAAGGTCTTCTGTAAGGCCGGAGACCGGTTCTTCATCAATTCGTCCGCCATGGAATTGTTGTAGTCCGACGTGGATTAATCCATTGAGGAAAGTGCCGCAAGTTAAAATTACGGCCTGGCAAAATATGTCGCCGTTATGAATTAAATGAATGCCTTTAATGGTCTGCTTATCAACTATCAAGCTATTGGCAGTATCTTCGAGAATGGTGAGCCGGTCTTGATTTGATAAAGTGTTCCTCGCCAACAACGAGTAGTGAATTTTATCGGCTTGGGCGCGCGGCGACCAAACCGCCCTGCCCTTAGACTTGTTTAGCATTTTGAATTGGATTCCAGTCCGGTCAATCAATTTTGCCATTTCGCCGCCGAGAGCATCTATTTCAGCGACGAGGTGACCTTTTGCTAAACCTCCGATCGATGGATTACACGACATTCTACCAATGGTAGAAATATTTTGGGTGACCAGTAAAGTAGAAAGTCCCAAACGAGCTGCCGCCAATGCCGCTTCTATTCCGGCGTGTCCGCCACCCACAACAGTGATGTCAAAGTCTAAATGTTTCATGTGAAACTACTATTTGCCGATGCAAAAATGCTGGAAAATATTGTTCAATATTTCATCATTAGAGGTTTTTCCCAGAATTTTGTCATATTCATTGAGCGCCATCCGTAAATCGGCGATGATCATCTCCGGAGCTAGACTTTGCCTAATGTGTTTCTGGGCAGAAAACAAATATTTTTTTGCCGTCCTCAGACCGGTAGCATGACGCTGATTGGTGATGATGAGGCTGTCGGCGTTGCTAATTTGTTGCGAGATTGAATCAACGATCATCTCGGTTAGTTTGTGGATTCCCTGGCGTTTCTTTGCCGATATAAATATATGGTGATATTGAGAGAAATGCTTTTCATACTTTGTCAGGCTTTTTTGGGGGGCTATATCAATTTTATTGATCACAACGATAGTATTTTTAGAATTGTAATACTCTAACCATTCTCTTTTAATTGGTTGAGTAGCATCAATAACGAACAAGATAATATCGCCTGTCTTGATATTTTTCTTAGTGCGGTCTATGCCTATTTTTTCTATTGGGTTTTTGGTTTTGCGGATACCGGCCGTGTCAAGTAGTCTAATCATATAGCCACCGGCTTGGATTGCTTCTTCGAGTGAATCTCTAGTCGTTCCCGGATAAGGCGTAACGATTGCGCGTTCTTCGTTTAAAAAGGCATTTAACAAGCTCGACTTTCCGCTATTAGGCGGCCCAATAATTGGCACCAAGGCGCCTTGCTTTAGTATTTTACCGCAAGAATAGGATTTTAGTAGTTTGCTGTTAATTTTCAATATGTTATCAATTGATTTCGACAATTCGTGCGGTGGAATCGTATCTATTTCATGATCTGAAAAGTCTAATTCTAATTCAAGAATAGTTATTAGCTCGATGATTTTACTCCGAAGTTCAGCGAATTCCTTTCCGATTGTCCCTTCCAGTGATTTAATTGCGGCTTGGTGAGACGCTTGGGTTTGAGAGAAAACTAAATCGGCTACGGCTTCGGCTTGAGTCAGATCGAACTTACCGTTGAGAAACGCGCGCCGCGTGAATTCTCCGGGTTGAGCCAATCTGGCACCATACCTGAGGCATAATTCAATCAGTTGGTTGACAATGAAAGGGCTTCCGTGACAGCTGATTTCGACTAAATCTTCGCCGGTATAGGACATTGGGGCTTTATAATAGATTATCACAGCATCATCAAGCAACTCGCCGTTTTTGTATAAATTGAGATGCTGAGCAACTCGTGGTTTTAGTTGGGTGGTGGTTTTGGTTAATTTATGAACAATATCCGGTGATTTTGGACCGGAAAGACGTACCACTGCCAGCGCTCCACGCCCGGGAGGAGTTGAAAGGGCAACTATTGTATTTTCGGTTGACATTATTCTCAGTAGAATTCATTCAGCGACCGCGCATCCTTGTTTGGTATTGGCGTAGTCTTTGAGAATTGGTTTTACGGGGTTTCTTGGGTTTTGGTTTGGGTGGAAAATATTTTTGCTGAATAATCGAAAGAATATTATAAAGAGTATAGTACAAATTTAAACCGGACGGAAACTGATTAAATAAAAAGAAAAAGAAGATAGTCATAAAGTACATCATCACTTTCTGCTGTTTGCCGCCAGAAGCACCGGATATTTTTTGCTGAACCAACTGCGAAATTGCCATAATAAAAGGCAAAACATTTACCTGACTACCATAAATAGGAATTGAAAATGGTAAGGTGAAAATTGTGTCCGGTGCGGATAAATCGGTGATCCAAAGAATAAAAGGTGCCTGCCGCAATTCTATCGTGGTGCGAAAAACTATGAAAAGCGCCCATAGGATCGGCATCTGAAGCAGAAGTGGCAAACAGCCTCCCATGGGATTGACACCATGCTCGCGCATCAACTTAAGGCGTTCATTATTAAGGCGTTGAGGATCGGAAGCGTATTTTTCCTGAAGAGCGTTTAACTGCGGTTGAATATTTTGCATTTCTTTCATTGAGCGAGTGGAACTGTTTGTTAAAGGGGTGAGGACGATTTTTAACAAAACAGAAAAAATGATTAATACCCAGCCATAGTTAGGAATAAAAAGATGCATCTTGGTGAACAGCCATAAGATTCCTTTACTGATAGGCCTAATTAAACTAAACCCAAAGTTCATCAAGTGTTCGAAATTAGGAGCCAAGCCTTTAATTATGCTATAGTCAAGTGGTCCCAGATAAATCTTTACCGCATTTTCTGAGGAAGCGTTCAAAGTCAGATACATATTGAATATTTTTTGGAAGTCTTTGCCTTGTAATGGAACCCCTAAGCCAGTTAGGCGATAACCTTCAGCGGGCTGATGAGGTATCAAGGCGGCGACGAAATACTTGGTTTTTATAGCTGTCCAATAGGTTGCACCCACCAAGCTAGCTGATCCCGTTTTACCCGGTTTTACATCGAGATTTTCGGTTTCGCCACCCCCGCAGGCGGAAGCCCGTGAATAGGAGACGTCTTCTTTGATCATAGATTCAGTATAGGCTATTCCGCCTTCCCAGACCAGGTCATATTTATCAGAAGCCATTTCATCGAGGATTCCACCGAGATCATTGTACGAGTTTATAATGTATTTATCACCGTAGAAGACAAAGGTTCTCGAAACGATAATGTTATCGCCCGCTGGCAATTGAAACTGAATAATAATACTATCGCCATCGGAAATTTTATAATAGTTTTTACTGGTTTCTTGATGTTCGGTAAAAATTCTAAAATTTTGATCAATGGTCACCGAATCCCCATTACTTTTTATGTATTTAATAAAAAGCCGCCTTGCCTCAAAAGGCGGGATCATTTCGACCAGACTTGTATCGCGTCCGATAATTTTATTGTAGTTTTTTAAGACGACGCTGGTGATAGTGCCGCCTCCACGCGAGGATATTTTAAGACGATAAAGATCATTTTCGATTGTGAGCGTATCAGGTTTTTCACTTCCTAAAGAAGCCGGGCGTTGCACTTCGCTTGAGGGATGGGATTCGGATAATTTCGCTGGAATCGTTTCAGAAATAACGCCTTCTGGTGTTTTTTCTATGACTTTTTCTTGAGTGACCTCGGGTGAATTTTTCGAAATTATTTTAAAATAGTAGGGCATTGTCAAAATTATGACAAATATGAGAACAAAGCCGATTAGTGATTTTCTATCCATTTTTATTCCTTTGGAGTTGGGAGGGGATCATAACCTCCTGTATGATAAGGATGGCATTTAAGTATTCTGGTGAGCGAAAGCCAAGAAGCCTTAAAAAAGTTGAATTTCTTAAAGGCTTCTAAAGCATATTGAGAACAAGTTGGCGTAAAACGGCAAGTGTTGGGGAAAAGAGGCGAGAGAAGCAAGCGATAGGTTTTTATGATTAAAATAATCAATATGTTAAATATTTTCATTCCGTTTATAAATTTAGGTTGTTTATCAGAATTTCTGATAATGTGTTTACCTGCAAATTATCAGGTTTTTTAAAAACAGTAATGGCGATTGCCGCCGGTCGTCTACAATAAGGTTTGCAGAGACGGAAAGCCTCCCTGATTTTACGTTTGTATAAATTCCTTTGAACGGCATTCCCGCATTCTTTTTTTATCACGATTGATAATTTCCAATCATCTTGGGGTAAGATGGAAATGTAAAGGCAATCATATTTTAGCGGTTTTCCATTATGAATGATTTGGGCACGTTGATCCCATTTGGCGAGCCGTTCACGACGGGGCAAATTAGGCCGATAGGACCTTACGTCCTTTAGCTCGTCTTCTGGCGATGACTTTTCTGCCACTATTGGTGCTCATCCTTTTTCTAAAACCGTGATCGTTTTTTCTTTTACGGTTGCTGGGCTGATAAGTTCTTTTCATATTTCCTCATTGTTAATTAAACCCGCCTAATTTAACTTTTTTGACCTTATTATCAATGTTAGAAATAAAATGTGGAGTTTAGCTTTGGAGTGCCCCTTTGGAGTGCAGTGACCGTGTCACTGCATGCATCAACACAGTTGATGCACTCCATATCATATACTTCATATATTAAAAATCATCTTTAACCTTAACTTTATCCCACTTATACTTTTTTCGTAACTCTTCCATCTCTTCCTTTTCGACTTTTATCCTTTCGTAATAACTACCAAATTTCCAATCACTGGCATCTTCAACATATCCATGTTTCATAGGATTATACCAGATATAATTCAATCTCGCCAAATATGACTTCTCATAAGTAATACGGGTGTCCCAATAATTATACATGACAATTTTAGCATCTTTAGATTCAGGAACATTCTTCTTAATCCATAAAGCGATGAATCTATGTATATCGTTTATCATTAAAGAAAGCGTTGAGGCATCCTCCGGCGCGTTACCAATTAAATGGTAATGATTGTCAAGAATTACCCAATCCTCAAGCGTCCAATGATAGTGGTCAAATCCTTTCTTTATAGAATTTAGAAGCCTTCCCTTTGCCTCATCTGATGTAAGCCAGGGTTTCTTTCCGTAGGTAGCACCCGTTATGATATATTTGGACCCAGGACAAAACAGATGCGGTGGGTTGTGTTCATATATTTTATATTCATTGTCCATTTTTTTACTTTGGAGTGTTTTTGGAGTGCACCGACCATGTCGGTGCATGCAGTGACACGGTCACTGCACTCCATATTCATTCCATCATCACCAATTTCTTGTTTAATGTTCTTTTCAATTCTTCCGATTCAATGGAAAGCTGATAAATGTATATCCCAGAACAAAGATTTTTCGGCTGCCATTTAACCACATATTCATTTGCTCTTTGAAATTCATTGACCAAAACATCAACTTCTTTACCCAAGAGATTAAAAACAGATAATTTTACCCAACAATCTTGAGGAATTTGATAGGAAATACAAGTAGAAGAATTAAACGGATTAGGATAGTTCGGAAAAAGCTGAATAGATTCTATAATTTTTGGTTCAGATTCTACTTTGACATTATGAAAAAAAACTTTTAAGCAAGTTATTGATTGCTGACTTCTTCCCATACAGACAATATGACCATTTTCCAAATAAACAGCATTATTGCTGCCGCCAGCTGATTGCTGCTGCCATTGTATCTCTCCATTATAATCTACTTTGATAACTATGGTATTACATGAAACAATCAAGTCCTCATCAATAAGAACAATAATATATCCATCATTATATCTTGATTCCCAGCAGTTGTTTACCATACCACCATAATAGGGAATAGCCGGTCCGTATTGAAATTCCTTAACCCAAATTAAATTTCCTGATTTATCAATTAAGACCAGTCCGGGCTTATAATTTCTAGTATACCCGCCGATTAAATAACCGTTATTAACCGCCTGACCATTTAATGGTCTAAATCGATAAAGCGCCGAATCCTGAGCCGTATGGTCAATTAATTTTTCCCAAATAACACTATCATTTTCAATTTTTTCTAACCATAATCCCTGCATTGAAATCCCAATCAAAAGAAAATCTGTTTCATCTGAGCAGATTGTACAAAGCGAGATGTCTGAACCTAAATTCTTTCTTTGCTTTTCTGAAATAATATTCAGCTCTTTATCCAAGAATGTTGTGTAAGCAAAACGGCCATTTTCAAATCCTACCCCACTTAATAACATTAAACCATCTTCCGCTAGAATAAAATTATGCATACATGAGTATTGGCTACTTTCTGGTCGCCAGATTTTTTCTTTAACCATATTCCCCAAGCTATCTAATTTTATCAGATACCAAATATTTCTATCAGTGTCATCACTATAACAATTTCCGCCGATATAAAAATATCCTTCATTATCTTGAGCTATATTTCTCGTATCTGTCTGTCCGGGTCGGGCATAAACTTCTTTATGCCACTCAATTTCATATTCAGCATTTAGCTTGACCATATAAACATTTTGACCAGCTGAATAGCCGACAAAAGCAAATCCATTATCATTGGTCTGACACATATTATCAGGGCCCCAAGGCAATACTTGTTTTAGCTCCGGATATTCTTTTTCAAAAATCTGCGCTTCTAAACAACAACACATTGTTATAACCGCTGTAACTACCAAAAATATTCTCTTAAACATTTTATCCTCCTTTTTTTATTTATTTTTTTTTGTAAAGAACACTTTATTATTTAAAATAATATACCTTTTACAATAGTTAAGTATTCCTTGGCTTCATCTAAATCTAATTCTATTAAACAGTGCCCAGATACAGGTGTGGGCAAAGAATTAATAAAAATAGATTGATTGGTTTCAAAATCAAATATTTCGCAACTAGCGGTTGGTTCAATGCTACCTGTAGGCAGACCGCCGGTTATTAAGACAGATTGACCACCAGGTAAAAGAACTGACTGGCATCCTTGGTCTCGGCCGACATTCAATTGACCAACAATTGTCCATTCATCAGCCATTAGCAAAGAATCAAACAAGAAAAAGACAATAATTACGGATATTTTCAAAGTTTTCATTATACTCTCCTTTCCTTCAAAGAGCGATTCAAGTTGATGTTATACTATAATTTCCAAAAAATCAATAATGAATTTTTGCTTTCGGTAATTTTAATTATTGTTAGCCGCTAAACTATCGCCTATTTAGTGTCGAGAAAATATTTATTTTTTTAATATGCTTTATTACAATGATTTACCAAAGATGGCGCGAAAATGTTTTGTTTTATTTCAAACTTTTTCTTGCTAATTAGTCGCAAGCGATTACCTTATTATGTGAGTTGAAATTGCGATGTTGATAACTTGTTAATATTGGGTGGTGCTCTTATTGTTTTTAAATTATCTGTCGTTGAAGGTTTAAATTTGAGTGGAGCTCTTAATTTTGTGAATCTTAGGGTGATTATTCTCGTGGGCTCGATAGTAGACTCGTCGGAATATCTCTCAATATAATTTACAATTTGAGTGGGGGCTGGATGCTAAACGGTTTATATAAATGGTGTTTAAATGCCTTGTATTTATGTTGATAACTTCTATTTAGGATTCGGTTTTTATGCCTAATTCATTGATTTGCAGTGATGTTTGGAATAATTGCTTGGAATATGTGCGTAAAAAGATTCCTCAGCAGACCTTTGAAACTTGGTTTGCTCCGATGAAAGCCATATCGCTTGCCGATGATACTCTAATTTTACAGGTCCCTAATAAATTTTTTTATGATTGGGTTGACAATCACTATCGGGAAATGATTCTTAAGGCGCTTAAGGAGGTAACTGGTAACGGATTCAATGTAAGTTATACTATTTTATTGGGCGAGGAAGTGGAACAGCCAGCCGGAACCCACTCTGTTTCTAAGCGAGGGAGCGGGGTTACTCCGGTAGCTGAGCCGGATTTTATCGCTGGGGGACGGGAGCAAGGCACCCGTTTAAATGAGCGTTATGTTTTCGATACGTTCGTTGAGGGCGCTTCTAACCAATTTGCGCGAGCCGCGGCGATGGCTGTCGCCAGTGCGCCGGGGCGAACTTCTTTTAATCCGCTGGTAATTTATGGCGGCACTGGTCTGGGAAAAACCCATTTACTTCAAGCCATTGGTAATGAAGCTCTTAATAATGGCAGAGCTAAGAAAGTAGTCTATGTTTCCAGCGATACCTTCACTTTGGATTTCATTGCGGCAATTCAGAACAACAAGACGACTGAATTTTCTCGTTCTTATCGCAGTATTGATATGCTTCTCCTCGACGACATCCAATTTTTTCAAAATAAAGAACAAACGCAGGAACAATTTTTCCACATTTTTAATGACTTATATCAAAGGCATAAGCAGATTGTATTAACAACTGACAAGCCGCCAATGGAGCTGCGCGGTTTGCAAGAACGTCTCTTATCACGCTTTCAATCCAGTTTAACCGTTGATATTCAGCCGCCAGACTTAGAAACCAGGATTGCAATTTTGCAGAAGAAAGCTAATGATGACGGATTGGACATTCCCTATGAAGTAATTGAATATTTATCAGCCAATATTCGTTCGAATATCAGGGAACTGGAAGGAGCTTTGATTCGGCTTTTAGCTTATTCGTCGTTATTGCAAGTGGATATAGATATTAATCTTACTCAACGAGTAATGCGGGAGATTCTGGGAACTCGTCACTCATCGGTGTTATCAATAGAGAGTGTTCAAAGTACGGTGAGTACTGTTTATAAGATAAATCTGGATTCTATGGTTGGGAAGGGGCGTACCAAAGAAGTGGCTGAGGCACGTATGATTGCAATGTATTTAACGCGAGAGTTCACCGATCTATCCCTAAAAACCATCGGTTTATATTTCGGCGGTCGCGATCATTCGACGGTAGTACACGCTTGCCGCTGGGTGGAAGAGCGCTTACAAAGCGACTCGGGTTTTGCTCGTCAGATTAATGATCTGAAAGCCAAATTGTCCCAAAACATTTAGTAAATTTTATAACCACAGATGGCGATCCAGACTGCGGTATTGAATAGCTTCGCTGATGTGTTCGGGTAAAATTTTTTCGGAATTGCTTAGGTCGGCGATTGTTCGGGATACTTTAAGAATCCGATCGTAGGCTCTGGCGCTTAATCCCAGCTTATTAATGGCGTTGCGCAAGAGATCTTCACAGGTTTGATCAATTTGACAGAATCTTCGGATCAAGCGTGATTCCATATGCGCATTAGCAAAGACACCCTTGATCCCGGCAAAACGTGCGGTTTGTTTTAGGCGGGCGGCTTGAACACGTTCCCGGATAATTTCGGAAGGTTCGCCGGGCGCTTTCGCTGACAGATCGGAAAATTTAACGGCGGGAACTTCTATATGAATGTCAATTCGGTCTAGTAATGGACCGGAAATACGCGCCATATATTTCTGGATTTGTTGGGGAGTACAGGTGCATTGATGATGAGGATCGGTGGCATAGCCGCAAGGGCAGGGATTCATCGCGGCTACCAGCATAAAGGAAGCCGGGTAGGTTAAAGAGAGTAGCGCCCGCGAGATGGTTACGTACCCATTTTCAAGCGGCTGACGCATTACCTCGAGGACGTTTTTTTTAAATTCGGGTAATTCATCGAGGAACAGAACGCCGTGATGACTCAAACTGACTTCTCCGGGGCGGGGGAATTTACCACCGCCGACCAATGCCGCATCGGAAATCGTGTGGTGGGGCGACCGGAACGGCCGAGTGGCTACGATGCCCTGGCCGGAGGGAACCAAACCGGCTACGGAATGTATTTTGGTAGTTTCGAGCGCTTCTTCAAGAGTTAAATTGGGCAAAATAGTCGGAATACGTTTGGCGAGCATCGTTTTTCCCGAACCAGGCGGACCTATCATAATTATATTGTGTCCCCCAGCCGCCGCGACTTCGAGGGCGCGCTTGACATTTTCCTGACCCTTAACCTCAGAAAAGTCAATCTGGTATTGGCGATGTTCTTCGAAGAGCGCCCGGACATCAACGTGAGTCGGTTCCGGATGGGTTCGGTTTTCCAGGAAGTCTATCACTTCCTGAAGGGATTTTAAGCCGATAATTTCCAGATCGCCAGTTATAGCCGCCTCGCGGGCGTTCTGTTCCGGCAAGATAATGCCCTTGATTCCGGAATTACGTACTGATACGGAAATTGGCAAAGCGCCCTTAATTTCGCGAAGCATTCCATCAAGGGAGAGTTCGCCCAAGAAAATGTAATCGCTAACCTTATGTTTTTCTATCAAATCAGCCGCGGTGAGAATACCGATGGCAATCGGTAGATCAAAGGAGCTCCCTTCTTTCTTTATATCAGCTGGCGCTAAATTGACCACAATTTTATTGCTCGGGACATAGTAGCCGAGATTTTTTATCGCGGACCAAACTCTTTCTTTACTTTCACGGACGGCGCCCTCTGGTAATCCAACCGTAATAAAAGCCGGTAATTGGGCATTACTGAGATTACATTCAACATCCACAATATAGGCATCAATGCCTAAAACAGCTGCACTCTTGACGAGGGAAAATTTGGTCATAAGTTACTCCTTCCAAACTAAAAAATTGGTAACCGGTCTTGATAAAACGGTTAACCAAGCGCTATCTTATTGGTCGAAATTTAATTTCCAGTCGCAGTTCATTACATTTTTACGTTGAAATTGTTTTTCATATTGAGCAATTTCGCGAGCCATTTTTTCACAAACGTTATCGTGATGAGTTTTAGCGGCAACTATAATGGCATTGGTAATGGCTTTGGCGCGACTACGGCCGTGAGCCTTGATTACTATTTTGCGAAATCCGAGAAGAGGTGCACCACCGTATTCTGAATAATCGGCAACCTTTTTCAATTGTTTAATGCCACTGGAAAGCGCAAGCAAACCGAGCATCCAGATAAAACGGTGTTTAAAAGCATAGCGTCCGATGTGAGAAATAGTTTCGCCAAAACCTTCGATAGTCTTCATAACGATATTGCCCACATAACCCTCGGTGACGATGATATCAGCTATACCTTTTAAAATTTCATTGCCTTCGACATTACCTATGAATTTCATATTTTGAATAGAATTAAGCATATCAAAAGCTTCGGCAAGAGTATCGCCACCTTTGTAAGGTTCTTTGCCGATATTAAGTAGTCCAACGGTCGGATTTTCTATACTTTTGACGGCGGAAGCATATATTTTGCCCATTATAGCGAACTGTACCAGATCCTCAGCAGTGCAATGGACATTAGCGCCGACGTCGAGTAGCAGGGCAAATGGGTCAGACCTTCCCTGTTCGTTGCGAGTAGGATAGGCTGAGGCAATGGCAGTTTTGTGAACCCCCTCGATGCGTGGAATGTACTTGATCGCTGAAAGAATATAAGCACCGGTATTGCCGGCTGAGACGATACCATGTGCTTGATCCGTACCACAGAGTTGGGAGGCGATTAACATTGAAGCGCGCGGTTTTTTAGATAGGATAAATTTCGGCTTGTCGTCGTTGGTAATATATTGGTCGGTGTGGACAATTTCGAGCTGTTGAGGATTGTGTTCAGTTTGTTCAAGAATTGGTTCTATTTTAGATTGGTCACCAACTAAAATGATTTTTATGGGAGTCTCAACCGAAGCGCGAGCGGCACCGAGCACTACTTCATCCGGCGCAAAATCCCCTCCCATTGCATCAACTGCAATAACGGCAGAAGGTTGTTTATCATCTAAGTTATTCATTTTATATTTCTTAGGAGCTTAATCATTTCCGGGATAATTTCGAAAAGATTAGCGACAATTCCATAATTAGCAATTTTAAATATCGGAGCGTCGGGATCATTGTTGATCGCGACGATGTATTTGGCGGAAGATATTCCGGCAATATGTTGCATTGCGCCGGAAATCCCACAAGCAATATATAGATCTGGTGAGACGGTTTTACCGGTTTGCCCGACCTGAAGAGTTTGCGGGACCCAACCAGCATCAACAACGGAACGGCTAGCGCCGACGGCCGCTCCGAGAGCGTCGGCTAATTCTTCTATCAAGTGAAAATTTTCCGGAGCACCGATGCCACGACCTCCAGCGACAATAATTTTGGCATCAGTGAGTGCCGGTCGCTTTGAAGTAACTGGACGAATTTCATTAATTTTAATTTTAGGAGTAACGGCAGATGGCGGTGATGGAAAGTTAATGGTTTCTGCTGAACGAATATTTTCCTGCGGCGGGATGATATTGGCTCGGATGGTGATAAACGCTGGTTTTTTCATCAATTTTAAATCAGCGAGAGCTTTACCGCCATACATAGCTCGGCGGACGATTGGATTTTGTTCTGAGTCGAGATTGACCTGTAAACAATCAACGGCTATAGAACCGCTAACCGTTTCACAAGCAATTGCCGCGATGTCTCGGATAGCTGGTCGGTCAGGTAGGATGAGAATGTCCCCATTTTCTTGCAGTAAAATATTGGCTACGCCTGAAGCCGTTACTTCTGGTATATATTTAGCGAAGTTTTTAGTGAAGGCAACTCGGTCAGCTCCGTAGCGACCGCATTCGTTTTGCATAGTACTATTCTCCTGAGTTGGGACAATAGCAGTGAGGCTTCCATTGGCTAAATCAGCCAATTGGCGCCCAAGTGTCAAACAGCCCGCGCTATTCTTGGAGATATTTTTGTTTTCTGGTTCAATATAGGTAAATATTTTCATCAGGATTCCCCGTTATAAAACTTTGGCTTCTTCACGCAGGCGCCGGATCAATTCTGGGACTGCATCCACGTTCTGGCCTAGAATCGTACCAGCTGGCCGTGGTGCGGGTTCTGACAGTTGAATAATTTCGGAAGCCTTTTCGGTTAAGTTAACATTTTTGGTAATAATCTCTTTTTTTCGAGAGAGCATAATATCCTTTAGCGAGGGATAACGTGGTTTATTCAAGCCCTTTTCGGTAGTCAATAAACAAGGCAGGGAACTCTCGTAAATTATTCGGCCTTCTTCGGTGTCTTTAGCGGCTGTTAATCGGTCTGTACCAACCTGCAGTTCGCATATTCCTGTCAGGAAAGGATATTCGAGCAGACGAGCCACCAACGGACCGACGAGACCATTGCCGGTGTCAATGGAAAGCTTTCCGCAGAATATCAAGTCTGGAGAGAGTGGCTTGATTTCCGTGGCTAATGCCTTAGCAGTTGCTAAGGGGTCACTGAGTGCTTTATCGGCGGTGACCAGATGAATCATACGGTCGGCGCCCAGAGCCAGTACGCGCTTTAAGCTGATATTATCCCGCTCGGGTCCGAGTGAAATGGCGATTACCTCGCCGCCATTTTTTTCTTTCAATTGAACGGCGGCTTCAATAGCAAATTCATCGTAAGGATTCAGGTCGAATTTAATGTTGACCAGGTCAATTGCGGTCTTTTCCGGTGCAATGGTTATGATTGAATCGGATACCGGAACAACTTTGACGCAAACTACGATTTTCATTACTTTTACTCCTACTGACCGCTGACCATCATCCGCTCAATTTTGAATGTCGGTGAATTAATTGAGCCGCGGAATTCCAGATCGTTACCTATCATACTAATTGATTTTAACATTTCTAATACATTGCCAGCTACGGTGAATTCTTGAACCGGATAGGCAAGTTTGCCATTCTCGATCCAGATACCTTCTGCGCCGCGCGAATAATCACCGGTAACGTAATTAATACCAACCCAATTTAAATCGGTCAGATACAAGCCGTTGCTGATAGAACCGATAATTTCTTCTGGTGAATATTTTCCAGCTGGCAGAAAGAAATTCGAGGTTGACGGTGAGGGGTCAGTGCTTGTGCCACGGCGGGCGCTTCCCGTAGGCGTGCATTTTAATTTACGTGCTGAGTAGCAGTCGCATAGATAAGTTTTTAGAATACCATTTTCGATGACAATGTTACGGCGGGCTGGCAGACCTTCATCATCGAAATAGCGAGAATCGATACCGCCCGGCAAAGTAGCGTCATCAATAATATTTAATTCCTCAATGGCGATAGGCTGATAGAGTTTATCTACCAGGAAGGAATTTTTGCGATAAATGGCACTGCCTAATACAACACTAGCAAGTATAGCAAGTAGATCGGCACCGGTTTGAGGATCATAAACAACCGGGACTGATTGGGTGGTTGGTTTGCGAGCCCCGATTTTGCGGATGGTGCGCGCGGCCGCCGTTTTGGCGATTGATTCAATCGAATCCAGCCGGTTGAAAGCCCGTTGACCCGACCACCAGTAATCGGTTTGTTTGACGCCATCTTTTTCGGCGACGAGTTGTAAAGAAAGTGAACAGCTAGAAAATTCCTGCACGCCGGAAAAACCTTGTGAATTGATCAGAATGGATTGACCATAAGAATCGTTCCAGAATGAGCCGCCCGAGTTGGTGATTAGTGGATCTTGTTTCAGGCCGAGATCTTCCAGCTCGGTAGCCATTTTGATCTTGCGCTCGGTAGGAATTTGAGCGATTTCGGGATCGTAAAGCTTAAGATCAGCTTGCACTTTACCAAACAAATGCTTCTCCGGCAATCCATTGTATTCGTCAGTGCTGGAAACCCGGACAATTTCGAGAGCTTTCTGTACCATTTTGGAAATTGATTCGGGGCGCAAGTCACTGGTGTATGTTAGAGCTTTACGCTTATTCTTGAAAACACGGATGCCGAGTGCTTTAGGATTGGACTGTCGCAATTCCTCGACTTTTCCGAGGCGGATTTTGAGCCGGGTATTGGTGAAATTATTTACGAGCACGTCAACCTCATCGGCGCCACCGCGACGCGCCTCGGAGATAACATTTTCGGCTATTTTGACTAATTCTTGCATATTTTTCCTCGTAATTAAGAGCCGCCTACGGTGATTTCACTGATTTTGACTGTGGGATTACCGACGCTGACTGGGATATTTTGACCGTCTTTGCCGCAAGACCAAGTGCCGTCAGAAATTTTCAAGTCATTGCCGACCATCAGAATTTTATTCATTGTATCTGGGCCATTTCCAATCAAGGTGACGTCTTTCAACGGTGCCGTTAATTTGCCATCTTCAATCAGATAGGCTTCGGTTACCCCAAAAGTAAAATCGCCCTTGATAGTATCAACTTGCCCGCCGCTGAAGCCCTTGGCGTAAACGCCCTTTTTAACCGAGCTAATGATTTCTTCGGGGTCGTAGTTGCCTTTTTGCAGGTAAGTTGTGGTCATCCGAGCTAGGGGCGGGTAGGCGTAAGATTGTCGCCGCCCATTGCCGGTGGGGTCAGACTTCATCATCCGGGCTGAAATGCTATTATGCATATAACCCTTGAGAATACCGTTTTCAATCAGAACGGTAGTGGTAGGTAAATTGCCTTCGTCATCAACGTTGAGAGCGCCACGTTTGCCAGGAAAAAGGCCTGAATCAATGATAGTGCAATTTTCGGCAGCTACTTTCTGGCCGACTTTTCCGCTGTAGTTAGATAGGTTTTTATAGCTATAATCGGCTTCCAGTCCATGGCCGACGGCTTCGTGAATCAACACGCCGCTTTCACCGGCGCCGAGAATTACGACTTGCGGTCCGGCTGGTGCTGGCTTAGCATCTAAATTGATAATGGCAGTAGCGGCCGCCTGGCGAGCGACAGCCGATGGAGTATTTTCGGGCTTTTCAAAAAATTCGAGTCCCGCTCGGGCAGAGCGAGAAGCAGATGCACCCTGGCGCCGGACACCATCTTCAGCTATAACCTGTACCCTGAGACTCATTAATGGTTGAATGTCTTGAAATTTTTTCCCATCGGAGTCAAAGTACATAATTTGGCGCAGTTCCTCAGAAAATGAAGCTATTACGCTGGAGACCCGCGCATTGAATTGTCGGGCGATCTTATCAGCTTCATTGAGCATTGTTATTTTGGGATTGAGATCCATATCAATACTATAGGTCTTAACCGGATATAAATTTTTAGCCGCTACTTTCTGGAAATGTGCGGGTTTAAAACTCTCCGTACTATTGGCAATATTAGCGGCGGTTTCAGCCGCTCGTTTCATACTTTGAAAGTCAATAGCGTCGGTGTAGGCATAACCGATTTGATCGCCTTTAATAGCGCGGACACCCATTCCCAGAACAATGCCATATTGAATATCTTTAATGATTCCATCCTCAATACGCAGGCTGGAATTGGGACGGTATTCAAAAAATAGATCGGCGCTTTGCGCTCCGCGGGAAAGTGCCAGCCGGAGAAGTTTCTCAGCTTCAACCGCCGATATGTTAAATAGGTTTTCCAGATCTTGCGTCTCGGATACGGTTTTAGAAAAACCTGCCATATCAAACCACGCTGGAGCCGTAACGATTCCAGCCGCTATCACACCACTTTTTTTGATAAATTCGCGTCTCTTCAAGCCACCTCCTCAGATGGGTAATATTTTTTTGTTTATAGTTATTACTTTGGAACAATTTAATGTCAACTTATTAATTCACATTACCAGATTCAAATATAATATTTGAGGTTAATATACGAAAAAAAGAATGGTTTTAAAATTCTGGAATAAAAATAACGCTTGTTTTGTCCAACGAAGGAAAAATAATTTGTTATTTGTTCAAGTTTTTAAAAATTTACCGATTAACACACATACAGAGTATTATTGTTCGGAAAAAATTAATATATTCGGTCGTTAATTTGAATTTTAAGAGTAAGTCGAATCTATTGGAAGTCAGTTAAATGGTTAAGAAATCAGTTCTCTTCATCTGCACCGGGAATTCGGTGCGGAGTCAAATGGCGGAAGCTCTTCTGCGTCAGTTAGGCGGTGATCAGTTTGAGGTTTTCAGCGCCGGTTCCACGCCGGTCGGAATTCACCGTTTTACCAAACAGGTATTAGCCGAAATCGGTATCTCGGTTGACAATCAGTATTCCAAACACATTGACATGTATCGCGATTATAACTTCGACTATGTAATTGTTTTATGTGAGGTTGCCGCTTTGAATTGCCCGACTTTTCCCGGCCAGGCTGAGCGCCTAGAATGGCTGATTGATGATCCGATCCGAGTCATTGGAAATGAAGAGCGGCGTTTAATGGCTTTTAGGATTACCCGTAATATTCTCAAGGAACGGATTGAGAAATTCATTAAGGAGAAAGGTAATCCATCTACTTAATAATTGTTAATAAACTTGGGAAAGCCAGTTGATTAACTTTTGCCCGATTTAATCTTCTAAAGTTTGTTATGATAGCCTAACTTGACGAGGGTCGAAAAAATGATTACTTTTGATTCAGATTGGAACAACGCTATTGATAATTTGTTGAAAATTCTATGATAAAGAAACTTAAATCCATTCTTTTAATACTGATTTTCGCGACGGCCGGATTTTCACAATACGGTAAAAATAAAGTTCAGTACGATACATTCAATTGGTCATATTTGCAATCCGAGAATATGGATATTTATTTTTATGAAGGCGGAGAATCTTTGGCCGAGTTCGCGGCTCCGGTTGGGGAACAAGCTCTGAAGGACATTTGCAAAGTGCTGAACTGGCGCTTGCGTAAGCGGGTGACTTTAATAGTTTATAATTCGCACAGCGATTTTCAACAGACCAATGTAACCCTTTCATATTTATACGAAGGGATTGGCGGATTTACTGAGCTTTTCAAGAACCGCGCCGTAGTGCCTTTTGAAGGCTCGTATTTCGATTTCTGGCATGTGATCCGGCACGAACTGGTGCACGTGGTCATCAACGATATGATTTATGGCGGAAATGTCCAGAGTGTGGTCTCTGGTCGAGTGAGATTGAGTATTCCTGATTGGATGAGTGAAGGCTTGGCTGAATATATTGCCTACGGCTGGACGGCTCAAACCGATTTGATAATGCGTGATATTGCTCTGAATAGCAATATTCCCAATATCGAGGAACTCGATTATTACTCGGCTTATCAGGGCGGCAACTCAGTTTATCGTTTTATTGCTGAAAAATATGGTATCGAGAAAATCGGTCAAATCTGGGCTCAAATGAAAAGCAAGGGTAATGCCAATAACGGTTTGAAAGCCGCCATTGGTATGGATATGAAAGAGCTGACTGACAAGTGGCATCGTTGGATGCGCACTGAATATTGGCCGGACGTTGCTGACCGGTATGATATTGAAGAGATTTCTATGAAATTGACCGATCATAAGAAATTGAAAAATTATTTCAATACGGCACCAGCTATTTCACCCCTTGGTGATAAGATCGCCATAATGACCGATCGGAACGGGTACGCCGATATTTATTTAATTTCGGCGGTTGACGGCAAGGTAATTAAAAAGCTGATCAGTGGTCAGCGTACGCCGGACCTCGAAGAATTAAAGTGGCTCAATCCGCGCTTGAGCTGGTCGCCGGATGGCAAAAAAGTGGTTCTTGCGGCTAAGAGCGGAGGGCATGATGCCTTAATAATTGCCGATGTAGAAACCCAAAAACGTCAGCGCTTTGAATTTAAAGAATTGGAAGAAATATTTACGCCCGTCTGGTCGCCAAAGGACAATTCGATAGCCTTCGTCGGATTGAAAAATGGCCAAACCGATTTGTATTTATATGATATTAAGAAAAAATCCCTCACGCAGCTGATAAATGATAAATATCCCGACTTTGAACCGTCCTGGTCGCCGGACGGTCAGAGAATAGTATTCGTTTCTCAACGAACCCCGGAGATAGACAGCCTGCCCAATTTACCAGAGATTATGAATGTCAAATGTTTTCAAACCGATCTATTTTGTCTTGATTTAGATAACGGAGAAATTACGCGTCTAACCGATTCGCCCTGGAATGAAAATTACCCGTGCTGGGCGCATACCAAGGACGCTATTTTTTATACTTCCGATTATCACGGGATTTCCAATATTTTTATGTTGGATATATCCACCGGCGAGAGCGGTGCGATTACCAATGTATTGACGGGTGTTTTTCAGCCCAGTATTTCGAATGATGACCTGCGTTTAGTATTTGCTGGCTATGCCGATGAAGGCTGGGATATTTATTCAATAAGTAATCCATTACAACTTTGGGACGAACGTCAGGAAATTAAACCAACAGTTTACGCTAAAGCTTTAATGGAATCCTGGGAAAATCCGGAGAAATACCAAAGATTCAATTTCCCCAGTAAAGAAGAAGCCAAACCCCGAACACGACAGAATATAATTGCCGCCGGGGATTTCTCTAATTATATATTTGCACCGATGTATAATTATGAGATCAGCGCAGAGCCTGAAGAAGATTTTCCGGATTCAACTATAATGAGCGAGGATACTACCAAACAAACCACCAAAAGTGGCAGATACCCGGTCTTTCCGTACAAAACCAACTTTTCGCTGGATGTGGCTTATGGCGAGGCTGGATATAGTAACCTCTGGGGCTTGCAAGGCACTACGGTTTTTTATTTCAGTGATGTTTTAGGTAATCATCAGCTGGCATTAGGAACCGAGATGTATATAGATCTGGAAAACAGTGATTATTATTTATCATATATGTATCTCGCCAAGCGTACCAACTGGGGCATAACCGGATTTCATACGTCGAACTTTTGGAATTATGGATTTTTTACGGTATTTCGTTTAAGAAATTATGGACTTGATTTTTCCGCATCGCGTCCTTCGAGTCACTTTTCGCGGACTGAGCTAGGGCTAACTTCCTATAATGTCGAGCAGAAATATATCCTGACTCTAACCGGAGAAGAGTTATACACATATAGAATTAACACAATTTTGCCACGGGTCGGTTTTGTTTATGATAATTCACTATGGGGTTATCTATATCCGATTGACGGTTGGCGGGCCCGGGTGGATTTTATCGCCAGCCCAAAGTACAGCGCCAAAAGTCTGGAGTTTTATAGTGTTCAGGCTGATATACGGCGTTATTTAAAATTAAACATGGATTATTCTTTCGGTTTGCGCCTCTCGGCCGGTTTCAGTAATGGTAAAAATGCTCAGCGTTTCTTTCTCGGTGGCGAGGATAATTGGATAAATTATTATTACCGTTATGATATTTTCACCGCTGACTCGACTCTAGCTGAGAACATCTATTTTTCAGATTTTATTACGCCATTGAGAGGGGCTTTGTATTATGAAAGAGCCGGTAATCGCTATTTTCTGTTTAATCTGGAGTTCCGCTACCCGTTTATTAGGCAACTTGTGTTAGGCTGGCCGCTACCGGTAACGATGGGTGGGATTCAAGGCGTGACTTTTTTAGATTTCGGTTCGACCTGGTATGATAATAAATTTCATCCCTTTAAGAATGATTATTATCGTGGATTTATGATGGATGACCTGGTAGCTGGATATGGTATGGGAGCGCGCATTTATTTGGGAGTTTTTGTATTAAAGATTGACGTCGCCTGGCGGTTTGATTTCGACCGGACTTATAGTCCGA
>JAGNGI010000085.1 GCA_018002295.1 Fidelibacterota bacterium
AACTCGTGGCTAAACGAACTTCTGTTTCGTATATCCATCGGATTTTGGTGGGATATACGCCATATGGCGTATATTTCGTCTTTAAGATTATAGAGCATTTTTCTTTACTCCTTGCTTTAAAATTGCCTGATCGAGGGGATTAACGATTTTCCCGAGACTCTTTTTACTGACATGAGTATATATTTCCGTAGTTTTGGAACTGGCATGGCCTAAAACTTCCTGAATATAGCGCAGATCTGTGCCGTTTTCCAATAAATGGGTAGCGAATGAATGACGAAGGCTATGAACAGTCACCGGTTTTGTTATCCCGGCAATTTTTAAAGCCCGCTTGAAAACATTTTGAATACTGCGTTCCGATAAATGGCCATGCCCCTCTGCGCCCTCAAATAAAAAATCTGCGGGTTTGTAAGTAGCGTAATATTCTCTCAGTTTTTCCAGAGCCGCATCCGATAAGAGCGTGTACCGGTCTTTTTTACCTTTAGCCTGCCGGATATGAATCAATTTACGTTTACTATCAATATCGTTTGCTTTTAAACGGACAACTTCGCCAACCCGTAGTCCGGCGGAATAGATAAGTAGAAGCATGGTTTTATGTTTTAAGTTTTCGACCGACGCAATGATCTTAAGAATATCTTCCTGGTCCAGTACGTCCGGTAATTTCCGCTCCTTCTTCAATCGTGGCAGATTCCGGATAACGAAAGGCATTTTGTATAATTCAACATATAAAAAGCGTAAGGCATTATAAGCCTGATTAATGGTTGCGGGCGCCATATTTTCAGATTCGATCAAATGCAACAAATAAGCCCGGATGCCATCCTCTGTAATCGTTCTAGGATGAGATGGAGAAATGTATCGTACGAAAGCGCGCAGACAACTGATGTAAGCCTGGATAGTTTTAACAGAGTAATTCCTTAGGCGCATTTCCTTACGGACGGTTTCAAAAAATCCAGCGGTCGGAATGTCGTCCGCTAAAGTCAAATGGGTCGTTGGCGTTGTATCGAGATTCATTTGGCGTTATTCTACAAATAATAATCCGTAATTGCAATGAAAATATTTAAGAAATAGGTGCGCTCTATCTGGATTACGTCGCGTTATGTTGTAATAACGGACGTCAATGCCAGGGAAGCAAATACTTTGGAAGAAAAAACGTGGCTTTTAATACTCTATCTTTAACTCGAAATTCCCACGGTCGGGCGTTTTAATTAAGATCATCTGTTCGGCGGTGGAATAATAAAAACCTTCCGCTTGTTGCGTTAAATCGTCAGCCGATTTGCAGGGGAGAAGTTGGTTATCGCCGACGCTGACTCTGACTGGCGGCTGAGTGGAGATGATTTTGAACAGGTAATGCTGGCGTTGCGGTTGAAAGTCCGATTTCTGGCGCTCAATGATGATATTACAAGTATTAGTAGAATTCCGGCAGGTGAATTTGGTTAGAATAAAGACGCCTTTTTCGTAATCGTAGGAAAGTCCGTCGTCTTCATAAAGCGTATAGGAACTCTCGTCGGCAGGGTAGATTAGCAATTCGGTTGCGGTCATCGGTTTTTCGCCGACGTACTGCTGGACAGCTTGCGTCGGCAGGAAGCCGCCTTGACGCAGAAAATACGGTATCTGATTAAGTGGCGCCTCTACGATGAGCCATTGTTTGCCAGTGTAGAAACGATGCCGATTCAAATCGTACCAATTACCGGCCGGCAGATAGAGCCGCTTGAACTCGTCCGTTTCGGAAAGCACCGGCGCCACCAGTAGATTTTCACCCAGAACGAATTGATTTTGGGCTTCTGTGCGGTAACATTCCGGATCGTCCTGAAAATTGAAAAACAGCGGGCGCATCAGTGGCCAGCCGGTTTGGTTGGCAGTATAGAATTCGCTATAAAAATAGGGTAGCAGTTGATAGCGCAAATTTATGAAATTGCGTACGATATTTTCGACTTCCGAGCCAAAAATCCAGGGCTCTTTGCGGTGCGTATCCCAGGCTGAGTGTTGGCGGAAGAGTGGGGTAAAAGTGCCGAGTTGCATCCAGCGGATATAAAGCCTTTCCGAAGGATTACCGACGAATCCGCCGACGTCGCTACCGACGAACGGCACGCCGCTGAGGCCAATATTTTGCGACATACGGCAGGCAATTTTCAGATGCGATTCATTAGCGACATTATCGCCGGTCCAGACGGCTGAGTAGCGCTGAATACCGGCAAATCCAGCCCGCGTCAGGATAAAATGACGCTCGGGAGAATAGCGCCGCAAACCTGCGCGCGTCGCTCGTGCCATTTCCAACGCATAAATATTCCGTGCGCTTTTGTGATCGGTTTTTAAACCGTTGCCATCGAACTGCACAATGTCGGGAAAGTGCGTGCCCCAAACGGTCGGCTCATTCATATCGTTCCAGAAACCGGCGACGCCATCTTTGAGCAGTAAATTGAGTTTATCGCCCCACCATTGGCGCGTGGCGGCTTTAGTAAAATCCGGGAAATATGCCCAGGAGGGCCAGACCTCGCCCTGATAGTATTGACCGTCAGGATATTTGACGAATAAATCCTGTTTGAGGCCTTCGCGCGCCCCAAAATAATTCGTGTCAGCTTTGACGCCCGGGTCAATTATCGGGATGACTTTGAAGCCGTCCTTTTTTAAATCAGCCAGCATTTTAGCCGGTTCGGGGAAATACTTTTTGTTCCAGGTAAAGACCCGATAGCCGTCCATATAATCAATGTCGAGATAAATCACATCGCAGGGGATTTTTTTACGGCGAAAAGTCGCCGCCAGATTACGTACCTCCGATTCAGGATAATAGCTCCAGCGGCATTGCTGATAGCCGAGTGCCCAGAGCGGCGGCAGTTCAGCCCGTCCGGTCAGATTGGTATAAGCCGTCAGGACTTTTTTAATTTCAGGACCGTAGATGAAATAATAATCCATCTCGCCCTTTTCGGCACCGAACCAGTAGAAGCGATTATTGCTGGCGCCGAAATTGAAGTGCGATTTACAGGTATTATCAAATAAAATGCCATAGGCTTTGAAATCGCGAATCCCATAAAAGAAGGGAATTGAAATGTAAAGCGGGTCGGTGCGGTCGTCATAAGCCCAAAAATCGGTGTTCCAGAGAGTATATTCCTTGCCGGTTTTGCAAAGATCGTCGCTCTTTTCGCCCAGCCCGTAAAAATTTTCACCGGGCAGGAGCTTTTTGTGGCAACGCACTTCGTCATTGTCGAAGCTGACGCCGAAAGCTTCTTCATCGGCATTGATCAAATTGCCAGCCGAATCGAAAATGGCGACGCGGCAAGGCGACTTGGTGATTCGCACGGTCAGTGCTTTGGTGGTCAGTGTGAAATTTTTACCTTCGTCTTTAAACGTGAAAGCCGATTGGGCGGGCAGAGCGGCGATTACCGCATACGACGGCGCAGATGAAAATTCTTTCTGATTCGTATAACGAAAACGAATGACATTGTCGTCGTAAACATAGATGTTGAACAGGGCGTTGTCGGCTTTGAATTCGACCCGATTGGGAAAAACCTTCGGTGATTTGACATTGCCGATAAATTCAAAACCGGCAAAAAGTGATGGACAAAGTAGCATAAGCGAGAAAAATAAAGAAATTATTAGTGACATAGTTAAGCACCTTTCGCTGTTAAGATTAAAGTTGAGTTTGTGGATAATGTTATAGTTATGGTTAAGAAAATGGGGAAGATGGAATATGAGAAACGCAGAGTAGTAAATCTGGAGCAAGTTTTTTTTAAAACTCGATAGGATTGGTATAGGATAATAATAATTAGTAACATCAGGCATTTACTGCGTTGAGAAATTTTCCGTCTGAATAATGCAGTGGTTCTTGAACTCGTCAACGAAGTAGTCGAATTCAATTCCATAAATTCTACGGAATTCTTCATCATGGTTACTCTCCGTAAATAAGCTCTCGATGTAATTTTGGAATTTTTCCCGGCTACGCGTTTCGATTAAATAATCAACGATGCAGGCAAATTCACAATAAAGAAAGGCGGAGCGGTTGGGGACATTGAGTTTGGCTTGGCTCGCCCGGTGGGTTTTATAATCACGCGGCGGTAAGAAATTTCCTTGACGGATGTAATTATAGGTTTCCTCCCGGGATGGATACCAGCCGGTGCCCATCTGGTTGGCGGCGTACACCGCGATGCCTTCTGAGAGCCATTTCGGGAAGCGAAATGCCCGGATAAACCCGGTTTGCTGGAAGATGAGAATGTGGGCGAGCTCGTGTTTCAGGTAAATATCTAATGGAATTATACCTAAGTCGGCTTCTTTCAACGACCAGGGCGCAATAAGAATACGGTTAGGTGGAATCGCGCAAAGTCGGGAGTAAGTTGGAGAACGTCTGACATAACTTAAACTATCGCGGAAAATAAAGAACTCCGGTTTGCTTTTGAACTTTAAGGCAAGCACTTTTTCGACAGGTATCGTGAGCGTGTCGCAGTTCGACCAGTCCGGCAGCTGTGCCCGATTCTGCACGTAAACAATGGTATTGGGAAACTCGAATTTCTGAAATCCAACAATGATTGGCGAAAAGGCAAATAGTTCACCAAATAAAAAAGCGGCAAAGACGCATGCCAAAATTACCGCAACGATCACGTAGTAATTTTTGCGCATATTAGGTTTTGTTAAAAGCCCGGATTCACTTATGTAACTTTTTGGTTCTCGACGCCTGGGGTGTCGAGAGCAGAAAATAAAATTTTGTTGATTTTATAATTTTTTTATTATATTTATTATGTATTATGAGATAAAATTAGGAGGTAAGATGAAAAAGCAAAATTACATTTCAAGACGAAGTTTCCTTAGACGTCTGGGAGTACTATTTGTGAGTATTCCCTTTATGTTATCAGCATTTTCCTGTAAAAATCAAGAAAATCTCTCAGAATCTGGATCTTTCGATCAATATTTGAAAAATCTGCCAAGTATTACCCTGGATAATGCTTCAGGTATGGAGGGATCTTCAGAAGTATTTAAAGTCGCCAAGACGGCGGTAATTGAAGGGCTGAACAACCAGGGAGTAGTAACTAAAATCATTTATACTAATGATACCATTAATCTTGAATCTATAATCGTTAAAGTCCTTAATTCGGAAGATGAATATTATTACATCACCGAAGATACAACAGCTAATCAACCTACTGGTCGTCTTGCTAATGGTACAGTTCTCTTGAATGATGTTAAGAATTCGATCAAGGCACTTCGCGATTTCAATAAAGCGGAATTAAAAAGCCGATATATTGTCATACAAAAATAATCTAAATGCTATGGAAAAAGCGAAAGTTAAATGCGAAGAGTGTATTGGTTGCGGTGCGTGTGTAGAAGTTTGTCAATATAGATGCTTCAGATATTCTTTGAAAGGTCATTGTTGGTTTCCTGATCAGAATTGCTGTGTAGGGTGCGGTGCGTGTATTCCCATATGTCCGGTTGAAGCGCTTTATATGGAATAATATTAAGATTAAAACCTACTCCCTCCTTATTCTTGTGTCAGTGCGCCTGCATTGAAAGCAGGTGAAATCACCGATAATAATATTCGCTTATATGATCTGATAGCATTATTCAACCCCGTCGGGGTTGCGTAATGTTCTGCTTCTTTTGACTCAGGACATAATCCTGAGTTAAGCAGATTCAACTCCTGGCGGAGTTACGGATTGTTCAGGTCTCGGGTTCAACCCCTACGGGGTTGGAGGTTGTTCAGGGTTAGGTTTTTGGACTCAGGATATAATCCTGAGTTATTCAGGTTCAACTCCTGACGGAGTTGTTTGTCGCAATTGATTATCGTATTTTTCGTATATTTTCCAATCCCGACCAGTCGGGATTGAATTATAACAGATATTTTTCATCAAATTCGATTCCATGTTCATGTAGCAATTTCACCAACTCTGCCTGAAAGGTTTTCTTACGATGGTGGTTTCCCTGATTCTTGACGTATTCTATCAAACGGTCTTTGTCTTTTATGGAATAAGTGAAAGCTCCGTAACCGATTTGCCAATGCGTGAATTTGGAATCGGGCATGATGGTTTTTATATATTGCGAACTGGCAATTTTGATATCTTTTATTAATGGGGCGACGGCGACCGTCGGATGTATATGAGTTATAATATGGACATGATCTGAGACGCCACCGATTCGATAAAGGTGACATTTCTTATTTTTCAGGATACCCCAGATGTATTTGTAAAGTTCAGGACGTAATTCAGGAGTAAGGGTGCACTCACGGTTCTTGGTACTAAAAACCAATTGATATATGATTTGGGTATAGGTAGCCAAGTTTTCCTCCTTCTTGTTCAACCCCTG
>JAGNGI010000086.1 GCA_018002295.1 Fidelibacterota bacterium
CATACTTGACTTATTAATTAATTTTTCAGTAAAGTAAGAGTTATGTCGAATATTCAGGAAATCAAGGTGCGCAGTATTCTCAGCCAATCCAAATTGCCAGGGGTGGATTTCGTCATCAATCCCTATCGCGGCTGTCAGCTTGCCTGCGTCTATTGTTATGCCTGTTTTATGCAGAAGTTCGACGGGCACAGCGAGCCATGGGGAACTTACGTTGACGTAAAAAGCAATGCGCTCGAGATATTGACTAGGCAATTGGCGAAATGCCACAACCGGACCGTTTATCTATCCTCAGTCTGCGATCCTTATCAACCGGTCGAAGCCGAATATCAATTAACCCGCCGAATTCTAAAGCAATTGACATTAGCCCAGCCGCAACTTACCGTTCAGACCAAATCGGCTCTGGTTATACGAGACCTTGATTTATTGACGCAATTTAAAAATTGTTCGGTGGGGATGACGATCGTGACGACTGATGAAAATTTACGTCGTGAGATTGAGCCCGGCGCATCGCCCATCGCTGACCGTATTGACGCCTTAAGACGACTCAAAGCCGCCGGATTAGAAACCTATGTTTTCGTCGGACCGATTTTACCTTATCTGACCGGCTGGAAACAGATTGTTCTTCAGACCCGCGAATTTGTTGATTATTATATGTTCGACCATACCAATCCATCTGGGCGAATCTGGAGTCATATAAAAAGCTGGTTAATTGCCAAACATCCCGAACTGCTAAGCAGTTACGAAAAAATCCTGTTCGGTCGCAGTGATTACTGGTGGCGAGTCAGCCGGGCAATTCAAGACTTTTGCGACAAGGAAAATATCAATCATCAAATATTTTTCTAAAGTAGAAAACCTTACCAGAAATTGAAAACCAAACTCAAAAATCTAGCGACCCATTGAATCAGCGTCAACTGTTCTAAAAAAGGTACTATGAACTGCTAAATAGTTCTGAACTCAAATTTTTCAAAGTGGCGAATTATTTCCCTGGTAATGCACCAATTTCCGGCAATCCTAATGTCCGCAGTAAAATGTTGATTCTCTCTACGTTTTTTCGCATAATCCTTTGAATGAACTCCGCCAATTCAGCGCCATTTTCTAGTTCCAGACCATGGGCAAGGCAAAACGGTCGAACCAGCTGATCCAAGTAAGCCTTATCCAGGTGATCATCGTTAGAAACTGACAGGCGATATAAATCGCGAATATGTTTCAGTAACTGATAATCGCGCACCAGAGCTATGAAGTTACTGTCGTCATTGGTTATTGCCGATTCAATCCGCGAAAACAACGTTTCGGTCAAAGGTTCAGCCCATTCGAAGTAGGCTTTTAGAATAAAGATAAAATTCTCGAAATCGCGCAAGCCGCCTGGACCTTCCTTGATTTCCGGAACTTCAACTTTAGTACTATTATAATAATTGTGGCGGGATCTCATTTCATTCAACATCGTTTCGATAAATTCAGCCTTACGCTGGAAAATGAATGGAGTAATAATTTCACTCTGAAATACTTTCAAAAAATAATCACTTCCAATTACCAGACGCGCACCCAGCAATTGCGATTGATCAATGAAAGTATTTTCATCGGGTTGCTCGAATAATCTACGCAGATCGCTGAAAGTGGTCACAAATCGCCGGAAACGGTCAGCAAAGCGGAATTGGGGAATGATGGAACGTCGCAGGATGTATTTATTCATTTTTTGTATGACTTTATTACCGAAGTCTAAAATAGCCGGACTATCAGAATTCAACAAAACAATTAGGTCATAATCATCGTCAAAAGCCTGACCGCGGGCATGCCCGCCAGCTGTAAAGATAGCCAAAAGATCATGCATTTCCGGGATCTCTTTCTGATCAGCCGCCGCTACTTCCTCCTGACAGAGTTCAAAAAGCATCTGAAGATAATTATCCGAAAAATTCGTGAATTCCCGATTAATTTTATCGAAGGGCGCACCGTCTAATAAAGCAATTCCCAAACGCATAAACTCGAAATCGTAATAATCACCCAACCGCGTAATTTTTTCATTGAGCGAATCGAAATTATCAATGTTGCGGAAAAGACCTTCAGCCAATTGATTGAGCTTAGGTTGATTGGTTAACGAAGTGATGTATTCAGCATAAGTATTGAACGCCCGCTGTACAAAACGCTTGAAATAATAACTACTACTGCGATAAATCCGACAAAGCATTAATAGTGTATCGCGCAGAGAGGTAATTTCTGGTTTCCAGTAAGGTTCTTCGACAACTGCTATCAACCGCGTCAAGAGCTCGACCGGTAAAATTGACAGGAAGTTATTCATCATCTGCGGAGCTAAATTCAGAATTTGACAAAGTCGGCTGACATTTTCCAGAGTCGGTTCCAGATTATAAATAAAATCGCGAATGAATTCCTGGAAAAACTGCGTTTCGACTATTTTCGGTTGATGGTCAGCGATAATGCTGAACAGCGAAATCATAGTATAAGGAGTTTTTACACCCCACTTGACATAAGCTTTCATCAGGACAGCCCGTCTTGCTTCCGATAATTTCATAAAATCTGCCAGAAAGCGTTTCAGCAAAATTTGGTTGGGATTATCGAGACTGGAGAGTAAATCATCCCAGAAACGTACACCTTGAAAAAAGCGGGCGGTCTGCATAAAATAAAGTGGAATATTATCCGGCAGGGGCGCTTTGCTTTTGGCGCGGGATTGGAAATGCGTGATCGGGTAGAAGATCGTAATCTGGCGAAGATGTTCGGTCAGCCCTTCTACTAGACGCTCAGTTCCTAACCGGGCGATTTTATGATGATCATAATAGTGAGTCAACATTTGAGTACAGGCTAAAGCGTAACTATGATCTTGGTAACCCATCGCATAGGCTACTTTTTGCAGGCTAAGTTGCATTTCATCGCTGTCTAAATGAATTTCTTCCTCCTGAACAACGAACAATTGATACAGAAAGCGGAAAGTTTCCAGAAAAGTTAGCGCCTGAAAAACCTGATAATAATTTTCATGATTGAACCGTTCTTTGACTAATAAAATGTCCAAAACTTCCAGCGAGGTGTTGCCCTCAACCCGCTTCCAAGTCTTCAGTGCAAAAATTAGAGCTTTCAACATCCGCAAGCCGTCGCGTTTGGGATTGAGTAAATTTTCCGGCGGCTCTTTATACATCAAGTCACGAATTTCACCCAATAAGCCGCGCAAAAAACCTTCGTGGTATTTATTATCTCGGTCAGGCGAATAATAATAGCGATCGAGAATTTCATTCTTAAATCGGTCAAATAATTCACGATTACCGAGAATTGGAACTGCATTGACCATTTCACTAATCAGCACAAAATCCTGAATTTGGTGGTCGAGTAGATTGTGGTAATCCTCAATTGAAGCCGTATAGCCTTTGGTGCCAACATGCTCGGAAAGATGAAAGTGAAGTGAACAGGCATATTTGAGCATTTCGTTACTCATCGCTCCGAAAGCATTGGTTAAAATCGCTCGATTTGCCGGTCCAGTATCAACAATTCCCAGATCAATGTCATCCTGGTCAACTCGCGTACCAACGCCACAAATGACGAAATCAGGTCTTTGAGCGCGCGGCAGGAAAATATCGAGCAAGGTGTTCATATATGCCGCGGTCAGCAAACGGAAATCGTTACCGGTACGTAAGAGAAACGACCGATAAACGGCATGGTGATTAGTAGTAGTGCTTAGTTTCATCTTCAAGACATCAATTGCCTTGAAATTCAATAATAATAATTGGATAGAAAAGTAGCAACCCAGCATTTCCAGTAAGGTTTCTCGATTCGCTACTAAATCGGCGATCAGCTTCATTTCGCGGGCGGGGTGTGGCGAAAAACGTAATAAATGAAATTGGTCAGTTAGGTGTTCGTTATTAATTAATGCAAACAAATTATCGAAATTCATCTCAATATTGTGGATAAATTTCCGGTGATGATTCCCCAGATCGGAAGCCCGATTGAGAAGGTCTGTCAGAGAAAAATGAATCGCTGATTTCATCGTTCGGGACGGAAATTGAATGGCTTAACGAGCATGTTCTTTAAGCCATCCTTCAGCCAGCTCGATGCCGGTTTGAAAGGCTTTTAAATTCAATTCCTCAGTGCCTTTCGGAACGCGGGCGCGGATAGCATTTTTGATAGCGTCTTCGGAAACAATACCCGCTAATTTATAAATCACACCGAGAGCGATGATATTGGAAACCACAAATTTACCGAGGCGCTCGACGGCCGATTGAATTATGGGCAAAGCCACAACTTTAAAGTTGCCATCGGGAATTTTGGTTACCATTTGCGAATCTACGATAAGAATTCCATCCGGTTTCAGATCGGCAATATATTTATCGCAGGCTTCCTGAGTCAATGCCAGTAACAGGTCAATATTCTCGGCTTTCGGATAATCAATATCGCCGTCTGAGATGATAACTTCACTGCGGCTGGCTCCACCGCGTGCTTCCGGACCATAGGATTGACTTTGAGTAGCATTCAAACCGTCATAGATCGCGGCGGCTTCGGCTAAGACTTTTCCCACCAAAATCAGCCCCTGACCGCCAGCACCACTCAACCTTATTTCATAATGAAATGACATAATTTTGCTCCTTATTTAATTTCTGATCGGGCTTTAGTCACAACTGCCTCGTAATGCGATTGATAGTCAGGCTGTTGACGATCAACGAAAACTCCCACAACCAGTTTATTCCGTAATTCTTCTGGGCTCATTCCGCTGGCTTTTGCGAGTGACACGGTATTTTCTTTTTGATAAAGCAACATAGCGGCGCCATTGCCTTCTTTATTCATTCGTCCATAAGAAGTCGGGCAGGGCGTTAAAACTTCCACGACGGCAAAGCCTTTCCGGGTAAGGGCTTGCTCGATGTATTTATCGAGGCGAGCGTAATGGAAAACCGTTGAACGAGCCACATAGCTTGCACCAGCCGCCGCCGCCAAACGACTGATATCAAAAGGTGGATCGGGATTGCCGTAAGGGGCGGTTGTTGCCATTTTACCGGCAGGTGTCGTCGGCGAAACCTGACCGCCGGTCATTCCGTAAATCATATTATTGAAAATTATCATAGTGATATCAATATTGCGACGGGCGGCATGAATAAAATGATTTCCGCCGATCGCAGTCGCATCGCCGTCGCCGGAAACCACGATTACGTGTAATTTTGGATTAGCGATTTTCAAGCCGGTGGCAAAAGCCAACGCCCGACCATGAGTCGTATGTAAAGTATTGAAATCAACATAACCGGGCGTGCGGCTGGAGCAACCGATGCCTGAGACCAACGCAATGTCATTCTTATCCCATGCGAGTTTATTGATTACCCGCAGGAGCGATTTCAGCACAATGCCGTTACCACAACCGTCACACCAAATATGAGGCATATTTTCTGTGCGCAAATAATATAAATAGTCCATACTTCCCTCTAATTTTTAATCGCCGCCAGAATTTCCGCCGGTGTAATTGATTCGCCGTTGATGCGATTGACCCGGATAACCGGTTTTGCGCGCCGAACTGCCCATTCGACTTCGTGAGCCATTTGACCCAGATTCAGTTCCGGTACAATGATTTTATTCACGGATTTGGCGAGCGCTTCGATCTCTATATCAGCAAACGGCCAGAGTGTTTTTAGCTTTAATAGACCGGCTTTGAGACCGGCTTCGCGCGCCAGGCTGACGGCTTTTTTGGCTGAGCGAGCAGTCGCTCCATAGGCAATGACAAGGATCTCCATATCTTGCGTCTCAAACTCCTCAACCTCGACGATTTGATCGCGATAACGTTCGATTTTGCGGTTAATGCGTAGAAGCTGTTGTTCGATCTGGGCTGGATCATTGGTTGGTGAGCCGGTTTCGTCATGTGCCAAACCGGTGACATGGTAGCGATAGCCTTCTCCAAAATTCGCCATCGGGGGAACGTCCGAAGCCGTAATCTGGTAAGGTAGATAATCTGACGGCGGAACGGTCGGTCGTTGACGATTGACAATTTCGAGCGAAGCCGGATCGGGTAATTCGACTTTTTCGCTCAAGTGCCCAACAATTTCATCAGTCATTATTAATACCGGCGTTCGGTAGCGTTCGGCACAATT
>JAGNGI010000087.1 GCA_018002295.1 Fidelibacterota bacterium
GTCGGGCTGGGTATTGCGGTCGTCGTGGTTCAGACGATCACGGTCCCTATTAATAACCTAATCTATCACAATTTGCTGGCTGAAGGCGCATTGAGCTGGTTGGGCATTGACCTAGATTTGACGTTTCTCGGTTTGATAACTTATATCGGCGTCATCGCCGCCGTTGTCCAGATTCTGGAAATGGTGCTGGATAAATTTGTACCAAAGCTTTACCATTCACTCGGGATTTTTCTGCCGCTAATTACCGTTAATTGTGTGATTCTGGCTGGCTCGCTTTTTATGGTCGAACGCGATTATACCTTCGGTGAAAGTGTGGTTTTCGGGATTGGTTCGGGAATAGGCTGGGCACTAGCGATTGTTGCTTTAGCCGGTATTCGCGAGAAATTGAAATATAGCAACGTTCCATCGGGTCTACGCGATTTGGGCATTACTTTTATCACAGCCGGATTAATGGCGATGGCTTTTATGCTTTTTTCCGGAATTCAGCTTTAGTAGATACGATTTTATGAGCAGTCTGGTTATAATTTTAATTGCGGTTGGAGTTTTTATTTTTATTGTGCTGGCGTTGGTCGGCTTGATCCTGTTGGCGAAGTCCTACTTAGTTCCAGTTGGCACGATTAAAATTAATATAAATGACGACCCGGATTATTCCTTCGACGCGCCAGTCGGCGGCAAACTATTAAATACCTTGGCTGAAAAGGAAATATATTTGCCGTCCGCCTGCGGAGCCGCTGGCACTTGCGGACTCTGTAAAGTACAAGTTTTAAAAGGCGGCGGCACGATACTGCCGACGGAGCTGGCGCATATCAATCGTAGGGAAGCCCGCGCAGGTGTGCGGCTTGCCTGTCAACTGGCGGTCAAGGAAGATTTGCGGCTCTCGATTCCAACGGAAATTTTCGCCATTCGCAAATGGATTTGCACAGTGCGCTCGAATCGCAACGTGGCGACTTTTATCAAAGAACTCGTTCTAGATTTGCCACCGGGCGAGCAGATAAATTTCCGGGCGGGGGGTTATATTCAGGTGGAGACCGGACCGCATCGTGTCAATTTCAAGGATTTTGTAATTGAGGAACCTTTTAAATCGGAATGGGATCGCTGTAATATGTGGCGCTACGTTTCCATTGTGGACGAAGAGGTTGTGCGAGCTTATTCAATCGCTAATTATCCGGACGAAAAAGGCATAATTATGCTGAATGTGCGAATCGCCACGCCGCCGCCAGAAAAGCCGGATGCGCCTCCAGGTAAAATGTCGTCCTATTTGTTCAGTTTGAAGGCGGGCGACCGGGTGACAATTTCTGGACCCTATGGAGAATTCTTCGCCAAAGAAACCGATAGAGAAATGGTCTTCATCGGCGGCGGAGCCGGAATGGCACCGATGCGTTCGCATATTTTCGATCAATTGAAGCGCCTTCACACCCAGCGTAAAATCTCCTTTTGGTACGGCGCCCGTAGTCTGAAGGAACTGTTTTATCAGGAGGACTTTGACACCCTGCAGAGAGAATTTCCGAATTTTGAATGGCACGTAGCGCTTTCCGAGCCTTTGCCGGAAGATAATTGGAATGGCTATTGTGGATTTATCCACGAAGTGGTTTTGAATAATTATTTGATCAACCACCCGGCGCCGGAAGACTGCGAATATTACCTTTGCGGGCCGCCTCTAATGGTCAGCGCCGTATTGAAAATGCTGGACGATCTGGGCGTTGAACCCGAGAATATTTTGTACGATGAATTCTGATGAACTAAAATTGTGAACCCGGACGACATTCAAGTAAAAACAGGTAAAGTTGATGCTGATTTATTTTCTATTAATATTGGGATGCGCGACGTTAGCTTTTGCCCTAATGATGGCGGCGCTGAAATTCAGTCGCTATAAGGGCGAAAAGCATAGTGGACAATGCGGCGCGGAATGCCATTGTTCGTATGATAAAAAGCGGACTTGCGTTAAGCCGAATCGGTAATCATTAATTTCGCGGCAGAAACCTCTTCCTTTCAGCTTCACACAGTTCAGGCGGAATAGGCAGTGTCAGAAAAAAGGGGAAAAATCTTTTAATCGCGTCTAAAAACTCCATCGCTCTTAAAGTTGCATATTTTTGGCGTTGGTCGTAAAATTTGCACCAACTTTAATGAACCAGTTACTTGACGTTGAATAATCAAAATATCGCAAAATTAATCTCCTTGATTTTATTGTTGGGGCTCTGTTTTTCGAATGCCTTAGCGTTTAAATTTTCCTGGTCGGAGCTAATTTCCGATACGCTTTATATTAGCACCTATGCCGATGCGCTTACGCTGACGGGATTTCCAGCCATCCCGGTAAACGATGAACGAGCCGAATCACCGACAATCCTCGGCATTCAGCAAATCAAGAAATGGCACTACATTCCGGTTGACCAGTACATCGCCTTGAATGAACCACTGGAAATACAAATGTCCAAGTTTTTCCAAAAATTTCAGGTTACGGGTAATCAAACTCTGGTTATTGATCATCTCAGTCTCTGGTACGACGCCAGTCCAGCATTCGGCGCGGCGCGCACCTTGAACGGCTATACGCGGCTGGTGGATTCCAGCGGAAAGACCGTGCGCGATTGGCAATGGGAATTGCGCGAGAAGACGGCTAAGAATCAAAAGCCGGCAGATAATATCGCGATTTTACTCAATAAATGGATGATCGCCCAGACCGAATCTTTGCAAAGACAGCCGGCTTCCGATTTACCGGTGTCGCCCTATCGTTACCGGCGGCAGATGATTCCTTGGACTGATATAATTAGTTTAGGCGACGGCTATATCGTAATTGCGCATCTTGCGCTGGAATATCCAGCCGATCAGATGACAAAGTTCATTCGCGGCTCGCCGGGAATATATTACCGCAAATCTTCGAAACACGAATCCATCGCTATCGGCGGCAGGGATCAGCAGTGGTATTTTCGTCTGAATCGTTCGTGGTTGGCGCGTCTCAATACCACTGTTCGGGTTGGTTTCAACAATTTCAATCCTCGCGAATATGACTATGTTGATTTCTGGAACATTATGTTGATCAATTTAGGGTTCAATGCCAGCCTTGAATATCGGCCGATTTATCACAAAGGATTTTTCGTAGGCGCTGGTCTGCATCAGGCGGTCAATTTATTGCCGTCAGTGATTAATACCCTGGAAACCGGCTTGCTGTTCTCCATAGGACTGGTGCTACCATGAAGAAAATATTCAGCCTGTGGTTGATTTTAGTCACTGGTCTGCAAGCCGCCAACATCTCCGGTTATATTGTAGATGAAAAAACCGGCGAAGCGATTATCGGTGTCAATGTTCTAATTGCGAACACCGGTTTAGGAACCGCCTCTGATTTGCGCGGATTTTTCGTTGTCCGCCAGGTACCGGCTGGACTTCAGACTTTAAGATTCTCGCACATTAGTTATGCCGAACGTGAGCTCCGGATCGAAGTTAGCGACAAGGCGCTTTTTCTGGGGACGATAAAAATGACGGCGCGGGCTTTGCCGACTTCCGCCGTCGAGGTCATCGGCCAGCGGCGCACTTTAATCGAAAAGGAAATGGATATTGCCAGTTTCCAGGTGGACCCGATTGTCCTATTGGAGGCACCGCAATTACGCGACGATGTTTTTCAATTATTAAAATTTTCGCCGAGTGTGAGTATGTCGGACCCGCTTTCACCGCAGTTGCATGTGCGTGGTAGTGACCCGGGCGAGAATCTGGTGCAATTGAACGGTATGACAATCTACAACCCTCAGCATTTTCTAAGTTCGCAGGCTATTTTCAATCCTTATTCGATCAAAGATATCGAAATGTTGGTCGGTGGGTTCGATGCCGAATATGGTGGCCGCAATTCCTCGATTCTGAATATCACCACCCGCGAAGGACATCAGAGCGAAGTGCATGGTGAGTTCTGGCCATCCACCTCTGGGATTAGCGGTGCGATTGAATTTCCGGTGAAGAAAAATGCCACCGCTCTGCTTTCCGGGCGTCTGATTTCCGACCCGGCTTATCGGGTGCTAATGAATTCACCGAATTTGATGGGCGATTTTGTCGGCTCGTACCTGAGTAAAATCGGACGCACCCAATTGCGCCTAACGGCTTTTTATGCGCGCGATTATCTCGATTACAGTCTGGATAACTTGATGTTGTACTTTCCTTACGATTTTTACGAAAATTATCAGGAAGGTCTTATCACCAACACCGAGAATCGGGCGGTCGGAATTCAGACGCATACCTTAATCCGCACAAATATTTTACTGGAAACTCATTTCTTCCATTCCGGCTCGCGGGCTGATAATGATTCCTATGTTAACTTTGTTTTTCCGGATACAGTCAACAATCTAGACCGGATTATCAAATATCGCACTTCAATCCGCAATTCCGTGCAAGATTATACCGCCAAAGCCAGCCTTTCACTGTTTACTTTCTGGAATCAGACTCTCAAGTTCGGTTGGGAGCAAAGCCATTTAAGTTTTTTAAATAAAATTGGTGGGCAGACTGATACTTCGGCACGTCGTATTGGAGCCGATTTACAAGCGGTTTACATTCAGGATAAAATCGAAATCGGCAATCTGGCGCTGAAATTCGGTGGGCGCAGTTCGCGGCAAATGTCATCAGAAAGTTGGCATTTTGAACCACGTGCCGCTCTGGCTCTGCGATTGGGAATCACAACAGTCAAAGCCGCCTGGGGGCATTATTATCAGTATCTAACGACTCTGGACTCACGCAATCGAGAATTCATTCAATTCCTGGATTATTACTACAATCTGGAAAACCAGAAGCCGGTCGAATCTATCCATTACATTCTCGGAGTCGAGGGCTTTTTAACCGACAAACTGGAATATTCGGTTACGGGTTATTACAAAGATTTAACTCGGCTTTATCGCCTGGAATATGACGCCGCTAAAAAATCACTTGAACTGTCTGAGATTCTCGAAGCCGGGCAGGGCAAGGCTTACGGAATCGAATGGCTTTTGCGCGGTGAAGTCGAGCGCCTTTCCGGATGGGTTAGCTATACTTTTTCTCATGGCACTCGCAGTTACCCATCATTGCAAGACGGACGATGGTATTACTATGAAGGCGATCAGCCGCATAATCTTAAACTCTTGTTAATGTATAAATTGACCCCGGCAATCACCGCCAGCACGACTTTTCAATTCAGTTCCGGTTATCCACGCACCTGGGAAACCGGTCGTTATAACCAATATTTTTATAACCCGCTGGAAAATAGCGTAGGCGGTTTCCCGCGCGATATAACTCCGGTAAAGAACAACGTCCGCTTTCCGCCGCGCATAGTCTGGGATATCGGTTGGAAGAAAAGACTGCGCGAGGGATTTGGTCAGCACCTGTCGGAATATCTCGGATTGAAAGAGGCTTATATGACTATGACTATTCGCAATTTGTTATTTTTGCGGCGCAATCCTTACTACTATTTTTATTTTCCGGGATACGGCTATTATGCTTTCGGATTGGAATATTTTCCCAGTGTAAATTTTGGATATACGCTCCGGTTTTAATTATGAAAATATTTAAAAATAACTTATTGATAATTTTGGCGTCGGTCATAGCCGGTCTGGCGGGCTGGCAAAGTTGTGATTTGCCTTGGCAACCCGGGCCAATGCCGGACGCGATCATTGAGACGGAATTCGTCCCGGGTTTGAATATTTTGGGGATTGTGCGGCTCGAGGATACTACGGCGAGCTCTTTTGTTTATATCGAGCGGGCGTATGCCTCCAATGAATACGAAACCTGGGTGGATTCCTTACCGATTATCAAAAATGCCAACGTATGGATAGCGGGTACGCGCGATACCACCGGCTATATTTTCCGTTATTACGGCGAACAAAGCGACCATAAATACATCAACGCTGATTTCCGCCCAGTCGCCGGTGAAACCTATCAATTGACCATCACGGCGGCGGATTTGCCCGACCTATCTGCCAGCACCAGCGTTCCTCATTTGCCGGCAATTGATACCGGCTCGGTTGTAGTTTCCGAAGACGGAGTAAATTTCAATTTGC
>JAGNGI010000088.1 GCA_018002295.1 Fidelibacterota bacterium
AATAGGCATAATTGTCGAAACTAAATGCGACATTTCGGACAGCAAATTCGGTATAAGTCGGCTCCTTCAGCACTTCGCCCAGCCTTAGCATAGCGATATTCAAAACGCCGTTCCAGTAGCGCCAATCGTTGTAGCGACTTTCTGGAACCAACCGGGCTCCGGACGGGGCATCGGCAGTTGAAGAATAACGTTTGCCGCTTTCTTGATCAATAAAATTAAAGTTGGCATCCTTCAGGACATTATCAGCAATTTTACGAATGACTTTTTCTGAATCAACCTTTTCAGCGGCTGGTAAAAAGCGGGCTGATATTGCAAAATACGCAGTTACAATTCCCAAAAGAAAAGGCGGCTGCCAATTTAAAAACAAAATATTAAGACGTTTATTCATTAGGACTCATATTTTAAAATTAGATCGATTTTTCATTCTAACAATTCGGGAAAATCAAGCGTGATAATTTACTTAAGCGTATAATTTTTCACCGTCTCGATAAAAGCTTTGAGGTTTTCCGTACTCACTCCCGGTGGCAAGCCGCCTCCACATGATAATATCACCCGAGTTTTGTCTTCAAGTGAATCCAATAACTCGGTTACGCTCTTTACAACATCTTCCGGTTTCCCGTTCGCCAGCACATCGCGCGGCGGAATATTGCCGAGTAGCGTCACCTGATTATTAGTCCAGGTTTTGATATCATTCAGGCTGACGTCAAATCCCATATTAAATAAATTGACACCTATCTCTGGTAAATATGGCACGGAAACCCGGCATTGAGCGTCATTGTGCAAAAATTTCACCGACACATCGGCACTAAATAACTCCTTAAAATAGGGTAATCCAAATCGGCAAAATTCCTGTTCCCCGATAAAACCGATAATGTCATCCAGTAAAAAAATGCCGTCTATCGTGCTGAATGTATCCCGCTGAAGCCGGAGCCAATTTTTCAGAAAGGCGGTTATTTTTTCCATTAATGTTTCGACCAACTCTGGGCTCGTCAGCATTGCCATTAAAAATTCAGTCGTGCCCATCAAAAAACTGGCAATGTTCAATGGCCCTCGTGCTACGGCGAACCGGATTTTGTGACCGGCATTTTCGATATACGGCTGGGCTAATTTGAGACGATTCAGGACAAATGGCAATAAACCGTCGGTTTCTGGTTCAGGCACAACCAGCGCATCAATCTCCTCGGGTGATTTGATGACCGGATGGGCATGTGGAAATTCATTTTGCGGGAACCGACAACGTGCTCCAAAAGCCGACGGCTCGGTGCACATTCCGAATTCCGACCAAAACCCCGGTAAAAACATAACTTCCGGAAATTCTTGAATAGCTTTGAGATTGGCTTTCAACCACAATTCGTCATTGGAAAAATAATCGAGAATTTTGATACCATACCAGCCAGGCAACCAGGGACTGTCAGCAATAAATCCAACCGGCAAAGGTTCTATTTTTTCGCCATTGATTACTTTTTTGAGAGTTTCCCACTGTTGATCTGTCATTTTTAATCCTCATTAAGTATTATTGATGGTAAATTTCGTCGTCACCCACATATTCAAACCAATCGAAATAGGCAACATTAGAACTGGCTTCGCCTGATGATGTTGCATACATAGCATACATACAGCCCACAAATCCGCCCGCCACTCGTGTGCTTAGAAAGCGCGCATCCACCTTGTCTTTCAGCAGAATCCATTCTTCTGGCTTGGTGGCGTAGTAAAAAGAATATTCGGCGCCATCGGCGACAACCTTCAACCGGATATTACGCCCCTCGCCGATTTTGTGTGAAGCCAGCAATGTATCCGTTTTATATAATTGCACAACCGGTTCGCCTTTCTCTATTGATTTGCCTAAAAAATAATAGTGCTTTTCGTTCTGAAAAACCAGCAATCCGGCTTTTTCAAATTCCGAAACCGGAACAAAATCCATTGCCGTACTCACCGACCCGCATAAATGTTGCTGACGCCGCCCGATAAAACTCGGATTGCTTTTGCCGGAGCAGGTTTCTGGTCTTAATTGAATAGCCAGCGAACCTCTACGATCACTTAGACTATACCACTTGGTATGCGGCGTCCGGAGAAAGACCCAGTATAAGTCAAGCGTTTCGGAATCAAAATCATCTCTGATTCGGAAATTACCACTATAGGGAATATCAGCTTTGATTGGTTTTTCCAATATAATCGGCAGAGGATAGGAATATTGAATCTCGGCGTGGTCAGGATCAATCACCGGCCAGCCGTCAATCCATTTTACTGGTGCCATAAACGTTTCTCGACCAGTATTGAAAAAACCTTCATATTCGGGAAGATAAGGTCGACAGCCGAGAAATACAGCCCACCAATCGCCAGCGGGCGTCATCACCAAATCGGCGTGACCGGTACAGGTAATCGGATGAGGACGATTCGGATCAAGATGACGTTGAGTCAGAATCGGATTTTTCGCATAAGGGACATACGGTCCGGTAACCTGTTCGCTCCGAAAGACTACCTCGGAATGTTCCCAAGATGTACCTCCTTCGGCACAAATCAGATAATAGAAATTATCCTTGCGAAAAATATGCGGTCCCTCGATCCAGATCGGCTTTTTAGAAATATCGGTACCACCATTCACCAGGATAATCTCAGGACTAATTACCTTAAGTTTTTCGTAGTCAAATTGATACATCCGGATCGTGCGATGCCCTTCGTATAAAGGTCTATTGTTCGGCGCGACGCTGTTATAAACGATATACGCTTTGCCATCTTGATCGAAAAATAGCGAGGGATCAATGCCGTCAATTTGTGGAAGCCAAACCGGATTCGACCACGGTCCCGCCGGATTTTGAGCAGTAACGACGTAATTTCCACCGGCACCAACCAGAGTACAGGTTACATAAAATAATCCATCGTGAAATCGAATCGCCGGAGCGAAAATTCCTTCGGACACACCCAACCCTTCCAGATTCATCTGCTCCACTCGATCCATTACATGACCGATCAGTTTCCAATTGACTAAGTCGCGACTGTGAAAAACCGGTATTCCCGGGAAATAAGCAAAGGTGGAATTAACCAGATAATAGTCATCTCCAACCCGACAAATACTCGGATCGGGATAAAAGCCAGCCAGAATTGGATTATAGTAGAACGCTTTTTGATCAGCTGAAAAAGCGTCGGCGCTTATAAAACTCGCAACTATTAGCGTCATTATAATTATCACTTTTTTCATTTGATTCCTGCACTTTTAGAATTGAAAACTTTTATTCTGCAATTTTAAACCAGCGGCTTTCCGGCGGCCCGAGGTAACTGGGTTTTACTTCACCAGTCTCAATTACCAATTTTTGGAGTACCACGCCGGGATCGACCGCCCAGAATTTTAAGGTATGTTTGCCGGGCAACTTCAACGCGTGGACGGAAGTCATTATCGTAATATAGTCACTGACGGAATTTTGCCAGTCACGGTGGGTTTTGCCAGCATGCATATTGATGATTTGAACCGGCTCATCATCAAAAGAAATCCCATAGCGTAAGCCTGGACCATTGGGAAAATTCTGGGTTGGAGCCAGATAAGCCTTAACTTTCACTTCGCCAGCATTAAATAAATAAACTTGGTACTCAAGATGTGGACTATCGCCTTCCGGTATCAGACTGGACATCGTCACCGGAAATGGAGTAACTGAGGAAAGCGTACGTCCAAAATCGGGAATAATTTGCCAGTAAACACCACGTGTGTTGACGGCATTGGAGAAGTGCTCAGCTTCTATTGAAACATATCTGTTGCTCTCAAGAAAACGGTCGGCAAGCTCCTCTACAGGAACTGCCGGATTAAAGATAACTATTTTCACCTCCACCTGGCTTTTCCGGGGACCTTTGACAATAAGCGGAATCGTGCTCTTCCCTTTTGGTGCTTGCTTCCAATCAATTTTAATCCAGAGCCGTTCTTCGGTAGTGATTTCTCCTTTTTTCTGGTTAATTAGAACGCAGGGATTGCCGGATTTAATCGTGTATTTAAAAGGCTTTTTACCCCGATTAAAAATTTCGATATAATGACAGGATTGATTGTAGGGATCGAATTCCGGCAAAATCGCCTCGCTATTCGCAGGCGGCCAACATTCGGTTGAGCCTTCAATCGCAACGCCCATCTCGGCTAATTCCGGTACATTGATTTCGATTACTTCTGGCATTGTGTTTTCTTCGGGTTGTTGCCAATAAGTATAGCCTATATGAGTCTGATCCATCATATGATTCCATTTACCGTTGGCGATTTTGTGATAACGATCGGTTATTTCGGCATCCTTCTTAAATAGATCACGGGCTCTTTGAGCTAATTCATTGGTCAGGGCGCGTTTCTGCTGAGCATAAAGTCGGTTACGCGCCACGGTCACATAAAGCTCATTGAGATTGGCGCAGGCTTCGGTAGGATGCAAAACTAATTGATAGAAAGCATCGTGAAATTCAGTCGGCAGAGCTTCGTAAATTTCCCGTGCTTTTTTTGCCAGGTCATTATATTCAGCCACAACGGTTTCGGCTTCCCGATAGTTAACCAAACTATAAGTTTCAGGTGAGAGTAATTCTGGTTTGCGCCGTGCATTGAATCGGGTGTACTGAGTCAATATATGAGCAATTTCCTCAGCATATTGAGCGCCGAACTGCTCCTCCGCCCAGAGGCGAGTATATTCGGGCAAGCGCTCCGCCGGCCAGGCTTCCGGATTCCAAGCAAAATCCATAAAAAAGTTAATCGGAAATTCCATCGGTTTAATGTCACCAACATTGACCACCCAGATTCGGTCAACACCATATCGATAAGCCAGGTGCATTTGCTCCCAAACTCGCGAAATTTGAACCGTATTCAACCATTTGTAATTGCGCGGATCGCCGACATAATCAAAATGATAATAAATTCCATATCCGCCAGCGCGTGGTTTGTCGTCTAATCGAGGCAAACGACGGATATTGCCCCAGTTATCGTCACTCCACATGATAGTCACATCGTCGGGAACCTGCAAACCGGCATCGTAATAATCCTGCACTTCTTTATAAGGAATAAAAACCTGCGGAATTTCCGTAATTTCTTTATTTATATGTTTTGTAAGAATTTCACGCTGGTCTTTGAATACTTGTTCAAGCAAGGCGATTTGCTCCTGAACATCCACTCCCCCTTCCATCTGGGTATCGTGAATTCCCCGTAAACCTACCGTATAAATATTTTCATATTGGCCACGGGCGGCAACGGTTTCATCCAACACTTTATAAATATTTTCACGATTAATATCATAACGCCAGGGTCCCATAGTTTGTGAATTCCATAAACCGGCACCGGGATCATTATTATAAAGCAGAGGTTCACAGTGCGACGAGCCCATTACGATACCATATTCATCGGCTAATCTTGGATTCTCCGGGTCGGAGCCAAAGTATTTGCCCCACATACCTGGCCAGAGATGATTAGCTTTTAGCCTTAGCAGAAGTTCAAAAACATTAACATAGAATTCGTGATTGAAACCGCCGAATTTTTCGTAAGCCCAATTACTTAGAGCCGGCGCTTCGTCATTGATAAAAAATCCCCGATATTTTACTTTGGGCTCACCGAGAGTATGTCGTCCTGGTTTAATATAAATACAGTCCTTTTTCTTTACTGGAACATCAGCCCACCAATACCAGGGCGAGACCCCAATTTTCTCGGAAAGATCGAACATACCAAAAATTGTGCCGCGCTTATCGCTACCGGCTATAACCAACGCTTGCTCAACATCCGGATACGGCTTTTCTATTCTCTGAATTAGAAAAGTTTCCCACTTGCCGGCGATATCACTGACATCCAATTGATTACTTTGAATCAAAGCATCAATTATGGGACTTTTACCTATGGTGCCCACGATGACGATTTCCTTAGACTTGGGAATCGTATCAATGGCAATCACCGGCTCGATGCCAGTTACCATTTTTAGGTCTGATTGGAATAGCTTCAGAAC
>JAGNGI010000089.1 GCA_018002295.1 Fidelibacterota bacterium
GGTGAAGCTATTGGCGAAATCTCGGCTCTTGGCGGTGGTTTAAAATTGGATGTTGATCGCTGGATTCCGATACCGATGTTCCCATTAGATATTGCCGTTCAAGGTTATTATCAACAAATGGAAATCGGTGACCTATTGAGCGCCAATAGCACGGCTTTCAATTTAATGGTCAGTAAGACTATTCTTATGCTAACGCCGTATGTTGGGGTTGGCAAAGAGTCCAGTAAATTCACTGCCTCTTATAAAATGGAAGACGGCACGAAGATCAAATTCGATTTAAAAGGCAAGAATGATACGCGTTTTACCGCCGGCTTGAATATCAAAATAGCGGTTATATCTATCAATGCCGAATATAGTATGGGAGAATACAATGCCGCCGGTCTGGGTGTCGGTTTTGCTTTAAGATAGTATTTATACCAAATAGTTATGATCCCTCCACTCTTACATAGGTGGAGGGATTTTTATTTAATGTTGGATTTTATCCAAGGAATATTTATTATTTCTAAAGTTAAATATTTTAAATTGAGATCAAGAATATGGGAAAATTAGCTGGAACAATAATTGGTGGTGGAATCGGCTGGGCGCTTTTCGGACCACTGGGAGCTTTGATCGGGGCTTACATCGGTAATGTTGTTACTAACGATTCCGGAGTCCAGAAAAAACGAGGCAAAGCCGAACCGGGAGAGACATTTTCAACTTACGGCGATACTCGCGCCGGAGATTTTGCGGTGGCAATGCTCTCGTTATTTACCTATATCAGTAAATCCGACCGGAATGTCAAATCCTCTGAAATTCAATACGTAAAGAAATTTCTAGTTGATCAATTTGGAACTCGGAATGCTCAGGATTTACTCTACCTGTATCGGGAGATACTTGGTAAAGATTATAATATCCAAGACATTGCCCATCAGATTCGCGATAATATGGATTATTACTCCCGAATGGAACTACTTCACGTCTTATTTGGAATTGCCGTCGCCGATGGCGATTTCCAAGCAGTGGAATCGCAAGCGATTCGGGAAATTTCGGATGCTTTAGGAATTTCCGCCCGTGACTATGAAACTATTCGGGCGATTTTCAGTGGTAGCGCCAACCGATCTTATGAGATTTTGGGAATTAAACCGAATGACGACGTTGAGATAATTAAGAAAGCTTACCGCGATTTGGCGGTGAAATATCATCCGGATAAAGTAGCCAATCTTGGCCCTGAATTTCAAAAATTGGCGGAAGAAAAATTCAAATCTATCAATGACGCTTATCAAACGATTCGCAAAGAACGTGGCTTTTAACAATTAAAAAGAGAGAAAGAAACTATGAGTAACATAAAACGACTCTTTTTTCTGGCGACTTGTCTTTTGACATTGAATTTCAGGCTATTAGCCGCGGAAGGTATGTATCCGCCGGACCAAATCCCGACCAAAATTAAAGGCTTGAAAATCAAACCAGCCGACATATATCAACCGGACGGTGGCGGTTTAGCCGGAGCGGTGCTATTATTCGGTGGCGGAACCGGTTCATTTGTGTCGGCAGGTGGTTTAGTGCTTACTAATCATCATGTTGCTTTCAGTGCCATTCAGAAAAATTCGACCGATGAGCAGAATTACTTGGCACAAGGTTTCTATGCCCGCACTAAAGCCGAGGAACTGCCGGCGCCCGGCTATGAGGCGTCGCTAATGATTGGTTTTGAAGATATCACTGAAAAAATACTTAAATCCTTTACCCCGCAAATGACGCCGGAAGAACGCACTCGCGCTTTGGAACGCGCTATCGCCCAATTAGAAGCCGAGAGCGAAGATTCTGCCAATGGACTGACAGGAAAGGTCGTCGCTATGCTCGATGGTGCCAGTTATTATCTTTACCATTACCGAAAATTTCGGGACATTCGCCTGGTTTATGCCCCTCCGCAATCTATCGGTAATTTTGGTGGCGAGGTTGATAACTGGATGTGGCCACGCCACACTGGTGACTTTTCCTTTATGCGAATTTACTGCGCGCCCGACGGCAAGCCGGCCGAATATAGCGAGAAAAATGTACCCTACCAGCCTAAAGCTTTTCTACCGATTTCTACCAGAGGACTTAATCCCGATGAGCTTGTTTTCATTTTGGGCTATCCGGGTCGCACCTATCGCAATGTCACGAGTTACTCCGTGGCTTATAATCAGAATTTAGTATATCCGCTACGCATTCGGATCTTTCAAGAAATCATCAACGAACTTGAAGATGAAAGCCAAAAAAGTCCGGAGGTTGACTTACTCCTATCTTCACGACTAAAAGGTTTTTACAATGGGCTGAAAAATAATCAGGGTTTATTAGCTGGTTTCAAGAGTGAAAATATTTTGGGACAAAAAAAGTTAGTAGAGAAGGAATTAGTTCAAAAAATAGCCGGCAAGCCTGCCTGGCAAGAACAATATGGGAATATTCTGCCAGAAATCCAGAAAGCCTACGATGAATATTATACCGGATTCGAGCGCGATATGTACATTGAATATTTACGCTACGTTACGGTTCTGGCGGATGCGCTGACTATCGAAAAATGGAGTCGCGAAAAGGCTAAACCGGAAAGTGAACGTGAATACGGTTTTTTTGATTACCAAATTGCTCGTACCAAGCGTGATTTTAAGGTCAGGCGCATCGGCTACTATGCCCCGGCTGATGCCCGTATCTTGAAATTATTACTAAATCATTTAGCCGAATTTTCTTCGGCTGAGCGCCCTGCTTTTTTGCGCGAATTGATTCAGGATCAGCCTGCCGATTCTGCTAAAGCCGTTATCGCCGCTTATGTTGATAGTGCCTTTGCTCATACCCGACTTACCGATGCCGACGAATGTCTGGCAATGTTTGATTTGAGCGCCGAGTCTTTACTCGATCGGCAGGATCCATTGATAACTTTAGCCGTCGCAGTCAACTGCGAACTGGAGCGCATCGAGAAAGACCAGAAAACAATAAGCGGCAAAATGTTAATTCTCAAACCGCAGTACCTTTCGGCCTTGAAAAATGTTTTGGGTAAGACGGTTTTGCCCGACGCCAACCGCAGTTTGCGGTTTACCTATGGCAACGTCGAAGGCTATCAGCCGCGCGACGCCGTCTTTTACCAACCCCAGACCACTTTAGCCGGAGTAATTGCCAAACATAGCGGTATTGAACCTTTTAACGTTCCAGAAAGATTGATCGAGCTAGCGACTAGCCGCGATTATGGCCGCTGGATTGATCGTGAATTAAATGATGTTCCGGTGGCTTTTCTCAGTTCCTGCGATATCACCGGCGGAAACTCCGGCAGTCCGGTTCTAAACGCGCGGGGAGAATTAGTCGGCTGTGCTTTCGATGGCAACTGGGAAGCGCTGACCAATGATTGGCAATATAATCCAGCTCTTTCGCGTGCGATCAGTGTTGACGTTCTCTACGTTCTTTTTATCCTCGATAAATATAGCTCCGCCGACGAGTTGATTGAAGAGCTTGACCTGCGCTAAAGTTATGAATTCTTTCCGGCTCGTCAACCTGCCGATTCCTACTGAAATACTCAAATTTCCGGTGGTTCATTTTGCAGAGATAGACTCTACCAATGCTTACCTACTGGGTCGGCATTCGCATCCTTCTGGGACGATAGTCTGGGCTGATTTTCAAAGTGCTGGGCGAGGGCGTTTGGGACGTAGCTGGATTACTCCACCCAACGAGGCTTTACTATTTTCTATTTATTTAAAAATTCACCACAATGAGACACCGCTTTTTATTTACTCATTTCTAACTGCGGTGGGTGTTCTGGAGGGACTACAAACTTTGGTTGCGCCAGCCCAGTTGGCACTGAAATGGCCCAATGATGTTTTACTAAAGAACATGAAAGTTTGTGGTATTTTGGTGCAAAGTAAAACTCGCTCGGAGGATAATGCGGATGTAGTAATTGGAGTCGGCGTAAATTTGAATCAAAATAGTGATTTTTTTATCCCCGATTTGCCGTTCGCCAGTTCGCTTTATTCTATTACCGGAAAAAAGTATGAAAGAGAGGATGTGCTCGCAAAATTGATTTTTGCGATTGATCAAAATTTGGTCGCGCTGAATGGTAACGGAACTGTTCCGATTCTGGGAAAATGGCGTAAATATTGTCCGTATATCGGGCAGGTAATCAAAGTCAACGACGGTCAAGAGATTCACAGTGGTTTGTTCTATGATATCAGTGCCGACGGTGGTCTCATTCTACAAGTCGGTCGGACATATCGGACGTTCCATGCCGCTGAGGTAACAATCGTCAGGGAGACTTAGGAATGTTATTAGCAATTGATATAGGTAATACCAATGCAACCGTGGGACTATTTCAGGAAAATGACCTTAAGGGATGTCTGCGAATAAATAGTCATCCGGTTCGAGGAGCAGATTATTATGGTCGGCGGATTGAATCTTTGTTGAAAAAGCAAGGCATTGCCATTAATGTAATTGATGGGATTGTAATTGGCTCAGTCGTCCCGCGCCTAACCGAACCGTTTAAGCAAATGGCGCAAACCTTTTTCCATATTGAACCGCTCCTAATCAATTGCAATTTGAATCTCGGATGTTGTCTTTTAGTTGATAATCCGGCTGAAGTTGGGGCCGATCGCATTTGCAATGCCGTAGCCACTGGAGTGAAATATCATTGTCCGAGCATCGTCGTGGATCTGGGCACGGCAACGACTTTCGATGTGCTGGATAAGGAAGGAAATTATATCGGCGGAGCGATTGCTCCCGGACTTATAACCGGTGCGAGGGACCTTTTTAGAAAAGCCGCCCAGCTCTATCCAATAAATCTCACTTTTCCACCGCGCGTTATTGGTAAGAATACAACCGCTCATATGCAGAGTGGGATTTTGTTTGGTCATCTAGCTATGATTGAAGGAATGATACGTCGTATCGGAGTAGAGATTAATCAGCCAGACATTTTTGTAATCGCCACCGGTGGATTCAGCAATGTTATTGCACAACATTCTCCCTTAATCCAAGCCAGCGATCCCTATTTAACACTGGATGGCTTGCGCCTGATTTACGGGATGAACCTACCTCAGACGTCGCAATCCCAGTCGAGGTAACTTTAGGCTTTACAAACAATTTTATGGTAAAAATATGAAACAAGACGAGCAACAAAATGACAAAAGAACCCTTTTGTTTTTGAGGCGCTTGATACAAAATGTCATCGGCTTTCTCCAGCGGAATTACAAGTTATTGATTACCTGGGCGATAATCATCATTGCCGTTATTGTAGGAATCCACTTTCGGGTTGATAAAGGTATTATAGTTGTGCTGGTTATGATTTTCGGATTATTTGCCGAGGCTTTTTCCGGCTTAATTGCTCTGCTGGCAACTGTGCCTGTAATTGGACCGATTGTGGCTAAAGTATTAACCCTGCCGATTTTTTGGATTTTTAATGCGTTAGGTTATTTTGTTTCCTTGGTGGCAATCAAGAGAGGCTATAAAAAGGAGGTCATCAACTATCGCTTTGTGACAATGGTTTTCCTGACCGGATTCGCCGTCGGTTTTATAATTGCCAAGCTATTATAGTAAACCTATTTACATCTGGTCGTGCTACCGGCTCAATCTACATTTTCTCAGCCTCAGCCTAAAAGAAAGAGGTCAAGGCTGAGAAAAAAGGCTAAGATTTGAATTCTCTCTCAACCACAACCTCAACCTCTTTACTCTTTCTTTTTACTCACCCTCTTTACTAATGACCAATGACCAATCTCAGCCTTATTTTTCTTGGTCTTGGAAGATTAAACCGCCAAGTTCGCCAAGAACTGCTAAATGAGAAAAATCCCAAACTCCAAATCACAAATCACAAATCTCAAATCCCAAACTCCAAATTCCAAATCACAAATAGCCAAACCAATTTCCGCGAAACTGTCTCCTGCCTCCCTTTCTTAGTCTCAATCTCTTTACTCAGCCTCTTTACTAATGACCAATGAC
>JAGNGI010000090.1 GCA_018002295.1 Fidelibacterota bacterium
GGAGTTCCTTGTATTAACGGTTCCATGCTGAATCTTATAAAAACCTTCAATTGGGGCGTAAATATTTTGTTAGAAAAAGCTATTTATTTTTAAAAAAAGGTTTATATTATAAAAAATTATGGAGGTGAAGAATGGCAAAGAAATTTTTTAGCGCTAGTCTAATTCTTTTGGTATTTTCCGGACTAATATTTGGAGCCGTTATAAACGTTCCGAGTAATCAGCCGACTATTCAGGCTGGGATAGATGCGGCAGTAACCGGAGATGTTGTATTGGTAGCTGAGGGCACTTATAAGGAGAAGATTGACTTCAAAGGCAAGAAGATCACAGTCGCCTCACTTTTTTATAATGATGGCAAAACTGACCACATTCAGAAAACAATCATAGATGGTCAAGTGACTGGAACTGTGGTTAAATTTAGTGGTGGCGAAGATTCAAGTTCAGTATTGATCGGATTCACTATCACTAATGGAAGTGCTGACTATGGCGGTGGTATTTATTGTTATAATTCCAGCCCTACGATAAAAAATGTGGTCATCCGCGATAACGTAGCCAAATATAGTGGCGCGGGAATCCATTGCTATTCGTCCAGCCCAACTTTGGAAAGAACCGTTATCTATAATAATAAAGCCAACGAATCCGGTGGAACTGGCGGCGGTATCTGCTGTTTCAATAATTCTAACCCGGTCTTGCGTAATGTTACTATTGCCAAAAACACCGCCAAATCGAATGGTAACGATATTGCCTGTCAGTATGCCTCAAAGATCACGATCGTCAACTCGATTATCTGGAGTGAATATCTACCCGATCCAATTTATATTGAAGGAACTGGGAGTATCTCCGCGACTTATTCGGATATTAAAAATGGTACCGGAAAAAGTTACTTTGGCGAAGGATGTATTGCTACAGACCCACTTTTTAAAGATTACAATAACAATGATTTTAATCTTAATTACAATTCCCCAGCTATTGATGCTGGCAATCCTGACCTCGATGGTGATGGCACCTCCTGGACGGACGATGTAGATGATCAGGACCCAGATGGAACCAGGTTAGATATGGGGGCATATTATTTCGTTCGCACCGGGATTCAGGGAACGATTACTATTAATGGTGGCGGCGGGAAGGTAGAAGATGCGGTTATAAAAGCAACCCTGACTACGGCTCCTTCGACTTCATCTACCACCAAGCCTGATAAAGACGGCAAATATTTTCTGCAGTTATCTAATGGAAGCTACAATGTAACTATTGAATTAGCGGGAACTTTAGCAGGTTATTCTTCTGAACCGTCGGTGCGGAATGTTGTCATTTCGGATAAATTGGAGAAGAATGTTGACTTTACCTTGAATGCTCCACCTCCCGGTTCAATTATGGGGAATGTAACTCTGGAAGGTCTTGAAAATGTAACTTCAGTTACTATAACTGCCATAAATATCAGTACCGGGTATTCAAATTCAAGCCATCCAAATGATTATGGCAATTATACCATATATGAGTTACCGGCTGGTACCTATAGAGTCACAGCCGCGTTAACCGGATACGAAACCGCCGTAGATACAATTGCTGTAACCTCAGGTGCTCCCACGACAGTCAATTTCAGTCTGAAATATGTAGTCGTTGAAGGTACAATCAGCGGGAAGGTTTCCCTTAAAGTAGCCGGTGGCTCATTAACGAATGTAGTAATAACGGTTTCAAACGATGAAAAAACGTATCATTTTACGGATAAGGTTAATGCCGCGGGTGACTATGAGGTTACTGTAAATCAGGGCGTTTACGATGTCACAGCTTCACTTGAGGGCTATGCTCCGGTGACAATCAATAATGTTCAGGTGGTCGCCAATAATGTCACCCCTGATATTGATATGCGACTGATTAACTGGAGTAAAATTACCGGAACTGAATTCAATATGATCCTATTTACGACTGTATCTTTGGAAGGTGATTTTTTCACCAAAACTAAAAGCGATCAATTAGCCGCCTTTGGAAGCGGTGGTACTAGTGACTGTCGGGGAATAGCAACTTGGAAAGAAGGTAATCATCCTTATTGGGATAACTCCTGGGATATTGCAGGCTATTGGTATTTGACGATTGTTAGTGATAATAACACAAATGATACGATTAGTTTTAAGATTTATGATACCGAGACCGATGACGTTTATGATTGCAACGAAAAGATTATTTTTGCAGATTGCCAGATTATGGATACCGTTTTGACTATTGATGGAAGCAGTAAGGAGCAGAAATTCGATTTAGTTAAAGGATGGAATTGGGTATCTTTCAATTTATCACCAAAAGAAGCATCCATTGATTCGGTATTTAAAGACCTTACCGACGCATCTTTAATTTATCAGGTAAAAACTCAAAATAGTTCAGTGACATATATGAGTGGGAATTGGTTTGGTGATCTAACCACTGTCAACAATAGTGACGGATATTTGATAAAAATGACCGATGCATTTAATTCTTTTACGTTTCAGGGACAACTTATTAATCCGGTAATTCATCCGATTTCTCTAGGCAAAAAATGGAACTGGATAGGATATCTCCCGCAGAATGAATCACCGCTTAATACCGCGCTAGCGAGTATAATTGGTGGCGATACCATAATCGTTAAAAACCAGAGTCAATCGGCTATTTGTATCGGCAATACATGGATCGGTGACCTTACCAAAATGGCGCCCGGAATTGGTTATAAATTAAAAATAACAACGGATGATAGTGTAACCTATCTAACTTATCCTTTTGTCTCCGGTGCCCTATCTAAACCGTTGACTCAAAAAGAACTTGCATCTAATTTAGCCGGTTGGAAAGTAATGCCGGGCAATAAGAGCAATATGATCGCACTGGTAAAGCCGGAGATTGATGCTGAAAAAATAACTGATTCCGAGAGATATACAATTGGGGTTTTTGATAGCCGCGGTAATTGTCGGTCTGTCGGGAAAAAAGAGGAAAACTGCTGGTATTTCACTATTGTCGGCAATGAGGACGGAGAATCGCTTAATTTTAAGATTTGGGATGCGGAGAAAGAATGTGCCTTAACCGCTGACCAAAAAATTCAATTCGTTTCCGATGCTTTAGTTGGCGCACCGAGTGAGCCGTTAGTTGTCAAATTTAGTGGCTCTGAAGCGACAGACGTTTCTCTAACCCTGCCTACGAAATTAGCACTCGAGCAAAATTACCCGAATCCCTTTAATCCGGTTACCGCAATTAGCTACACGATACCCGAGCCGGGTATTGTCAATTTGAAAATATATGACTTAAAAGGTAATCTGGTAAAAACCCTCGTTGATAAATTCCAGGATTCTGGTAATTATACCGTGGAATGGAATGCCGGAGATTTAAGTTCAGGAATATACTTCTACAAAATCCAGTACGGTGGTCAGTCCCTAATAAAGAGATGTTTATTAATTAAATAGGATCTAAGAATCTTTACAATAAGGAAGTAGGGATTTGTGATTACTGGATTAATTCTGTCCTTGAATGTTTAATAAATCCTAAGAATACCGTTTACACGGATTTAGGAGGACAAGAATATGTTAAGTAAAAATAAATTTCAATTTGCGCAAGCTTTTAGCTATGCTCAGGTGAGGCGCAGACTCGCCGTTTTCCTATTAATGCTAATGCCCCCACTGATCATTTTTGCCAATCCGCCGAGCTGGCAACCGATTACTGGCACGCAATATTCTATGATTGCAATGACGGAAATTAGGCTTTATGACCATGTTTTTGAAGGCGGTGGAAATAACATTGCCGGGGCATTTGGTTCCGGCGACGAATCTGACTGTAGAGGAATAGGTTCCTGGATACCACCTAATCCTCCCGCGCATAATGGTTTTTGGTATTTCACAATTGTCGGTGATAGAAATGGGGAAGAGATAACTTTTAAAATATATGACGCCGGAACCGATGCGATCTATAGATGTAATCCGACCTTGACCTTTATTGATAATTCAACAGTTGGTGATCCGGACTTATTCGATCTCTCGGTTCAAGAAAGCGCTATCTCAGGGAAAATCAAGTTACTGACAACTACGCCACCGGCAGGTGATATCGTAAATGTTGAAATATCGGCGGGCGACGTTGGGGTTCATCCCGATGCTGAGGGCAATTATCATCTAGCTATTTCTCCCGGGGTATATGAAGTTACCTCCAGCCTGGACGGCTATACCACGGTTACATTAAAGGATATTGTTGTTGAGCAAAACCAGGTTACCGAAAAAATTGATATGACGCTGATTGATTGGACGCCAATTAGCGGCAATCATTACAATATGGTGGTTGTAGCGAGAGCAAAAATCAACGGCAAAACTATCGGTGGCGGGAATAATAATCAAATAGCGGCTTTTGGTTTGGGAGGCGATGAAGATTGTCGAGGGATAGGGAGTTGGATCGAGCCTTCACCTCCCTACGATGGCTATTGGTATTTTACTATTCGGGGGAATGAAATAGGCGAAGAGATTGGTTTTAAAATTTACTTAGAAGAACTCGAGGCAATCGAAACAATTATCCAGACTATTTCTTTCGAGGATAATGCGACCATCGGCACTCCTGATGAACCGCTCGAATTGAGAAATTTCGCAAAGCAAGAATTTTCTCTACAAAAAGATTGGAATTGGGTATCATTTAATATTCACCCTGATAATCCTCTGATAGACTCAGTATTTTCCAGCTTAACCAGTAGCATTTTTCAAATAAAGAGCCAGAATAAGTCTGCGACCTTTTATCGAGCGCAGAATAAATGGATGGGTGATTTGACCCAAATTGATGACGGGAAAACCTATCTTATCAAGATGGATCAGGCAGTAGAAAATTTTTCGGTAGTAGGTATACCTATAAATGTATCCACTCCAATCGAACTAATCGAAGGATGGAATTGGATTGCCTATTATCCACAAAATTCTATGGCAATAAATTCGGCTTTGCAGAGTATTATGCCCAATGCTTTTCAAGTCAAAAGCCAGACTCAATCGGCGACGTACTTCGATCCTCCCAGTACTTGGGTAGGCGACCTCAGTCTGATGGAGCCAAATCAAGGGTATAAATTAAAAGTAACCAGTCCTTCCATTTTAATTTATCCGGAAAATCTTTTGGCTAAATCCTTAAGTAAAATAACGGATATTGCCAACTCACCCGATTGGCATCAGATTACAGGCACTCAATATAATATGGTTCTTGTAGCAAGTGTGAAATTGGATAATGAGAAATTTGATAGCAGTAACGGTAACTTAGTCGGGGCATTCGGTCCCGGCGGTGAAGAAGATTGCAGAAGTGTGGCGGTCTGGCAAAAACCTGAGGAAGATAGTGATGGATTTTGGTATTTTACCATAGTGGGTGATGAGCATAACGAAGAAATTAGTTTTAAGTTGTACGATGGTAAAAATGATAGAATTATTAATTGCAATCAGACAATAAAATTTGTAGTAGATAGCACCATAGGCATGCCTCCTGAATTTTTCATCATTACAGCCAATACGAGTGATATACTAAACCCAGGAATCCAAACTAAATTTAAGTTATCTCAAAATTATCCTAATCCATTCAATTCTACTACCCAGATAAAATTTTCGCTGGAGAAGCAGAGTAATGTGAACATCACGGTGTATGATCTAACTGGTCAAAAAGTGAGAACGCTATTAGATGCGAAACTAAATTTGGGCGAGTATAGAGTTGTCTGGGATGGAAGGGATGACTGGGGAATGCCAGTTTCATCCGGTATTTATTTATACAGAATGAAAGCCGATAATTATTCTGAACTAAGGAAGATGATTTTAAGCAAGTAGAGTCTGCTTAAAAAGTCAGAACATAAGCAAGCCGTGTGGTAGAAGTGCTAATGAACGAATGTGTTTCTTTTAGATGGGTTAAACCCCTGCGGGGTTTGGGTGGT
>JAGNGI010000022.1 GCA_018002295.1 Fidelibacterota bacterium
AGTTAAGAGATCACATTAAGAAAAGCGGCTACCCAGCTCATTTATCAGCTGGCTTAATCGGTTCTTGCACCAATTCTTCCTATGAAGATTTGTCCCGAGCGGCAGATGTCGCCCGTCAAGCAAATCGTCATAAAATCGCTACCCGAGCAAAATTATTAGTCAATCCGGGTTCCCAATGGGTCAAGTCGGTCTGTGAAAAAGCCGGTTTTTTGAATGAATTTAGAACGTTAAAAGCTCAAATTCTGGCGAATGCCTGCGGACCTTGTATTGGTCAGTGGGAACGGGATGATTGCGAGCCGGGAATAAAAAACTCTATTATCACCAGTTTTAATCGCAATTTTGCCGGACGAAATGATGGCAACCAGCAAACTCACACCTTCCTGGCTTCGCCGGAAATCGTGCTGGCTCTAACATTGGCTGGCGATTTAAACTTTAATCCTTTGACTGACTTTCTAATCAGCGAAGACGGCAAGCGTTACCAACTCGAACCACCTGAAGGTGAGGAACTACCGGCCGTAAAAATCCAGACCAGCCGTGCCCCAGTGAGAATTGTCCACAAACCGGATATTACGATTAAAATTAATCCGCATTCTCAAAGGCTACGTTTACTGGAACCATTTCCCGCGCCAACCAGCCAGTCTTTCCAGAATTTGTTGCTTTTAATGAAAGTCAAAGGTAAATGCACTACTGATCACATTTCTCCGGCTGGTGAATGGCTGAAGTACCGCGGCAATCTGGACAGAATTTCCGATAACCTTCTGCTGGGTGCCCGTAATGCCTTTATCGGAAAATTGGGCGAAACCCTTAACCAGTTGACCGGCGAATATGCCAAGGTGGCTGATGTCGCCAGAAGCTACCAATCCCACCAGAAATTATCGGTAATAATCGCCGATGAAAATTATGGAGAAGGCTCATCGCGCGAACATGCCGCGATGGAGCCGCGTTATTTGGGAGTAGTAGCGGTAATTGCGCGCTCTTTTGCCCGCATTCACGAAACCAATTTGAAGAAGCAGGGAGTCCTGGCTTTAACCTTTACCCAATTCGATGATTATGAACGTGTTCGGGAAGACGACGAATTTAGTATTCAAAGCCTTGAAAAATTTGCTCCCGAACGTCCGCTGGATTTGATTATCCAACATAAGAATGGTGCAAGTGAAACAATCCAATTACAGCATAGCTACAGCCAGCTACAAATAGAATGGTTTTGGGCTGGCAGTGCCTTGAACTATCTTAGATTAAACAATCCACAGAAGCTCTGATTTTAGGGAGGCTTTAGATGTCCAATGAACAAATAGTTTTCGCTAATGGTTCGCTTCAGGTGCCAAATTTTCCGCTGATTCCTTTTATTGAAGGCGACGGGATTGGAGCTGAAATTTGCCGACCCACACTGCGGTTGATTGATGCGGCTGTCAATCGGGCTTATGGCGCTAACCGGCGCATCATCTGGCGCGAAGTTTTAGCAGGCGATAAATCTTTGAATCAAAATGGTGAAGCATTACCAGCCGCAACCCTTCAAGATTTGAATCAATATGTTATCGGCTTGAAAGGTCCTTTACGGACGCCAGTTGCTGAAGGGCGCCGCTCTTTGAACGTTATTTTACGGCAAACTCTTGATCTTTATGCCTGCGTCCGACCTCTGCATTGGTTTCCGGGTGTGCCTACGCCAGTCAGACGACCGGAGCTCTTGAACGTCGTTATTTTCCGAGAAAACACGGAAGACCTTTATACCGGAATCGAATTTATGCGCGGCTCGCTAGAAGCTGGCCTGCTGGAAGATTTCCTGATTGGTAAATTGAAAGCGCCGGAGCCTCGCTTCCCTGGCGAAAACTCTTTAGGAGTCAAACCGGTTTCTAAACCCGGTTCGGAGCGGCTTATTCGAGCGGCGATTAACTTTGCCATTAAATATAAATTGCCTTCGGTTACGCTGGTTCATAAAGGCAATATCATGAAATATACGGAAGGTGGCTTTCGCAATTGGGGATATGAGCTGGCTGAACGCGAATTTGCGGAATCTTGCATCACGGCTAAGAGTGGCGCTCCAGCTGGATCATTAGCCTCAGGATCCGGCGACAAAGTTCTGATTAAGGATATGATCACGGATGCGTTTTTTCAGGATATATTGCTCAACCCGGCTCGTTATTCGGTAATAGCTACTCTGAATTTGAACGGTGATTATATCTCCGATTTGGCGGCGGCAATGGTCGGTGGAATCGGTCTGGCGCCGGGTGCGAATATCAATTTTGAAACCGGCCGCGCCATTTTTGAATCAACTCACGGCACGGCCCCTGATATCGCCGGTCACGACATCGCCAATCCATCCTCACTGATTATGTCGGGAGTAATGATGCTGGAATATATGGGGTGGTCAGAAGCTGCCAACCTTTTACAAAAGGCTATGGCAAACTTATTTATTCGTCAGATTGGTACTGTTGATATTTTCGGTAATGTCAACGGCGCTCGTTGTGTAGGCACCACCGAATTCGTTGATTTATTAGAAGATGAAATCCTGAAAATAAATATAAAGTAGCGAATAGAAGGGTCATAATATGTCAAATTCAATGTTACAATCCATAAGCCAAAAAATGCAAAAAGCCAGTCAGATAGATCCGGAATTATATGTCAAGTACAATGTAAAAAGAGGCCTGCGTAACGAAGATCACACGGGAGTTCTGGTCGGATTAACCCGCATCGGCGATGTAGTTGGCTATCGTACGGAAAATGGTCAGGTAATTCCCATCGAAGGTCAGCTACTCTATCGGGGCTATCAACTGGATGATTTGGTTAAAGGCTTTCAGGCCGAAAATCGGCATGGCTTTGAAGAAATCTGCTATCTGCTTCTGGCGGGCGAACTGCCGAATCGTTCCGAATTGCAATATTTTTCCGATTATCTAGCTAAACAGCGCGAATTGCCAGAAAATTTCACTAACCAAATGCTGATTAATTTGGTTAGTGGTGATATGATGAATATGCTCGCTCGGGCGGTTCTGGCGTTATATACCAACGATCCCCAACCGGAAGATCGAAGTGTAGAAAATCTTATCAGTCAATCGCTAAGTCTAATCGCCAAATTTCCGACCATAGTAGCCCATTCGTATAATGCTTACCGACATGCCTATCAGCAAAAAACCTTATCTATTCGTCACCCGCATAAAGATTTAAGCATAGCCGAAAATTTTCTATATATGCTTAAAGGCAATCGCTATACCAAATTGGAAGCGGATATGCTCGATTTAGCTTTAGTTACCCACGCTGAACATGGCGGCGGAAACAACTCGACCTTTACCTTACGAGTAACCAGTTCTACCGGGACCGATACCTACTCGGCAATCGCGGCGGCTATTGGTTCTCTGAAAGGACCTTATCACGGCGGCGCGAATCGCAAAGTAATGGAAATGATGACGGATATCAAGAAAAGTTTGAAAAACTGGGATGACAGGAATGCTGTGGCTGATTATTTAATGAAAATATTGAAAAAAGAAGTCGGGGATCGCGTCGGTAAAATCTATGGATTTGGGCATGCCGTTTATACTCTTTCTGATCCGCGAGTGAAAATTTTAAAGAGCAAAGCTGCAGATTTGGCGACAGAAAAAAATCGTCTCGAAGAATTTCAACTCTATAATTTGGTCGAAGAACTTGCACCTCAGGTCTTCGCGGATTTCAAGGGACGCGAAAAATCTAAGATCGTCTGTGCCAATGTTGATTTTTACTCGGGATTTGTTTATTCTTGCATCGGAATTCCACCGGAACTATACACGCCAATTTTTGCCGTCAGCCGACTGGCTGGTTGGTGCGCCCACCGTCTCGAAGAACTCAATCCGCAGTCGCGCCGTATCATTCGACCGGCATATAAAAATGTTACTCCAGAACGTGAGTACGTGAATATAGCAGAGAGAGGCTGAAAAGGATAAAACAGTCGTTCGATAGTTTTTCCTTATCCGACATAAGTTCATTACCCTTCCGATATAGTTTTTTTTCAATGACCCAAATTGGCTAAAAGCTAAGACTTCCCATTGCGTCTGTCGGAATGTGAATTTATTAGACCTTTAGTTCAATAATGCGTACTAAAAATCCGAAGTATCCTGTTGATCGTGTCTATTTATTTTTTACAGGTAGCGCTTGAGGGCGCGTTGCAATTCGGCGAAGTGGAGCGTCAACGCTATGCGGTGCGAGGAACCGAATTCGGCGTACGAGCCGCCCAGCCCCAGCCCATAATCTAAACTGCCGACGGAAGTATTGAGTCCGAGACCAATTTGAGGATTGCCAAGATCATCGCGGCCAGCCCGCAAAGCTATACATTCTTTATAAATTACTTCCAGTCCGATCCGCGCCCGTACAACCGTACCGCCGATAGATATATCCGCCGTATTTTGTTTACCCTCGAACAAAATATCAGCACCAAATAGAGGTTCAATTGCCAGCGGTAATTTTTTAAAATGATGATGAACCGAGCCGCCAATCCGCAAACTTGGCGCGACGATTTCGCGCTCACCGTCGTTCCAGAGCATAAATGTTGTCGTTAAGTCATTGAACGCCGCCGCTAGATTGATTTTAGGCGCCGGCTGATAAAGTATGCCAATGTCGAATCCAATTCCATAGGCTTTATCATCGCCCAGCGAACGATAGAGCATCTTGAGAGTGCCGCCAACTTTTAATTTAGGTTGCAAAATTTTGGCTCCGGAAAGAAAAACCGCGTTTTCGCTGGCGCCGAACGAACCGAATTTACCGTAGTCGAGACGTTCACCGGGATCGAGTCTACCATTGCCTTCCGTACCGTCGGCATCCGGTCCCGGGTAGCCTTCATCACCCGGTCCTAAACCATCAGTTCCAAGATCGAGTAAGGCGTTGCGCGTATCGGCAATATCATCAACCCCAATCCGCAAATAGCCGGCGCCGAAGGAATATTCGCCCTTACCGGGTAATGCCAGCGCAAAATGATCGAGCGCAACCGCACCGGCGAATTCTTCGGTATGCATAAAATTGCCCGAAAAGCGGGTGTTGTCACTTAAAGTAGCCGGATTCCAGTAATGCGCCGCCACGGCGGTCGGATCAGATACAACCGCACCTCCTAACGCCATTTCCCGCACACCCAAGCCGAATTTGAGGAATTCTCCGGCATATTTATCGCCGATGGCTAAGAGATTTACCGGATTTAACAATAAAACCCAAGCCAGCAGACCGAGCAGGACTATTTTAAATTCAATTCTTCTCAGCATAAAATTGCAATTAATACGGCCGTACTGCGCGGAATGTTCCCTGAATTGCAACTGCATTCAAATACCCAAGTTCTTTTTGATTTCAGCGAGTTTTTGCAAAGCCTCCAGCGGCGTGAGGTTGTCAATATCAACTTCTGCCAGCATTTTTTTCAATTTGAAGTCGTCATCGAACAACCCGAGCTGGTTGGCATCTTTTTCCGGCAAATGGTGGAATTTCTCGCGATTAGTAGGTAAAACCTTTTCCTCAGGACTCAAATTAGTTAAAATTTCTCGGGCGCGGCCGATGACTTCCGGTGGAACGCCAGCCATTTGAGCGACGTGAATGCCGTAACTTTTATCGCAACCGCCGGGAACAATTTTACGCAGGAAAATGACCCGATCGCCGTATTCCCGTACGGCTACATTATAGTTTTTCAGGCGTGGTAAGATTTTTTCCAATTCAGTCAATTCGTGGTAATGAGTGGCAAATAATGTCTTGGCGGCGACGTTGGGTTGATTGTGTAAATACTCGGTAACCGACCAGGCGATTGCCATACCGTCATAAGTCGAGGTGCCGCGGCCAATTTCGTCCAGCAATACCAGTGAATGCGGCGTCACATTATTGAGAATATTGGCGGTCTCGTGCATTTCCATCAGAAAAGTGGATTCACCGGCGGCTAAATTATCACTGGCACCGACGCGAGTGAAGATTTTGTCAACTACGCCAATCGTGGCGGAATCGGCTGGCACAAAGCTACCGATTTGCGCCATTAAAACGATTAGCCCAATCTGGCGCAGGTAAGTAGATTTGCCAGCCATATTTGGTCCGGTGATAATTAAAATTTGTTCGCTGAGATTGTCAATGTGGAGGTCGTTGGCGATGAATTTCTCGCCCGGCGGTAGCAGATGCTCTACAACTGGATGACGTCCGGCTTTGATATCAATCGCTGTCCCGTCATTGATGACCGGGCGACAGTAACGATTTTTTTCCGCCAGTTCTGCCAGTCCGGCTAAAACATCAATTTGGGCTAACGCGCCGGCGTTTTTTTGGATTGCTTCGATAAACTGTAAAATCTTGGTGCGCAAATCCTGGAATAACTCGAATTCGATCTGATTGATGCGCTCCTCAGCGTTCAACAGTTTTTCCTCATATTCTTTCAATTCAGGAGTGACAAAGCGCTCATTATTGACCAGTGTTTGTTTACGGATATATTCCGGAGGGATTTTTTCGGCGTGCGTACGGGTGACTTCAATGTAATAGCCGAAGACTTTGTTGTAGCCGACTTTTAGCGAGGGAATACCGAGTTTCTGGCGTTCGGTTTCCTGCAAGCGAGCGATCCACTCTTTGCCGTGGCGGGCGATATGACGATATTCATCTAATTCTGCCGAATAGCCGTCTTTGATAAATCCGCCTTCGTGAATGCTTAGAGGTAAATCCTCATCATTGATGGCGCGCTCTAAGAGTTCGACCAATTCCGGTAAAGGATTGAGAAGGCTGTTAATTTCCGAAAAAGCCAGTTGATTCGGAAGAAGATCGCGGATACCGGGAATGAGTTTTAAGGTGTTTTTTAAAGCGACAATTTCTCGAGCGGAAGCACGGTTAGTGCTAAGGCGCGAAATCAGGCGTTCCAGATCACCACAATGCGCTAACATTTCGCGCAATTGGCGGCGGATTTTGGTATTATTGTATAAAAATTCGACCCCGTCGAGTCGTTGGTTTATGGCGGCTGGATCACGCAATGGTCGAATCAACCATTTGGTTAACAAACGCACACCCATGGGGCTGACGGTCTGGTCAATGACATCCATAAGCGTTCCCTGTCTGTCGCCGCTTTGCATAGTCTGGAAAATTTCCAGGTTACGCCGGGTGAAATCGTCAATCAGGACTGTCTCGTCGGTCGCCAGATTGCGAATAGAATATATATGCTGGAGATTGGTCTGGTAATTTTGGCGCAAATAGTGCAAAATCGGGCCGGCGGCGGTAATGCCATACACCGCATCTTGACAACCAAAACCTTTGAGCGAATCGGTTTTAAAGTGTTCGATTAGAGTTTGATAAGCAGTTTCGAAGGTGAAAATCCAATCCTCGAGCGGAGTGATGCGCAAAACCTGATTGGCGAACAGAGTTTGGATTTCTTTTTGGATTGATTCTGGACAGATGATTTCAGCCGGGCGGAGATCGAGCACGGCTTCCGTTATTCTGGCAGTCGGTGTTTCGCTCAGATAAAATTCACCAGTGGAGATGTCTAGAGCGGCAAGTCCGGCATTGCTCTCACTGATATAAACGGAGACAAGGTAATTGTTCTTTTCTTTTTCGAGGAAGCGATCGGAAATAGCCGTGCCGGGAGTGATGATTTCGACAACAGCGCGCTTGACTACCCCTTTAGCTAGTTTGGGATCCTCGACTTGCTCACAGATAGCGACTTTCAGGCCGGCTTTTAAGAGTTTGTGTAAATATGACTCAAGGGCGTGGTAAGGAAATCCTGCCAGCGGAACAGCCGCGGCTTTGCCATTGGCGCGCTTAGTTAGAGTAATATTGAGTATTTTGGCGGCTTGTTTAGCGTCTTCGCGGAAAGTCTCGTAGAAATCACCCATGCGGAAAAGCACCAGCGCGTCCGGATATTGAGCCTTGACGGCGTTATATTGACGCATAACTGGAGTGGTTTCGTCAATTTTTTCTGTAGATTTAGTCATCGCATTTCATTTCCGATTGAAATATACAGAAAGTAACGCAATGTTGAAAACGGGAAAATCAGAGTTTATCTCACTAAAAATCGCCGGTTTTTCCGAACAAAGTTGAATAATTAAGAGTAAGCTGAAAGAATTTTTTTCAAGACAGCTTGTTTTTACCGAAAACATTGATATCAAAATATGTGTTGCAGAAATGTGCCTATCTGGAAAATAGCAACAGATGCAATGAAGGCAATCGTTACTGTATAAACGGCTTGAAAAAGAGCCCATTTTATGTGGCCTAATTCTTTCCTGACCACCGCCAAAGTCGCTAGGCAAGGGGTATAGAGCATTACGAAAATCATTAAACTGAAAGCCGATAGAGGTGAATAATTTGGATCCCGGCTAATTTGATAACTGACGGTGGTCATTTTAGATTGTTCAGTTGCTTCCTGGGCTCCTTCTGGGATGCCGTAAAGCATTCCGAGAGTAGAAATGATAACTTCCTTTGCCGCTAAACCGGCGATTAAACTGACTCCGATTTTCCAGTCGAATCCAGCCCATTTTAGAATTGGTTCGAGTCCGCGACCAATTTGCCCAGCGTAACTATGATATAATTGCTGACCCTGATTAACTGTTTCACTACCCTGATTATTATTTACATTAAATTGGCTGGCATCGGTAGAGTGTGAACCCGGGTTTGTCGGATTATGAAGTGCGAACCAGACAATAATGGCGGCAAATAAAATAATCGTCCCGGCTTTTCGTAGGTAGGCTAAGGTTCTCTGCCACATGTGAATCATCACGCTCCGAAAAGAAGGCCAGCGGTAAGGAGGCAGTTCCATCACGAAAGGACTTTGATCGCCCTTAAAGAAAGTTTTGCGGAAAATAAGAGCAATGATTAGAGCCATAAACCAGCTAAGAAACCAGATGCCCCAGAAAATTAGCCCGGCTTTTTCGGGAAAAAAAGCCGCCGCCAGCATGGCGATTACCGGGGTTTTAGCACTACACATCATCAATGGTGTTACCATAATGGTGATGATTCGGTCGCGTCTATTAGCCAGCGAACGAGCGGCCATTACCCCGGGAACTGCACAGCCGGTCGCTAACATAAGCGGAATAAAACTCCGACCGTGCAAACCGAATAAATGGAAAAATTTATCCATCACGAAAGCCGCCCGAGCCATATATCCGGTATCTTCCAGCAGAGAAAGCCCCAACATTAATAATACAACTAATGGCAAAAAAACCAGCACGCCTCCCACACCTGCTATTAAACCGTTTGTCAAAAAATCACGAAACCGGTTATCTGGTAAATGAAGATTAACAAAATCTGCCAGGTTAGCGAAGCTATTCGATATCAAACCAGCTAAGGGATTTCCCAATCCGAAAGTTGCTTGGTATATCAAAAACATAATCAGCAGAAAAATCGGGATCCCCAGAAACCGATTGAGTATAACCCGATCAATTCGTTCAGTCCAATCAATTGCCGGCCGAGTTCGATCAATCCGGACTGCCTCGCGGATAGCGCCATTGATGTAGGCATAGCGTCTTTCGGCTAAGATCGAGATGATATCGTCGTGGAAATGATTTTCAAGTTGACGTCGAATGCGTTCGCTTTCGCCTAAAACAGTTTCAGCATTAGTATGTTCGCTTTTGACCTTTTGAATGGCATCGCGGTCATTTTCCAGCAGTTTGATAGCCAGCCAGTGGACTGGGTATTTATGAGAAAAACCCGGATCGGTTTCCAGCACCTTGATAATTTGATCGTGGGCATTTTCAACATCTTCGCCGTAGTTTAGATGGCGCTGATCAGCCCGGAGCTTGCCTTTGGCAACTCGAATAGCAGTATCCAAAAGACAATCTATACCATAGCCGCGGGTACCAACTGTTTTAACGAGTGGAATCCCCAGAATTGACGAAAGTCGTTCATGGTCAATATCTATACCCTTTTTTTCACATTCGTCAGACATATTTAGAGCACCAACTAAAGGCACACCGAGTTCCTGAAATTGTAAAAGCAGGTACAGTTGTCGTTCCAAGTTAGTCGCGTCCAGCACATCAATGATGACATCCGGTTTTTCTTTAATGACGAAATCGCGCGCAACGATTTCTTCCAACGAGTAGGCCGTCAAACTGTAGGTGCCGGGCAGATCAATAATTTCGATTACATCGTCTTTATAGTGGAAAAGGCTGTATTTTTTCTCAACGGTAACCCCCGGATAATTCCCGATGTGTTGATGCTGGCCGGTTATGGCATTGAAAAGTGAAGTTTTACCTGAATTCGGATTGCCGGCTAATGCAATTCGGATTACTTTCTGGGAACTGTCTGGTGAAATTTGGCGCTGACCGCGGCGATGGCGGTGTCGGTGCGGGGGAAAATTCAATCTATGACCTCGACCTCGATCAAACGGGCTTCACTGCGCCGTAGTGAAAAGTGAGTGCCCTTGAGCTCGACCTCGATCGGATCTTTTAGCAAAGCTTCACGGATAACCGTTCCAACCTCATTTTTAATGAAACCAAGGTCAATCAGACGTTGTCTGATTTCACCGTGACCATGGACTTTTTTTATTCTGAAACATTTGCCGGCGGGAACTTCAGCTAGGCTCCGTGCTACAAGAGTAGTCGAATTTGTGGACATTATTAAATTTCTCCTGAAGATATTGCGACTTCGATAAGGTTAGCCTGTTCTATATCGAGCTTTATTTGAAGACCATTGACTGAAATAACAAAAGGCTGGCTTTCATTACCGGTTCTTTCCATTTGAACCGTAGCGCCGGGGACGAGCCCTTGTTCAATTAATTTATGTCGCATAGCTGTATTCCCACCGAGCATCGTTACCGTCCCTTTCTGTCCTTCCGATAGATTGGCTAATAGCGAATGAACTGCAAAAGGATTAGTAACGGTATGGGGAAATGCGATTTTGACAAAACAATCGCGACAACTGGTTTTATCCGCAAGCTTTTCCGCAGACAGACACTGCCTAAAATCTTCGATGAGGTTGCTATCGTGATGAGGACAGTTCACTAAAAACTGATAGAGTAAAATCATCCTCTCTAAGGTTATTGGACTAAGGTGATGCTCGAGGAGACAGGCTTCGGTGTCGGCAGTTTCAGATGGGATGTTCAGTATATCCTCAAGGAAAAGACGAAGAAATTTATGCCGGGCGGTCATCTGGTGAGCGGCTTGTTCACCCTCGGAGGTAAGGTCAATAAATTCATGCGCGGAGTAATTTATCAAGCCGTCCTGCGCCATTTTCCGCATAGCTTCGGTCACGGTCGGCATACTAACGTTTTTCCGCTGGGCAATTTCTTTGATGCGGGCGACGCGGCGGGAATTAATCAGCTCGAGGATAATTTTGAGATAATCTTCCTGCGCTTGGGAGATGGTAGGTCCGTGAGATTGTTTTTCATTCATACTGCCTAATTTAATTAGGTTAACCTAACTACACAATACTTTTTGGAGAAAATATTCTATTGGAAAAAAATAAATTGACTACTATTCGTTTCTGTGAACAAAATGAATTGTAGCTCGTAAAAGGGGCGAATCAGTAATTTTTTGTTAGTTTAGAAATTAAATGCTTGACAATTACCATTAGAAATACGAATATTTAGACCAGTAGAGAATAAGAATTAAAGATTAATTTTTTACTGATTTTTAGTAGTAAATGTCAAATGTCCGAAGAAACCAAATTTCAAAGGTTCAATCACTATGAGTGATAATTTTAACAACAGTGGGAAAAAGGGAAGCGCCCAACCTTACGACAGCAAGATTAATGAGCAATGCCCTAAATGTTCCGGCAACATCGTCTATCGGAAAAGCACTTACTTTGGCAATAAGGTTTATTACAAAGTGTGTAATAATTGCGGCTGGTATATAACCTTACCCAAAGAAGTCTGGAAGGATATTATCAGTGCCAGTTTAAAACCGGCTAAGACTACTCCGAGTGAATCTGCCGAACAAGATGAACAGATTGAGGCGATTGTCTCCTAATTTGGTCTGATTCCCCAATTAATTTTTAAAATATTCCCAATATTAGGTGGAAAATTTCCAAAATTGACCACAAGGCGTTAATATTGTATCAATGGTCCTAACTGGTTCCAAATCGCGAGATGTAATTCTGATAGGTGCCGCTTTTAAAGCCGAGATTAACCCATTAATCGAAAAACTCAGCCAAGCTTCTTTTCGTCCAACGGGGATAGATTTTGATTATATCCTAACTGGTTCTGGCTTGGAAAGAGTAAGGTGCTGTTTGGCGGAAAAAGTCGTTTGTCAAGATTACCTAGCTATCATTAATATCGGTACCGCTGGTGTCCTCAACGATACTTGTCCGCTAATGAGTATCTTTTATCCGAATCGGTTTTGCACGTTGAGCAACGACCATTTGACCTCTCTTACACTGCCAAATGATTTCCTCGAATCTAGTCATTTTCTGTCAACTGGCTGGAAAAGTGGAACGCTATTTTCGAGTAGGAAGCCGGTAACTTCAGCCGCGAAGCGCTGGGCAATTTTACAGAATTCTCAGGCTGACGTTGTTGATATGGAAGCCTTTGCCTATGCTGATTTTTGCCAGCGACATAAAATTCCTTTTGCCTGCCTGAAAGTCATTACGGATCGGGCAGATGCCGAGGTGGCGGAAAATTTCAATGCCAATCTTGCCGAGTCAGCCCAATTATTAGCGGAAAATGCACTAATTCTTATTGATTTCATTCAGAATAAATTCGATATTAAGGCTGAAAATGGATGATCCGCAAAAAGTTTCGGTCATTATTCCAACTTATAATCGGGAAGCCTGCTTGGAACGAGCCATTGTTTCGGTTTTGAGTCAGACTTACCGCAATTTTGAATTAATTGTTATTGACGACGGTAGTACGGATAATACCAGCCGCATAATTCATAAGTATAAAAATAAAATTCGTTATTTTTCCCAATTGCATTCAGGAGTGTCCACTGCTCGTAATCTTGGACTGGAAAAATCCGAAGGCACCTGGGTAGCGTTTCTCGATTCTGATGATTATTGGTTGCCGCGTAAACTTGAGCGTCAGATGCAATGTTTGGCGGAAAATCCCCAGTGGTTGGTGATGCAAACCGACGAGAAATGGATTCGGAATGGGGTCGTAGTCAATCCGACAAAGAAGCATCAAAAATATTCCGGTTGGATTTTTGTCCAATGTCTGCCGCTTTGTATCGTCAGCCCTTCCGCGGTTATCGTTCATCAGAAGGTTTTTAATGATGTCGGAGTATTTGATGAAAGTTTACCGGTTTGCGAAGATTATGATCTCTGGTTGCGAGTTTCCTTGAAATATGAAATTGGATTACTACCGGAAAAGTTAATCATTAAAACTGGTGGTCATTCCGACCAGCTTTCGCGCAAATACTGGGGCATTGATCGTTATCGAGTGCTGGCATTGGAGAAGATTTTAAACGCCGAACTCGATCGGCAACAAACTGAATTGGTACTCGATGAAATCATTAAAAAACTTACGATCTTGAGCAAAGGACGCACTAAACATCCCGAGTTGCCTAATATTTATGCCGACAAACTATCTGATTACCAAAAGAAAAAGGAAGTTTTTCTTGCAAATCAAAAAAATTGCCATTGAACAAATAATCCCGTCACAATCTCAGGAAAGGTTGTTTGTGGAGGAAATTAATCCGGATTGTAATAAACCGAACGAATCGCTTTTCCTTCAGCCGGTATTTTTACACCACGCTTGCGATGGTTTTACTATCCTTTATGGATTTAATTATATTTCCAATGTTTATCAACGTGGGGGAAAAAACATTCAGGCGTTTGTTATTCCTAAAAGTCAACCGCTTTTTTCAGCCTTGAATATAGTGGCGGATTTTATTCGACGCTCGCGTCCGCTTTGGCCAATCGAAGTTGCACGGATTTTACAGCTATTTAATCAACAGCAATTTTCCAATGCCAAGAAATCGGCATTTTTTAAAAAATTTACCGAGAAAGATTTGACCCGTACTTTGGAAGAACAATATTTAGCATTGATCGGGCTCAATCCACTTTTGCATAAGTTTTTAATTGAAAAAAAAGCGCCACTGAAAACCTGGTTTTTAACGGCTGAGTGCCCGCCGGTAATTCGAGATTTGATTTTGAATTTAATTACTGAATGCCAGCCGTCATTGAGTACTTTTGAAGAAATTAGCCGGAATTTGCTGGAAATTCTCCGCCGCGAGGACATTGCTCCTGAACAATTGACAGCAGAAATAAACCAAGTTATAATAGAAAAAGCCGGGGAAATTCAACCATCACAAAAACTTGAGATATTCCGTAGTAAAATTCAGGAACGCCGTTTTCCACAGATGACTATCCATCGGAAGCGGTTAAATAATTTTCTGCAAACAATTCAATTGCCATCGGCAGTCGAGATTGAATTTAACCCGAATTTTGAAGAACGAGGTTACCGACTTAAGGCGGAAATTCGCACGCCAAACGATCTGCGGGAACTTACTGAATTTTTGAATAGTGCCGCTCAATCCGATCTGAAGCATTTACTGGAAATACTGTAAATAGTGAACTGCAATTCCGATGAACCTGCCGGCTGATCACTTGATAAAGAAAATATTCGTTACGGCGGAATGTGCTCGAGATGAAATAGTCGAGCAAATTTTTACTGCTTATCTTAAACAAAAAAAGATAGCAATAGAATCGGAAAAATCTTTAATTGAAACGATTCCGCAGGAAGACCCCAAAAAAATATTACTGGTAACTCATTCTAAGGGCGAAGTAGTTAAGGATTGTCCGGGTACAGCCGCGCCGTATCTCTGCTGTCGCTATCAGGTAATTAATCAAACCTTAAATTGCCCGTTGAATTGCACTTATTGTATTTTGCAATATTACCTGAATCAGCCGGCAACAATTATTTATACCGATTACCAAAAGATAATTGCTGAGATTGAACAAAAAATTGCCAGTCAATCCCATCGTTTATTGCGCTTCGGCACCGGCGAACTCGGCGATAGTTTAGCTTTGACCGCCTCCCAAATTTTTGCCATTAAGTTGATAGGATACTTTGCTACTCAGAAGAATGCTTTGCTCGAGCTTAAAACCAAAACCGATCGAATCGGTTTAATATTAGATCAGCCGCATAATGGTCACACGGTCATTTCCTGGTCGCTAAATCCATTAGTCATAAGAAATAGTGAAGAGCGCTTAGCGCCTCCACCTACAAGGCGCCTAAAAGCCGCCGCCGAAGCCGCTCGGCGAGGTTTCCTAATTGGTTTTCATTTTGATCCGATCATTGATATTCCGGATTGGGAAAATCAATATCTGGATTTAATCGAAGAATTATACCATTACGTTGATCCCGCCCGGATCGCCTGGATAAGTCTCGGTTCCTTACGTTTTCCACCGTCAATGAAAACTAAAATAATCGCGCGCTACCCGTATTCACGCCTACCCTATGGTGAACTAATTCGTGGTCAAGATCAAAAGATGCGCTATTCTCGTCCACGGCGAACCGAAATATACCGTTCCATTTACCGCAAACTGACCGAGATTCGCGAGCCGCCATTTGTTTATTTTTGTATGGAGAGTCCGACTGTCTGGCAAGACGTCTGCGGCTTCACGCCGCAATCGAATGCTCATCTGGATTATTTATTTGCGGAAAGTCTCTGGCGTAGATTTCCGGAAATAATGTCGGAACTACCTCGTAGAGAATTTTATATCAATAAGTAGGTAATTTTCAAATCGGATTTCAATTGTAATGATAATAATGCCAGTTTAAGCGAAACCAGATTGGAATTAGAATACTAACTATTAAAATAAATACTATTGGATATCTCCGACAAATCAATGGGGAAAAAATTCTTGATTATAATATCCTCAAATCGTAAGTTTACCCGCTATTTTTGAATTATAATTAAGAGATAAGCAATGTACAAAACGTCTTTTCCGAAATTGACAGAAATTAAACAAGATTGGTACGTGGTTGATGCCGAGGGTGTAGTTCTCGGTCGTTTAGCCAGTAAAGTGGCGGCGATTTTACGTGGTAAAAACAAGCCATACTTTACGCCGCATCTCGATACCGGCGACTATGTCATAGTTATTAATGCCGATAAAGTACGATTAACTGGTCGGAAAGCAGAAATTAAGACTTATTTCAAGCATTCTGGTTATCTCGGACATGAACGCTTCCTCAAGTATAAAGATGTGTTTCAAGCCAGTCCAGAGGAGATCATCGAGCGAGCGGTTAAAGGAATGTTACCGCACAATGCGCTTGGTCGCCAGCTTTTCCGGAAGCTGAAAGTCTATCGCGGTCCAGTCCATCCTCATCAAGCTCAGCAACCTAAACCTTTAGTAATAGAAGGATAAGTAACGGATGCCCAAATTAGAATATGTGTCATTAGGTCGTCGTAAAAGTTCAATTGCCCGCCTTCGAATGCAGACCGGCGAAGGCAAAGTTATTATCAATTCTCATCCGCTGGATGAATATTTCGGTAGGGAATCTCTTAAGCGTATGATCATTCAACCATTCGAAGTCTGTGGCCTAACTGGTCAGTTTGACGTTAATGTCAAAGTAGAGGGAGGTGGATATACCGGTCAGGCTGGTGCGATCAGATTAGCAATCGCTCGGGCTTTGGAACAATATGACCCGGAGCTGAGAGCCAAGTTAAAACCGGCTGGCTTTTTAACGCGCGACTCGCGGGTGAAAGAAAGAAAAAAGTATGGATTGCGCGGCGCCCGTCGAGCTTTCCAATTCTCCAAACGTTAAAGGCAGAGAGATCAAATTTATGGTAAATGTAACTGTAGAAATGTTAATGAAATCAGGTGCTCATTTTGGTCATTTAACTAGAAAATGGAATCCCAAAATGAAAGATTACGTCTGTATGACGCAAAACGGCATCCATATCATTGATTTGAACAAAACGCTCGCCTGTCTTGATGAAGCGACGCGCTTTATTCGGGAAGTAGTACGCAAAGGTGGCGATGTATTATTCGTCGGAACAAAGAAGCAAGCCAAAGAAATTGTCCAGAGGGAAGCCGATCGCTGTGGTATGTTCTATGTCGTTGAGCGCTGGTTAGGTGGAACCTTGACCAATTTTTCAACTATCAAACGCAGTATCCGGCATTTGCAAAAATTAGAAAAAGATAAATCCATTGGCTATGGTGAGAATCTGACCAAGAAAGAAAAATTAGCGCTCGAACGTGAACGAATAAAATTAGCCGATCTGCATCGCGGTATCAAAGATATGCGTAAATTGCCCGACGTGCTCGTGGTAGTGGATACGACGTATGATAATATCGCCGTCCAGGAAGCCCGCCGTTTGGACATTCCAATTATAGCCATCCTAGACACCAATGCTGATCCCACCATTGTGGATTACCCGATTCCAGCCAATGATGATTCAATCCAAACTATTAATTTAATAATTACGGAACTGGCTGATGCTGTTATTGAAGCCAAGAATTCACGATTGGTTGAAGTACCGCCACCGGTTGAAGAAGCAGAAAGCTAAATAGCTATACAGAAAGGAAAAATATGGGAATCACTGCCACCCAGGTTAAGGAGTTACGAGACCGTACAGGCTTGGGAATGATGGAATGCAAAAATGCATTGGTTGAATCAGACGGCGACATTGATAAAGCTATCGAAATTTTACGAAAAAAAGGGATTGCCAAAGCGGAAAAGAAAGCGGATCGCGTTGCCAAAGAAGGAGTAATTCTTTCCTATATTCATCCCGGCAATAAACTGGGAGTCTTAATTGAAGTCAATTGCGAAACTGATTTCGTTGCCGCCAACACAGACTTTATCAACTTTGTGAAAGATATAGCTATGCACATCGCGGCTACTAACCCGCTATCAATTCGCCGGGAAGAAATAGATCCAGCAATCCTGGAAAAAGAAAAAGAAATTTATCGCGCTCAGGTTCGGGCTCAGAACAAACCGGAAAACATCGTTGAGCGCATAGTTGAAGGTAAAGTCGAGAAATTCTATCAAGAAAATTGCCTGTTGGAACAGCCGTTCGTTAAAAATCCCCAGATTACGGTTAAAGATTATGTTACCAGCATAATTGCTAAAACCGGTGAGAATATCAATATTGCGCGCTTCGTCCGCTTTCAGCTGGGCGAGAGTTTCGAAAAATAAATAACCTCTAACAGGTTAACAAATGGCATCCATTCCTTACAAACGAGTAATCCTGAAATTTTCAGGAGAAGCGCTTGCGGGTGAAAAGCAAGTAAATTTTGATCCCGATATAATTCGCCAAATTGCCGGGGAAATCAAATCCGCCGCTGACCTTGGAGTTCAAATGGGAATAGTTTTCGGCGGAGGTAATATCATTCGAGGCTCGAGTGGCGTTGGCAAGTCGCTTGATCGCATCAAAGCCGATTATATGGGAATGTTAGCAACGGTTATTAACGCTTTAGCAATGCAGGATGCTCTCGAAAAATTAGGATTGCGTGTACATGTATTTTCAGCCATTCAGATGATCGAAGTTGCTGAATTAATGATAATCAGAAATGCTCGTAAATACCTTGACCAGGGTGAGATCGTCATCTTCAGTGCTGGAACGGGACAGCCATTTTTCAGTACTGACTCCGGAGCGGCTTTGCGGGCGGTGGAAGTGCAAGCCGAAGCCATTATCAAAGCCACTAAAGTTGATGGCGTTTATGATAAAGATCCGGAAAAATTTAACGATGCCCAATTCTACGATCGGCTGGATTATCAGACAGCTATTGAAAAACGTCTGAAATTTATGGACTTGACCGCTATTACAATTTGTCAAGACAACGACTTGCCAATCATTGTCTATAATATGAAAATCCCGGGTAACTTGCGTAAAGTTTTAACCGGCGAACAAATTGGAACGCTAATTACACGGAGTCAATTATGATAGACGAAGTCGTCAAAGATGCCGAATCCCGTATGAAGAAAAGTTTAGATACGATCCAGCAAGAAATGGCTGTGATTCGCACCGGACGGGCAACCCCGGCTTTACTCGATCCAATCAAAGTCGAATATTATGGGACGACTGTTCCGTTGCGCCAGGTAGCATCCATCGGTGCTCCGGATGCCCGCCTTCTGATCGTCCAAGTTTTTGATCGAAACGCTGTGACCAGTGTTGAAAAAGCTATTCGAACCGCTGAACTTGGTTTAAATCCCATAGTTGAGGGTAATTTACTAAGGGTACCTATTCCGCAATTAACCGAAGAACGTCGTAAAGAATTGGTAAAATACGTACATAAAATTGCTGAGGAAGGCCGGGTTGCTATCCGTAATATACGCCGCGATGCCAATGAGATGGCGAAGGAACTCGAAAAAGATCACGAAATTTCCGAAGATGAGTTACATAACGGACAGGAAGAAGTCCAGAAACTGACCGACAAATATATCAAGCTGATTGATGAATTAGTGAAACGCAAGGAAAAGGACATCCTGGAAGATTAGTCCGACGCCTTAACCACCTTCAAAATAAAATATTATAAGCCAAGAAGTCATCAATGTTTGATAGGCAAACGATTTGTCCCCTGATTCGATTTTATCATTTTCAAATTTCATATAAATCAAAACGGTACTACTATCTCTGTCAGCCTTTACCAATAAATTAATTTAGGCAAAAGCGATGAATGTCGCTCCGGCAATTATGATTATTCCTCCAATCAGGCGTTCCCGCAAATTCTGTTCTTGGAACCAGAATACGCCATATAGAATGGCAAATAACAGGCTGAGTCGTTTGATCGAGATCATATAAGCAACCTGAATCATATTAATTGCCGAATAGTGAGTAATTGCCATAAGTGCCATTGCCAAGCCGATTTTTAGAAAATTGCTCGGAGTGTTTATTAATGGTGCTAATTTCCCCTTCGTCGTAATGAGTAGGAACGGCGTGTAAACGATTGCTAGCAAACCGAAGTAAACGATAGCCATAAAAAAGGGTGAGGAATGCTGGATGGCAAGTTTACCGAGAGTGGCGGTGATGGCATAACAAATCGCCACGATCAGCATATAAAGTGAGCCGCGGTTTTTGAAAATTGCCAGCCAGGGTTCCAGCCAGCCGGACTTGGCACGGTCAATTTGCAGTGCATAGGTGCCAATTGCAATTAAGATAACGCCAATAATCCCGATGACCGAAAGCCGTTCGCCCAATACTATCGTCGGAATGATAAGCAGAAAAAGTGGAGTCAAGCCAAGATAAGGCACGGTCAGTGATAAGGGAGCGATCTGGATAGCGCGCATATAAAGTAAAGTGGTGACCAGATCCATTGCGACACAAATCGCCATAGCAATCCAAAAGGTTGCATCTAACTCGGGGATTTCAATAAAAAACAAAATTGGCAAAAGGAATGGCAAAGCATAAGCTTCACGCACCCAAGCCAAAAGAAGAGCATTAGTTTGACCAGCCGATTTTTTGGAAAAGGCATCCGCGGTTGCCATAAAAAATCCCGAAAGTAAAGCGACGAGATACCACATATTATTTCCTGATTAAAATTCTGATTTCAAGTGCAGAATTTAATGGACAGATGCAAACTATACTATGAAATATAGTTAATGACGAATAGATATAAATAAGCCTAAAGCATTACTTCTGTTGTGACAGATTATCTTATTTTACAATAAGTTCGAGAAATTAATAGTGCGAAATTTTATTCAAGAGCCCGCTGCATTCGGTGAATAAAGCTGTCAGGCTTTTCAAAGCCCAAAAGCCGTAAATTTTCTACTTCGCGACCGTTGCGGTTGATGAAAATTATGGTTGGAACACCTTTGATGTCATACTTCTCCAGCAAAGTCTGAATTTCCGGAGTGACCTTGCCGGTTAGGTCAATTTGGAATAGGGCGAAGTTTTGACTCAGGCGAATGACTTCCGGATCGCTGAAAGTATATTTATTTAGCTCTTTACAAGGAATGCACCAGTCAGCGTGGAAATCGAGTAAGATCGGTCGCTTCGCCTCCAGAGCCGATTCGAAAGCTGGTAGGGAATAAGTCTGCCATTGCATCTCAATCCGATCCGCTTTTTCCGTTTTAAGAAACCAGGTGCCGGCTATGATGGCAATAATTGCCAGCCAATTTTTAATGAAAACGAACGTTCTGACATTATTTCCGGATTTGCTGAAAAGAATTAAATAAATGCCGCTGGCAATGGCATACAACCCTAATATTAGCGAAGCCAAACCAGCTGGTAATAGCGGTTTGATGAAATAGAGCGCCATACCGATTAATAAAAACCCGAAAATCTGGCGCACCCCAACCATCCATTCTCCTGAGCGTGGTAGGCGATCGATCTGAGCCGCAAAAAACGCCAAAACAATGAAAGGCAAACCTAACCCGAGTGACAAGGTAAAAAACATTAAGAACCCGATAAACGGTTTACCGATCGAAGCGACATAAGTTAAAAGTCCAATTACAAATGGGCCAATGCAGGGCGCGGCTACGATTCCCATCGTTAGTCCCATAAAAAGCGCACCGAGGTAGCCACTCCGACTGCCGCCTGCCAGTTTCATCAAAAAGTTAGGCACCCCGAATTCATATAAACCGAACATACTGAGTGCCAGAGTGACTAGAATAGCCGCGATTACGATTAAAACGATGGGATTAGTCATAATAGATCCCAGCAGACTGCCGGAAAGCGCCGCTAAAGTTCCGAGGAGAGAATTAACCAGCGCCATCCCTAGAACGTATAACAAAGCCAACAACAGGGTTTTGCTTTTTTTACCGACTGCTTGACCACCGAAGTAACTCAATGTGACCGGAATTAATGGATAAATACAGGGTGTCAAATTCAATCCCAAGCCGCCCAGGAATATCAGGATGAACGTCAAAAAATAACCTTTTTCTGCCAACGAATTGCCAATATTGAAATCCTTCTCAGAATTGCCAACTGTAGTTTGCGACTGTGCGGTGATATCGGTTAGCGTGGATTTGACGGAATTGATACTGGTCGGTCTAATCGGAATTTCCAGCCCAAAAGGTAAATCAGTCGGCGGCAGGCAAACCTGATCATTACAGCCTTGATAATATAACGAGCCTTTCACGGTTACCAATGAATCGGCGGTCTGGAGTATTTTGCCTTCGAGCCGGATATTAAAATCGCCTTCGAAAATTGCCAGCGGTTGTTCGGCAAACGCTAAACGCTTAAGAGTGGGTTCAGGATAAATAATTCGGCTGACTTTATATTCGTCCGAAGGCTCAATGCGCAATTCGGTCGGGATAAGAAATTCATCACTCGGTTTATTAGAATTGATGTGCCAGTTCTCGTTAATTTGAACGTTCACTTCTGCCGAAAATTTTCCATCAGCCTGGATATTGGGTGTCAGTAAATTGACTTTAACTGATAGAATTTCCGATTCATTTGCCTGGATAAAATTCCAGCATATTAAGAAAATGACTAATACCAAGAATCTGCGAGTTTTCATGGTTAATGTTTTTCTACTATTGATAAAAAAAAGATTTCAGAGTTATACACCAATTAAAAATGGAATGAAACCCTCGAAATTAAAATCCAGGTAATTATTTAAATTATTCGGAATTTTTTGATCTTTAAAAATATTCAAATGCTGGTTATAAGCCGACAAGAAAATCAATTCATTTTTTAAGAGATTTTTTGTCGGTTATATAGACTGATTTCATTACCACGTCTTTTAACGGTCGGTCGCGCTGATCGCGCGGGACAGCCACGATTTTATCAACGACGTTCATTCCTTCGATCACCCGTCCGAACACAGTGTAACCGCCCCGATCCAGAGAGGGCAAATCCTTGACGCAGATGTAGAATTGACTGCCACTGGAAGCTTTTTGAGGATTGACTTGATCGGGCAAACGCGCCGCGGCTAAACTCCCGCGTAGATGCTTTTGGCCGATTTCAGCCGGAATTGTATAGCCCGGTCCGCCGGTGCCGTCATTACTTGGATTGGCATCGCGACTGAGAATATCGCCACCTTGAATGACGAAATCCGGTATGACACGGTGAAAAGTCGTTCCGGTATAGTAGCCGGCTTTTACTAATTTCTTAAAGTTCATAGCGTGGAGAGGTGCTTGATTAGCAAACAACTCGATCACGATTTTGCCATAATCGGTTTCAATTACGACAACTTCGTTGGGATCAACCGGTTCGTCAGGTAAAGCCTGCACTTTTTTCTGAATAGCAATGATATCGGCTTCTTTCAGTGGCTGAGCTGAAAGTGCGGACGCCATTAATGCAATTAAAATAAAAACGATAGATTTCATAAGTCTCCCTAATTTAAAAATGATTTCAAACTTCGTGAGGCGCGGTCAATTCGATAATCGAGGTTGGGCGATATTGATTAGCAATCTCGATTTGATAACGGCGCAGGTTAATATCTATATTTTTTTCAAATAACTCTCTCACAATACTCGGATGATTATTGATTTCACTCAAATGCCCGAGAATCAGATGCTTTAAACGTCCATTACCGGCTAAACGTTGCAGTAGCATTAACGATTGTTCATTAGATAGGTGACCAACTCGACTTTTGATGCGTTGTTTAAGATTGAGGGGATAAGGTCCGTTTATCAACATCGTCAGATCGTGATTGGCTTCCAGAAAGAGTAAATCCGGATCGGCAATTTGAACCAATACCGATTCCGAAACTGTACCGAGATCGGTTACCACCGCAATTTTATACTGCTCGGCTGAAATGACAATGCCAATTGGATCAATTGCATCGTGTGGGATATGAAAAGTTTTGACTTTAAAATCTTCAATGGTTAGCTCATCACCAGCTCGAAAGGGACAAACGTGGACTTTGTGGAAAAATTCCGGGTTGATGACGTTCAGCGTCTGTTCGGTGAGATAAACGGGAACTTTATGATATCGGGCAAAGACACCCACGCCTTTGAGATGGTCGGAATGTTCATGAGTCAAAATAATGGCACCAACCGAATGCTCGTCAATTGCTGTCGTTTCCATACGCGCATGCAAGTTTTTCAGGCTAAAGCCCTGATCAATTAGAAGCGCCTTTTGTTTGTGACGAATATAAGTGCAGTTACCTTTGCTGCCACTGCCGAGGTTGCAAAAGATCATAGTTTGCCTGTTCGACCACGAGTTGTCAGGGGAATATTAGCCAGACATTGGGGACATTCTTCCGGCTTATAAGTCGGAATCTCCAATGTAATCAAGGAATGAAACGGAAAACCGAAATTAATTTTTCCACCGCTGCGGTCAATCAACACACCAATTCCTAGGATGTAACCTCCATACTTTGTGGCTAAATCAATTAATTCAAGAAGTGAACCGCCCGTTGTAACGACATCATCAACGATTACGACGCGTTCGCCATTGGCAATATTAAATCCACGTCGCAGAACCAATTCGTTATTTTCTCTTTCGGCGAAAATACTGCGCGTGCTCAAAGCCCGGCCAACGCTGTGGCTGATAATGATGCCGCCGGTTGCGGCTCCCAAGACGACATTTGGGCTCAAGTTTTCAAAATTCTTGGCGATGCCCCTACAAAGCTTATCGCAAAGTAAAGGATATTGTAAAATCTTAAACTTCTCAACGTAGGTGGCACTATGCAAGCCAGAGGTCAGTAAAAAATGACCACTCAGAATGGCGCCGCTTTCTTTAAGTATATTTAAATAGTAATTCTCGTCTTTTTTCATCTAAAACCTAAAATTTAAATTTTTCTTGATAATAAGCGGCTGTTTCAGCGACATTCTCCGGAAATTTACCTTTATCTGGAAATAAAACTGCCCGAGAAACATTAATCAAGCCAAAGCCGCAAGTTCGGCAGACCTGAACAGCCGCCGCGATTTCTCCTCCTTGAGCGCCAACTCCCGGTATGAGAAACGGCAAATTGGGAAATTTTTGGCGAACGCTCAGCAGTTGTTCCGGTTTAGTGGCGCCCATTACTAGCCCGAGATTCCGACGCTGGTTTAATTGCTGAACAATTTCAGCCACTTTAAGATATAAATGCTGATTACCGCCAAAATCCTGAATTTCCCGACCGGAGGGATTAGATGTAACGCATAGAACAAAAGCGCCGTGTGATTCATCGGCAATAAACGGCAAGATGCTCTCAGTACCAAGATAAGGACTGAGAGTAACTGCGTGGAAAGGTAATGCCTCGAACAGGGCTTTAGCGTAGAATTTGGCGCTGTTACCGATGTCACCGCGTTTAGCATCGCCAATCAGGAGAATATTTTGCGGCATCTCGCTGAGCAATTTCTCGAGCATTTGCCAGCCACGCGAACCCCACATTTCGAAAAACGCCAAGTTGAATTTATAAGCCGGTGTATAAGCGCCAGTGGCGGCGATTATTTCCTTAACAAAATGATAGACGCCGTCTACATTAGCCGCAAAACCGGAGGGCAGTTTACCCGGATCAGGATCAATCCCAATACATAAAAAAGTCTGCTTCTCGGTGAGACACTCGTGGAATTTCTTGATAAATTGCATAACGCAAAAAATTACGTTTTTTTGTGAGATTAAACAATATAAGAGAAGTGTCGAATATTAGCGTTCAATAGAAATTATAATTGAAGATCGGTGGTAATTACCCAGCGTAAATCAAAACGAGGCTCTGATTGCGGAGGATGCGATACCCATAACGGGAAATGCATACCAACTTTGAGTATGTCCAACAATTCCAGCTCGACACCTAATCCGGCATCGAAGTGAGTCTGTTTCCAATCAATGGCACTGAATGATTCCGGTAATATACCGCTATCGAGAAAAATAATACAATCGAACATCACTGCCCCAGCGAGGGCAAGATTACGACGCAATTCGGTATTGCTGGTGAGCATTTTATAGCTCTTCAGAGATTGATCGCCATAGCCGCGCATATCGCCCTCACCCTGAGCTAACCGATAGGACTCAAAACTCTGGTTTTCGAGAACATTTTTACCGAACAAATAAAAATATTCCTGCTTAGGGACATTGCCATGGGCATTGCCGTAGAAAAGCCGTTGATAAAGCCAGATGCGGTGATTTAAGCGCATCTTGACTTGACCATCGAGGGTTAATTTGTCAAAACTAAAATGGTTTTCGCCAACCGGTAATCCATATACGAATTTGGCATGAACGATGTGTCGGATGTTACCCCAATTATGGAAATTGACATAATCCAGATAGGGTTTTAAACTTTGTCCGGTTTCCCACTTATTGGTATTTAAGAACTCCAGGCTACGTACCTTTTGGTAATCTAATCCCAAGTTCAGTTTCTGATAGCCTTGAACTCGATTGAATCCCCAGTATTTAACATCTCCCAAATAGATTTCGGTAGAAATTTTACCCTCCATCAAGTCGAAATAATCGCGCCAGCGCAGATAAATACGTGGCTTGAATAAAAATGCCAGCAAAGATGTGCTGTAACTTAAATCGTATCCGAAAGTCTTGCTTTTATAACCATAATTCAAACCGAAAGACCACTCGTCTAAACTTTGAGCCGGAAATAAAGGCCGCATATTGATCCAGTAACGGCCACGTAGTTTAACCCCAAAACGCATAATGTCTCTATTATTGAAATCGAAAGTCGGATAATAAAAGATTTGATACGAATCAATACTTGGCAACCCGACAAGAAATTTAAAAACTACCGAACGAGGATACTGATTGTTAAGGCGATTGGAGTCCCAGATTTGCCGATTGGGATCGAGCACAATTTTGGTAATCGGTTTATCTGTAACCAAAGTTAGAGTATCGAATGTTCCAGTTCTCGGCTGTATTCTATGATTGTAAACATTTCCGCTGCGGTCAAAGGCATTTACTTCAAGCGGAAGATAATTTAACGACGGTTGTTTGATGATCACATCGGTTATATGCTCGCGATTAAGCGTTTGTGACCGAATGACTTTTTGAATTTTTAAATCCGTCGGTTGTTCTAAATGCAGAAAATTTTGGTAGAGAGCAATGAATTCATAACCGGATTTTTCCTCAGCTATTTTAAAAAATACTTGTGGATCAATACTATCGGATTGAATAAAATCCTGATATTGAGCCAGAACCTGGCTGAAAAGGCTGTCACCGAGCACATAATGGCTCATTTCAACTAATTTTTGACTTTTTAAAAAACGGGTTTGAGTGTTGATAAATATAGTATTTGCCCTTTCGTTGGAAGCCCGCGCCGGTTGGAGAATATTTTCTTTTTCCAACCCAGATGTAAAAACATTAAAGACCTTGGTATTAAATGAAATTAATTGGTTATCAGACAGTTTATATTTCTGATGCAGAAATTCGTAGCGATTTTTTAGGTAATCGTTTGCCAGAAATCCAGCTAGACCATCACTAATCGAGACACTAAGATCATATTCGGATTCCACATTAAAACCCAGGTATTGATGAGCAATTTCTCGAGCTAATATATACAAACTTAGATAATCGAGTTTAGCCGCCTCGGCCAAGATTGTTTTATCAATTAATATCAGACGAGAAGTTGTGAAACCGCCAGGGATGACCGTCGGATAAATCGTTATTTGCTGATTCATTCCGGGCAAATATTTGGCGTAATAGTCTACTATATCGTTTATTATCTCAGTAGCGATCTTATCCTTGGATTTATCGTTGACTGAAAACCGGCTAATAAATTTTACTTCGTTATGTGGTCGAGAGCGAATAGTCGAAACCTTCAGTCTATCATTGAGAATGAATCCAATGTCCTGAAGATACTCCGAGCGAAATATAAAAGTATTTTTATCGTTATGACTAACAACAGAATCAATTTGAAGTGAACCAGCTGGCTGGAAATAATCCGGCAGGGTGAATCTAACAGAATAATTGGCAAATTCGAGGGGTGCGCGCTCCAGCTCATTAAGTCCAGTAATCTGCCATCTACCTCGACGATATTCTGCAATTCGGGGGTAAAAGTAAATCAGGCAATACGATTTTTCCGAATAAGTTGAACAGAGTTTGCTTTTCCCGGGTGGTATTATAGTCGTAAACTGAATGATTAATTCGACCGAGTCGCCGGGTTGAAGAGATTCAGGTAAAATTACAGCCGGATTGACTGATTCCGGTTGCATTACCGAAACCGGTTTGGCATTTATCGTAATTGATTCAATGTTGATAGACGCCGGCGCTTCAAATTGAGTCTCATATTTCTGAAAACTGCGTAAATCACGACTGCGAAAGGCATTGGCGCGAACAAACAAATAAATGGTATCCAGCGCAACCGGAGCGTGATTAGTGAAAGCAATCTTATCGTATCCCGATAAAATGTTTTCAATGGGATTGAATTCTAAATCGAGATCATACTTCAATCCATTTTGCCGGGCAAAGGCAAAGCCGGTGAATATAAATGAAAATACTAATCCCAGAGAAATTCTTAAGATAATATGATTTTTTAACTTAGCGGTCAAATTTTTCAGTATAATAGAAAAACATTTCATTTGGAACTTAACTTAAAATTAAGTCAGGATACAATCAAGCTTAGCGAATCGAATGATGCCTGCTATTTTGTTTGATTCTCCGGAAAATCTTAAATTAACCCGCTTTTTTAAGCCCCAATAGCTCAAATGGTAGAGCAGCGGACTCTTAATCCGTTGGTTCAAGGTTCGAGTCCTTGTTGGG